>NZ_JARUND010000002.1:1505065-1806079 GCF_036898825.1 Streptomyces sp. B21-083 | reverse complement strand
CCTCGTCGCCGTGCAGGACGAAGTCGAGGGTCAGCTCGCGCAGTTCGGGGTCCCAGGCGCGCACCGTGTAGGTGCGGGTCACGGGCCACTGGTCGCGCGGGAACTCTTCGCGGACGCGCTGCATGTCGAAGGGCTCCGGGTAGGTGACGCCCTCGGCCGGGAACTGCAGCTTCACGTAGTGGTCGGTGCGTGTGCCGGCGGTGAACTCGGCGAGGCCGTCGCCGCCCAGAACCACGCGCTGCATGTGCGGCGTCAGTCGCTCGGTGCGGACGACCTGCGCGGAGTGGGCCTTCGGAGCCCTGCGTTCCGGGCGCTCTGCCATGACGGCCTCCCTGTTCCCTTGCTTAGGGTTACCTAAGTTAGCATCACTCCCTGATGTAACCCTGTTGCCCGAGGCGCTTTGTTTCGTAACGATGCCTTAAAGCAAGAGCGGCATTCTCTGCAGGGGGGACGCTATTTCCCCGGGCGGAAGTGTTGTGCCAGGTGGTGGGGTCTCCTACATCGTGCATCTCCCGGGATCGGTGGTGCCTCACCTTCCGAGTGTCGTGAGCAATCTCTCCAGCGAACCCCCAAGTCCCCAGCGGGCAGCGAGCGCGTCGAGCGTCGCGGGGTCGCGAGGGGCACGCGGCACCGCCGTGTTGACATCCGGCAGCGGCACGTCGCCGGCCACCAGGACGACCTTGGGCGCGACCGCCACGTACGGCCGCGACTCGTCGAGCCGCTTGCGCTGCGACGGTGTCAGCTTCGCCTTCGGGTCGTCGACCGCGGCCATGATCCCGGCCACGTCGCCGAACTCGGCCAGCAGCTTCGCGGCCGTCTTCTCGCCGATGCCCGGCACGCCCGGCAGGCCGTCGCTCGGGTCGCCGCGCAGCAGCGCCAGATCCGCGTACCCCTTCCCGTCCACCCCATACCTCTCGCGCAGCCAGGCCTCGTCGGTCAGTTGCAGGGTGCCCACGCCCTTGAGCGGGTACAGGACGCGCACCCCGCGCGCGTCGTCGACCAGCTGGTACAGGTCCCGGTCGCCGGTGACGATGTCGACGGGGCCCACCGCGCGCGCGGTGAAGGTGCCGATCACATCGTCCGCCTCGTAGCCCGCGACGCCCACGCGCGCGATGCCGACCGCGTCCAGCACCGCTTCGATGACCGGTACCTGTGGCGACAGGGTGTCCGGCACCTCCTCCTCGTCCGGCCCCGCCTCGCGCTCCTCGGCGACGCGGTGGGCCTTGTACGAGGGGATCAGGTCGACCCGCCACTGTGGACGCCAGTCCGCGTCCATGCACGCCACCAAGTGGTCCGGCTCATGGTCCTTGACCAGCCGGTCGATGAATTCGAGCAGCCCGCGCACGGCGTTCACCGGCGTGCCGTCCGGAGCCTTCACGGACTCCGGGACGCCGAAGTAGGCGCGGAAATAGAGCGAGG
Organism: Streptomyces sp. B21-083; assembly: GCF_036898825.1. GTDB lineage: Bacteria > Actinomycetota > Actinomycetes > Streptomycetales > Streptomycetaceae > Streptomyces. The sequence goes on along the minus strand of NZ_JARUND010000002.1, from coordinate 1,804,660 downwards.
CGGTGTCGAGAAGCATCAGTCGTCCGGTCACGCCTCGCATCATGCCGTACGCCACTGACAGTCACCCCGCGCGCCGCTCTCCGGCGCACCGGCGGCTCCCACCAGGCCCCCCACGTTTCATTTGCGAAGACCCTGTGAGGTGGCGCACTCGCCCGTTTGTCCATGTCGGAAGGGGGCAGGGGCGCTCCCGAGCGAACCCCGCTGTTCGCGCAACCGTCGCAATCGGCGCAACCGAAGAGCGCGAACGAAGAGCGCAACCGAAGCGCACGACCGAGGAGCACCCTTGTCATCCAGGCTTGAGGCCGAGCATCTGTACAAGGTGTTCGGCAGACGACCCGGCGACGCGGTCACCCGGCTCGAACAAGGAGCCGACCGCGAGGAACTGCGCGACGACGGCACCACCGCGGCCGTCGTCGACGCGTCCTTCAGCGTGGAACCCGGCGAGATCTTCGTCGTCATGGGCCTGTCCGGCTCAGGCAAGTCGACGCTGCTGCGCATGCTCAACGGCCTGCTGGAACCGACGGCCGGACATGTCCGCTTCGACGGGGAGGACCTGACCGCGCTCGGCGACCGTGAACTGCGGGCGCTTCGGGCGAACAAGATCAGCATGGTCTTCCAGCACTTCGCGCTCTTCCCGCACCGCAGCGTCCGCGAGAACGCCGCGTACGGCCTGTCCGTGCAGGGCGTGCCCCGCGCCGAGCGCGAGCGTCGCGCCGGCGAGGCGCTCGCCCTGTGCGGTCTGGCCGGCTGGGAGGACTCGTGGCCCGACGAGCTGTCCGGCGGCATGCAGCAGCGCGTGGGCCTGGCCCGGGCGCTCGCCACCGACGCCGACCTGCTGCTCATGGACGAGTCGTTCAGCGCGCTCGACCCGCTGATCCGCCGGGACATGCAGGACCAGCTCCTGGAACTCCAGAAGACCCTCAAGAAGACCATCGTGTTCATCACCCACGACCTCAACGAGGCCATGCGCCTGGGCGACCGCATCGCCGTGATGCGCGACGGCCGCATCGTCCAGACCGGCACCGCGGAGGACATCCTCGTCCGCCCGGCCGACGACTACGTCGCCTCCTTCACCAAGGACGTCGACCGCTCCCGCGTCCTCACCGCGGGCGCCGTCATGGACCCGGAGACCCGCGGCGACGAGGCCGACTGCGACTGTCCGACGGCGACGCCCGACACGCCGTTCACGGAGCTCTGCGCGCTGAGCGCCCGGCTGACCCACCCCGTCGCGGTGCTCACCGCGGACCGCGAGCTGGTCGGCGTCGTACCGAGACAGCGCCTCCTCGCGTTCCTGGGCGACCAGCAGGGCGACCCCGAGCCCTGCGACAGCCCAAGTGTCCCCGCCCACGCGGAGGGCAAGGTGACCGCCCGTGCCTAGGCTCCAGCTCGGCGACTGGGTCGACGACGGCGTCACCTGGCTCGTCGACCACATGTCCTGGCTCTTCGACGCGATCAAGGCGGTCGTGGAAGGCCTCTACGACGGCATCTACGCCGTCCTCACCGCCCCGGAGCCCCTCCTCCTGGCCGGCATCCTCGCGGTGGCCGCCTGGTGGCTGCGCGGCCTGGTCGCGGGCGTCCTCGCCTTCGCCGGATTCGCACTCGTCGACTCCATGGCCCTGTGGGACCGCGCCATGTCGACGCTCTCCCTGGTGCTCGTCGCCACCCTGATCGCCCTGGTGATCTCGATCCCGCTGGGCATCTGGGCGGCCCGCTCCAGGACGGTGAGCGCCGTCGTACGGCCCGTCCTGGACCTGCTCCAGACGATGCCGTCGATGGTGCTGCTGATCCCGGCGATCCTGTTCTTCGGCATGGGCGTCCCGGCGGGCGTCGTCGCCACCCTGATCTTCGCCCTGGCTCCCGGCGTACGCATGACCGAGCTCGGCATCCGTCAGGTCGACGCCGAACTCGTCGAGGCCGCCGAGGCGTTCGGCACCCCGCCCCGCGACACCCTACTGCGCGTGCAGCTGCCGCTCGCGCTCCCGACGATCATGGCGGGCGTCAACCAGGTCATCATGCTCGGCCTGTCCATGGTCGTCATCGCCGGCATGGTCGGCACCGGCGGGCTCGGCGGTGCCGTCAACGAGGCCATCGGCCAGCTCGACATCGGCCTCGGCTTCGAGGCGGGTCTCGGCATCGTCGTCCTCGCCATCTACCTCGACCGCATGACCGGCGCGCTCGGCGCCCAGATCTCCCCGCTGGGCCGCCGCGCAGCCGCCAAAGCGCGTACCGCGGGCACCCCGAAGCTGTGGAACCACCGCCCCAGCCCGGTCGTCGCGCTCGCCGGTGTGGTCGTCCTGGCGCTCGTCGCCGGCGGTCTCGGGATCTTCGGCTCCTCCTCGCAGAGCACCCGGACCACCGCGACGGACGTGGGCCAGGGCAAGAAGGTCACCATTGGTTACATCCCCTGGGACGAGGGCATCGCCACGACGTTCCTGTGGAAGGAGCTCCTGGAGGAACGCGGCTTCGACGTCACGACCACCCAGTACGCGGCCGGCCCGCTGTACACGGGCCTGGCCACCGGCCAGATCGACTTCCAGACGGACTCGTGGCTGCCCGTCACCCACGCCGAGTACTGGAAGAAGTACGGCGACCAGCTGGAGGACCTGGGCAAGTGGTACGGCCCCACCTCCCTGGAGCTGACCGTCCCCTCGTACGTGAAGGGCGTCGACTCGCTCGCCGACCTCAAGGGGAAGTCGTCCACGTTCAAGGGCCGGATCGTCGGCATCGAGCCGAGCGCCGGAATGATGGGCCTTCTGAAGGACAAGGTCCTCAAGGCGTACGGCCTCGACGGTGAGTACGAGGTCGTCGACGGCTCCACCCCGGCCATGCTCGCCGAACTCAAGCGCGCGTACGCCAAGAAGGAACCGATCGCCGTCACCCTCTGGTCGCCGCACTGGGCGTACAGCGACTACGACCTGAAGAAGCTCAAGGATCCGAAGGGCGCCTGGGGCAAGGGCGACGGCGTACACACGCTCGCCCGCAAGGGCTTCGCCGACGACAATCCCGAGGTTGGCGCCTGGCTGAAGAACTTCTCCATGACCGAGGCGCAGCTCACCGGTCTGGAGGCCCGCATCCAGCAGGCGGGCAAGGGCGGGGAACAGGACGCCGTCCGGGCCTGGCTGAAGGCGAACCCCCAGCTCGCCGGGAAATGGGCGCCAGTCGCGGGTTCCGGGGGCAAGAGCGGTGCGAAAGGGGTATCAACCAACTGAGGGAGCCGCTCTCAGGAGGGGTGGGTCGAACCGGGGCACGCGTGCGTGCGGGTGTCTTCCGGTGAGGCCCACCCCTCTCGGCGTTCCCGGACGGACACGTTCCACGTACGAGAAGCATCCGGCCAACCACGGAGCGCCACGCCCTCACCATGGCGCGGTCGCTCCGCCTGCCGCCGCCGCTGGTCAGCATCGCTCCCCGCGCGCGGGGAGGGGCGTGAGGACGGGCCCGGCGGCCCGTCTCCTGGCGCGAACAGTGAGGGTCGTACCCGACGAGGGGTGACACCGATGTGACCGGCGCATGAAACGGTTTGACGAACATGCGTAGGGTGCAAGGAAGTCATCAGGGAACGCGTCGTGCGTGGTTCGGGGACGATCTGGCGAACAGCCACCGAACACACGGCGCGATGCGCTGTGATGGGACGTACGCAACCAGGGCGCGACGACGAGCCGAGGAGGGAGCCGGAGCTATGGGCGACCACAAAGAACAGCCCCTGCGGGTGGGCGCGGCCGTCCGGCGGCGGCGCCGGGCGCTGGAGCTCACCCTCGCCGTCGTGGCCGAACGCAGCGGTCTGTCGGTGCCCTTTCTGAGCCAGATCGAGAACGAGCGGGCGCGGCCCAGCCGCAGCTCCCTGGAGAAGGTCGCCGACGCCCTGCGCACCACCGCGGTCGAGCTCCTCGCGGCGGCCGACCCGGCGTGCAGCGTCGACGTGGTCCGCGCGGACGCCCTCGAACCCGCCCCCGACGAGCCCCGCCTGCGCTCCCTGGTCCGTGGCCACCAGCAACTGCACGCGATGGAGTTCACCGGCGACCACGACGCCGGCCGTGAGTTCCAGCACCGCAACGACGAGTTGATGTACGTCGCGGACGGCGCCGTCGAGGTCGAGGCGGAGGGCCGTGCCCACCGGCTCGGCCGCGGCGACACGCTGTACCTGACGGGCGGGGTGCGGCACCGCTGGCGGGCGACCGTGCCGGACACCCGGGTGATCGTGGTGGCGGTGGCCGAACACATCGAGGCGGTGCAGGACGGGCGGCGCTGAGCTGTGGGCCGTTCCTTCCGGCTGCTCCACGGCCCGGCGTTCGCCGTCAACTCGTAACGCGAGATCAGCAGTTGGGGTGACGTGATCATGAGGGTGATCTCGCTGGTGCCGTCCCTGACGGAGGCGGTGGCGGTCACCGTGCCCGGCGTTCTGGTCGGGGCCACGGACTGGTGCAGCCATCCGGCCGATCTCGGCGCCGGCGTCGTCCGGATCGGCGGTACCAAGAACCCGAAGGTTCAGCGGATCGTCGAGCTGGCGCCCGACCTCGTCGTCGCCAACGAGGAGGAGAACCGCGAACCGGACCTCGCCGCCCTGCGCACGGCGGGCATCGAGGTGCTGCTCACCGAGGTGCGGACCGTGCCGCAGGCGTTCGCGGAGCTGGAGCGGGTGGTGAGGGCGTGCGGCGCCGGATCGCGACCCCGGTGGCTCGACGAGGCCGAGATTGCGTGGTCGGCGCCGGAGCGATGGTGGCGAACCGCCGCGGACAGCCGTACGACTGCTGTCGTGCCGATCTGGCGGCGCCCCTGGATGGTGCTCGGGCGGGACACCTTCGCGGGTGACGTACTGGCGCGGCTGGGGGTCGACAACGCGTACGCGGCCCACACCGAACGCTATCCGCGGGTACCGATCGAGGAACTGCGGACCACCGCGCGGCCGGGGATGGTCGTGCTGCCGGACGAGCCGTACCGCTTCACGGCCGAGGACGGTCCCGAGGCGTTCGAGGGGCTGCCCTGCGCGCTCGTCAGCGGTCGCCACCTCACCTGGTACGGGCCGTCACTGGCCGAGGCGCCACGGGCGCTGGGCGAGGCCCTGCGAGCAGCTCACCGCTGACCAGCCCCCGGACGGTACGGGTGGCGGCGCCGGCCCAGGCGGCGACGAGCAGGACATACAGGGCGACGGCGAGGACGCCGAAGGCGGCGAGCCCGGTGTGCCTACCGAGACTCTCCGCGCCGGTCACACAGGTGCCCACCGGGAAGGTGAACGCCCACCACGTCATCGTGAAGCCCATGCCACGGCGCCGTGCGCGCAGCACCAGCGCACCGGCGAGGGCGAGCCACAGCAGGGCGAAGCCCATGACGGGAACGCCGTAGAGGACGGTGACGGCCGTGGCGGCGACATGGGGAACGCCCAGGACATGGGGGGCGAGATCGGCGAAGTTCCCGGCGGCGGTGGTGGACTGCCCGAGCGGGCCCAGGACCAGGAACAGGGTCGGGGTGAGGACGAGGGGGAGCGGACCGGTCGTCACGAGTCGGCCGAAGACGACCAGCAGCATCACCAGGGTCGCGAGCAGGCTCAGCCCGAACATGCCGAAGCAGGCGAACAGGAGGGTCCGCTGCCCCTGCCCGGGCGGGAGATGGGCGACCAGGAGCGGTCCGAGCGCCGCGGACACCATGGGCGCGACGACGGGGAGCAGCCAGACGGGGCTGGGGGTGCCGCCGCGTACGACCAGGAGGTACGGGACGGCGACGGCGGCGACGAGTCCGACGACCGTCCCGGCGGTGAACAGGACCGCGTCCAGGGCGACGGCGGCCGGGAGACCGAGCCAGTCCCGGCCGACGACGAGGGCGCCTCCGCCGACAGCCGTCAGGGCCATGGCCAGGCAGCCGTAGAAGGGGGCCGTCGCCGGGTCGAGGAGGTGGGCGCGGGCCTGGTCGCGGTGGTGGGCCCAGTGCAGGGCGCGGGCGCAGAGAAGCGTGGCCAGGAGGGCGAGGGAGAGGGCCCAGACGACCGTGCAGAGGGTACGCAGCCCCGGGACGCCGTCCGCGCCGGGGAGGCCGGCGCCCGCGGTGCCCACGATGGCGGTGCCCATGACCGGGGCGTACCAGTTGGGTCCGAGCCGGCGGAGGCGGCCGAGGGGAGGTGACAGGTGCTGGGGCTGGGGCTGGGGTTGTTGCTGGGACTGGGGGAGCGGGCGGCGGTGGGCGGGCGCTGCGATGGCCATGTTCTTACCGTCGCGCGGGGTGTGGGTGGTCGCCAGGGGGTTCGAGTGAATGAGGACATAAGCTGGATCTATGGGTGATGTGGAGGGCAGGGCCGCGCAGTCGGCGGGAGTCGCGCGGCGGGTCCCGGACCTCGGCGCGATGGAGTTGCTGCTCGCCGTGGCGCGGCTGGGGAGCCTCGGGCGGGCCGCGCAGGAACTGGGCGTCACACAGCCTGCAGCCAGCAGCCGCATCCGGTCGATGGAACGCCAGCTGGGCGTGGCCCTCGTGGACCGCTCACCGCGTGGATCCCGGCTCACGGACGCCGGTGTGCTCGTCACCGACTGGGCTCGGCGGGTCGTGGAGGCGGCGGAGGCGTTCGACGCCGGGGCGCAGGCCCTGCGGGCGCGACGCGACTCCCGGCTGCGGGTCGCGGCCAGCATGACGATCGCCGAGTACCTGCTTCCCGGCTGGCTGCTGGCGCTGCGCGCGCTGCGGCCCGAGACGGCGGTGTCGTTGCTGGCGGGCAACTCGGCGGCAGTGGCCGAACGGGTCCTGTCGGACGAGGCCGACCTCGGTTTCGTGGAGGGGACGGGAGTACCGAGCGGCCTGGACTCGGTGGTCGTCGCCAAGGACCGGCTGATCGTGGTGACAGCGCCGGGGCACCCGTGGGCGCGGCGGCGGAAGCCGGTGGGGGCACAGGAGCTGGCGGCGACGCCGCTGATCCTCCGGGAGGAGGGGTCGGGGACACGGCAGGTGCTGGACACGGCGCTGGGCGGGCTGGCGCGTCCGCTGCTCGAACTGTCGTCGACGACCGCGGTGAAGGCCTCGGCGGTGGGTGGGGCGGGGCCCGCGGTGCTGAGTGAGCTGGCGGTGGGGGAGGAGCTGTCGACACGGCGGCTGGTGTGTGTGCCGTTGGCCGGGGTGCGGCTGGATCGGGAGCTGCGGGCGGTGTGGCCGACGGGGCATCGGCCCGTAGGGCCGGCCCGGGAGTTGTTGGGGTTGACGCGGGGGTAGGGCGGGTTTTCTCGCCCCCGCCGCCCCTACCCGTCCCATCCCTGGGGGCTGTGCCCCCAGACCCCCCTACGGCCCTGAACGGGCCTTGTCCTCAAACGCCGGACGGGCTGAAAGGACCAATGCCTCCATCACCCGCACGTCCTCCCCCATCTCCGGATGCCACTGCACCCCCAGCACCCACCCGGCGCCGGATCCGCCGTCCCCCGGTTCCACCGCCTCCACCGTGCCGTCCGCCGCGTACGCCGAGGGCACCAGCCCGCTTCCCAGGCGGTCCACCGCCTGGTGATGGAACGTCGGCACCGACGTCTCCTCCGGTACCGCCTCCGCGTAGCGCGTCCCCGGTACCGGCTTCACGGAGTGGTGGCCGAAGACGCCCGGTGTCTCCGCGTGGCCGTCGATGTGCTGGACCAGTGTGCCCCCCAGGGCGATGTTCAGCAGCTGCATGCCCCGGCAGATGCCCAGCAGCGGGGTGCCCGACGCCAACGCCGCCTCGATCAGGGCGAGTTCCCAGGCGTCCCGTGCCTCGGCGGGCGGGCCCGTGCGGGGGTCGCGTTCGGTGCCGTACCGGGCCGGATCGACATCGGGGCCGCCCGCGATCACGACACCGTCGACCCGCGCGACCGTCGCGGCGGCGTGTGCCGGGTCGTCCGGCGGGAGCATCGCGGCGATGCCCCCGGCCCGCTGTACGAGCCTCGGATACCCGGCCGGCAGCAGTGCCGCGGGCAGCTCCCACGCCCCCCAGTGCGTGCTGGAGTCCAGATACGTGCTGACCCCGATGAGCGGTCGTCGTCCGGTGGTGGTCACGAGGCTCTCCTGGCGTCCGATGGCATCCAATAGCATCCAATGGCGTACCGCAGTACCATTGCCGACTCTCGCCCCGGGTGGCAACCCGGTTCACGCCAAGAAGCCCCGCAGCAGCGCCGCCGTCCCCGAGCAGTGCTCCCGCATCATGTCCCGGGCTCCGTCCGCGTCGCCGTCGAGCACCGCGTCCACCAGTGCCGCGTGCTGCCGCTGGGAGTGCTCCAGGTTGCGCACCAGTAGCGGGATGCAGTCCAGCAGGTCGTTCACCGTCGCGCGTACCGCCGCGTACTGCGAGGTCAGCGTCGGTGAGCCGCACAGCTCGGAGAGGGTGAGGTGGAGCAGCGTGTCCAGGCGGCGGTAGTCCGGCAGCGGGGCGTCCTGCGTGCGCGCCAGCGACTCCCGCAGCCGGCTCCCCTGCTCGGCCGACAGCCCGTGCTGAGCGCACAGGCCCGCCGCGCCCACCTCCAGTACCTCGCGGAAGCGGAGCACGTCCTCGATGTCGACCGCGCTGATCCGCCGCCGCAGCTCGTCCTCGCCCGCCCCGCCGCGCGGCAGCACGAACGTGCCGCCGTACCGGCCGCGCCGCGACTCCACGAGCCCCTGGTCCTGGAGCACCTTCAGCACCTCGCGCAGCGTCACCCGGCTGATCCCGAGCCGCTCGGCGAGTTCACGCTCGGCCGGCAGCCGCTCGCCGCCCGGCACCAGGCCCAGTCGTACGACCTGGAGAATCTGTTCCAGTGCCTCCTCGAAGCCGTTGCCCGCCCGCACGGGCCGCAGCACCGGCGTCAACCGGTCCTCCAAGCCGCCCTCCGCGTCCAGCGACATCTGGCCGTGCCCCCTTCCCAAGCAATGGTTCTCCGCAATACCTTATGGCTTCCGGCTGACCGTAGAAGCCGAAGGAGGCTTTACCGTGGCAGACCGCACACCCCCGCTCAGCATCGAGGAGCTGCACGCCCTCGTCGCGAGCGGAGAGATCGACACTGTTGTCCTGGCCTTCCCCGACATGCAAGGGCGGCTCCAGGGCAAGCGGTTCGCCGCCCGTTTCTTCCTCGACGACGTCCTGGAGCACGGCACCGAAGGCTGCAACTACCTCCTTGCCGTCGACACCGAGATGAACACCGTCGACGGCTACGAGATGTCCTCCTGGGAGCGGGGGTACGGCGACTTCGCCATGCGTCCCGACCTCTCCACACTCCGTCGGCTGCCCTGGAACGCGGGTACGGCGTTCCTCGTCGCCGACCTCGCCTGGAACGACGGGTCCCCGGTCGTCGCCGCGCCCCGCCAGATCCTCCGCCGCCAGCTGGACCGGCTCGCCGAGCACGGGTTCAGCGCGAAGGTCGGCACCGAACTCGAGTTCATCGTCTTCAAGGACACCTACGAGCAGGCCTGGGACGCCCACTACCGCGGACTGACCCCGGCCAACCAGTACAACATCGACTACTCGGTCCTCGGCACCGGCCGTATCGAACCCCTGCTGCGTCGCATCCGCAACGAGATGACGGCCGCCGGACTGATCGTCGAGTCCGCCAAGGGCGAGTGCAATCCGGGCCAGCACGAGATCGCCTTCAAATACGACGACGCCCTCGTCACCTGCGACCAGCACGCCGTCTACAAGACCGGCGCCAAGGAGATCGCCAGCCAGGAGGGCGTCTCGCTCACCTTCATGGCCAAGTACAACGAACGCGAGGGCAACTCCTGCCACATCCATCTCTCGCTGGCCGACGCCGACGGCACGAACGTCATGGCCGGCACCGCTGCCGACCCCGGTGGCATGTCCGAGGTGATGCGGTACTTCCTCGCCGGGCAGCTCGCCGCCCTCCGGGACTTCTCGCTGCTCTACGCGCCCAACATCAACTCGTACAAGAGGTTCCAGCCCGGCTCGTTCGCGCCGACCGCCGTCGCCTGGGGGTACGACAACCGCACCTGCGCGCTGCGGGTGGTCGGCCACGGCCGCTCCATGCGGTTCGAGAACCGGCTGCCCGGCGGTGACGTCAACCCGTACCTCGCCGTCGCCGGGCTGATCGCCGCCGGTCTGTACGGCATCGAGCAGAAGCTGGAGCTGCCCGAGGTGTGCGCGGGCAACGCCTACGCAGGCGACTACGCCCACGTCCCCACCACCCTGCGCGAGGCCGCCGAACTGTGGGAGAACAGCCCCATCGTCCAGGCCGCCTTCGGTGACGAGGTGGTCGCCCACTACCGCAACATGGCACGCGTCGAACTCGCCGCCTTCGACGCCGCGGTGACCGACTGGGAGCTTCGCCGCTCCTTCGAACGTCTGTGAGAGGTCCTTTCGTGTCGTACGAGCATGAGCGCGAACTCGCCTACGGGAGTGAGCTTCGCGTCCTCAACCCCGCCACCGAGGACGTCGTCGCCACCGTCCCCGCCGCCACCCGGGAGGACGTCGACGCGGCCGTCGTACGGGCCAACCACGCCCAGGCGCGCTGGGCCGCCCTCGCGCCCGCCGACCGCGCCCGCCTGCTGCGCCGCTTCGCGGTCGCCGTCGACGAACACCTCGAAGAACTGGCCCAGTTGGAGGTGCGGGAGGCCGGGCACGTCATCGGCAACGCACGCTGGGAAGCGGGCAACGTCCGCGATCTGCTCGACTACGCGGCGGGGGGAGTGGAGCGGCTGACCGGACGGCAGATCCCGGTCGCCGGCGGCCTCGACATCACCCTCCTCGAACCGCTCGGCGTTGTCGGCGTCATCGCGCCCTGGAACTTCCCGATGCCGATCGCAGCCTGGGGCACGGCCCCCGCCCTCGCCGCGGGCAACGCGGTGATCCTCAAGCCCGCCGAGACGACCCCCCTGACGGCCCTGCGCCTGGCCGAACTGGCCCTGGAGGCAGGCCTGCCGGAAGGTCTCTTCCAGGTGCTGCCGGGCCACGGTCCCGTCGCCGGTACCGCACTCGTGGAACACCCGGGCGTCGCGAAGATCGTGTTCACCGGGTCGACAGGCGTGGGCAAGCAGGTCCTGGCGAAGGGGTCGGCGCTCCTCAAGCGCGTCACCCTCGAACTCGGCGGCAAGAGCCCCAACATCGTCTTCGCCGACGCGGACATCGAGGCCGCCGCGGCGGCAGCGCCCATGTCGTTCCTCGACAACTCCGGCCAGGACTGCTGCGCCCGCACCCGCATCCTCGTCCAGCGCTCCGTGTACGACCGCTTCCTCGGCCTCCTCGCCCCCGCCGTCGAGTCCGTCCTCGTCGGCGACCCGGCGGACGAGAAGACCCAGATGGGCCCGCTGATCTCCAGGGCCCAACTGGACCGCGTACGCGCGTACGTCACCGACGACCTGGCCGGCATCCGGGGCGAGACGCCCACGGGCCCCGGCTTCTGGTTCCCGCCCACCGTCCTCACCGACGTCGACCCACACGCGCGCGTGGCCGTCGAGGAGGTCTTCGGGCCCGTCGCCGTCGTCCTCCCCTTCGACGACGAGGCGGACGCCGTGGCGCTCGCCAACGGCACCGACTACGGCCTCTCCGGCTCCATCTGGACCCGGGACGTGGGCCGCGCCCTGCGCGTGTCGCAGGCCGTCCGGGCAGGGAACCTGTCCGTCAACTCGCACTCCAGTGTGCGCTACTCGACCCCCTTCGGCGGCTTCAAGCAGTCCGGGATCGGCCGCGAGCTCGGCCCGGACGCCCTCACCGCATTCACCGAGACGAAGAACGTCTTCATCAGCACGGAAGGCCCCGCACAGTGACCGAATCGACGCCACCGCCCGCCACCGGCGAAGCCGCCGTCTGCCGACGCCTCGTCGGCCGTACCGCCGTCATCACCGGTGCCGGCAGCGGCATCGGCCTCGCCACCGCGCGCAGGCTCGCCTCCGAGGGCGCCCACGTCGTCTGCGGCGACGTCGACGAGACGCGCGGCAAGGCCGCCGCCGACGAGGTGGGCGGGATCTTCGTCAAGGTCGACGTCACCGACCCCGAACAGGTCGAGACGCTCTTCAGGACGGCGTACGACACGTACGGCAGCGTCGACATCGCGTTCAACAACGCCGGTATCTCGCCGCCCGACGACGACTCCATCCTGGACACCGGCCTGGAGGCCTGGAAGCGCGTCCAGGAGGTCAACCTGACCTCCGTCTTCCTGTGCTGCAAGGCCGCGATCCCCTACATGCGGCGCCAGGGCAAGGGCTCGATCATCAACACCGCCTCGTTCGTGGCGAGGATGGGCGCGGCCACGTCCCAGATCTCGTACACCGCGTCCAAGGGCGGCGTCCTCGCCATGACCCGTGAACTGGGCGTGCAGTTCGCCCGGGAGGGCATCCGCGTCAACGCCCTCTGCCCGGGGCCGGTCAACACCCCGCTCCTCCAGGAACTGTTCGCCAAGGACCCCGAGCGCGCCGCCCGCCGCCTCGTCCACATCCCCGTCGGACGGTTCGCCGAGGCCGACGAGATCGCCGCCGCCGTCGCCTTCCTGGCCAGCGACGACTCGTCGTTCGTCAACGCCACCGACTTCCTGGTCGACGGTGGCATCGCGGGCGCCTACGTCACACCCGTGTAGGCGACCGCCGCGTCTCCGCCCCCGCCGCGCCCCGGCGGGGGCGTAAGCCCTGGTGGACACGATTACCGCAGGGCAGGGGGATGATCCCGGGCAGAAACCCCGGTGCCGTGGACTGGTTCCCGTTCGAGGGGTGTCAACCCGTAGAGTGACGCTTCACGCAGGGAGGAGCCACCGCGCGCGGAGGTACGCGCCCGGATGGCGGCACGCCCGCGCGGGTATGCGTGCCCGGGACGGCCGCGTTCCGCGCCGCACGGACTCCGCCGGCCCTGCGCCGGTACGAGGAAACGGGGGGTGCATGAGCACGGAAGCGCGGCGCGCCTCCATCCCTCCGCGCCCGGCCACTGCGCCAACGCCGACCGAGCCGCCGGTCACGGACGGTACGGCTGGAGATACGCGAGATGCGCAAGGTGCGCCTGGAGCCGGCGAGAACGGCTCGGACAGCGCGGGCAGCGTCGGCAGCGCGGGCCGGGGGCCGCTCGCGACCGGCGACGGGGCGAGCACGTCAAGGCGTACGTCCGATGCATCTGGTACGGCGTCAGGTCCCGTGACCCCGGCCTCGACGCCCCCCGGCGCACCGGCCGCCCCCGCGCCGACGCCGAGCGCCTCGAAGGACACTGCCCCGCCCCGGTTCCCGCACCTTCGAGCGCCCTCCCGGGAAGCCGGCGACCCCATAACGCCGCCCCCGCCGCCCTCCTCGGGACGCCTCCCCGACGCGCCCCCGGCAGCCGGCGGCCCGACGGCACCGCGCCCCCGCCCCGACCTGCCGCCGCGCCCGGCCCACGAGCCGCCCGTGGCGCCCTGGCGCCCGCCCGGCCTCGCCCACACCGAGCCCGAGACCACCAGGCGCCTCCGCAAGCCCCCGCCGGCCGCCCCTCCGCGCCCCACCGAGGCGCCCCCCGCCCCGACGCGTAGACCGACCGCCGGACCCCAGACGCGCTCCTCCGACGTGCCCCCCGCCACCCCCAGGACCGCACCCCGCACCCCGGACCAGCCCCTGGCCCCCATCGGCCGCCCGTACCTCCCAACCCCGCCCCAAACACCGGACACCCGTCCCGGCACCGCCGAGACACCTCAGACGCCCACCGGCGTTCCACGCCCCGCGAACGCCCCCGCCGGTCGCCCGTACCTCGCCGATCCGCCCACCGGCCGCCCGGGTACCGCGAACACCTCCGTCGGCCGCCCTTTCCGGTCGAGTCCGCCCGGGGCCCCGGATGTCCGTCCGGGTACCGCCGGGACGCCTCAGGTGCCCAACGATCCCTCGCGGCCCGCGAGTGCCCCCGTCGGTCGCCCGGGTACCGGGAACACCTCCGTGGGCCACCCTTACCGGTCGAGTCCGCCCGGGGCCCCGGATGCCCGTCCGGGTACCGCCGGGACGCCTCCGGTGCCCAACGATCCCTCGCGGCCCGCGAGTGCCCCCGTCGGTCGCCCGTATCTCGCGGAGCGGGCCGTCACCGACCCTCCGCACGCGCCGAGCGGTCGTCCCGGTAGCGGGAACGCCCCGGTCGGCCGCCCGTACCGGCCCAGCCCGGCCCGGGCGTCGAACGCCCGTCCAGGCACCGCCGCGACGCCTCCGGCACCCGCGCACGCGCCCGTCGGCCGCCCGTACCGCGCGGACCCGCCTACGGTCGGCCCGTCGAACGGCCCCGCCGGACAGCCGTACCGGGCGCCCGTCGCCGACCCGCCGAAGGGGTCCGGCAGGTGGCCGGGTGCCGGGGAGGAGATGCCCGCGGCGCCTTCCGGCCCTCCGCGACCCGCGAACGTGCCCTCCGCGTCCGGCATGCCCGACCCCGCCCTCTCCTGGAGTGCCCCCTACGGCGACAGTGGGACCGCCGGTTCGAGGCGGCCCATCGTCTCGCTCGCGCGACCCGACGTGTACGGCGCGGAGACGAGGCCCCGTTCCTTCAGCGGGCGGGCGCTGCTCGCCGTCGGCTGTGCCGTGCTCGGGCTCGGGCTCATCGGCGGTGCGCTGACCGGGAGTTGGCTGACCGGGGACGATTCCGGGGACGCCGGCGCACGCACCGCGTTCACCGCGGCCGGGTCGCTCTGGCACAGCGTCCCCGTGGACCAGCTCTTCCCGCCCACCGTCGAGGGCGACGGAGCCGGCCCCGGGGGCGCCGACCGGACCTGGATCCGGATCGCCGTCGCCCCGGACACCGGCTGCGCCGACGCCTTCGACCCGCTGCTGCGCAAGGCCCTCGCCCCCGTCGGCTGCCAGCGTCTCCTGCGCGCCACCTACACCGACGAGACCCAGAGTTACGTCACCACCGTCGGCCTGCTCTTCACCAAGGCCGACGCCACCGCGATGCGCGCCCTGCGCACCCGTTTCAGCAACGAGCACCTCGACCGCCGTACCGACCTGATGCCCCGCCCGTACGCCGCGAAGAACACCGTCGCCGACGACTTCGGGGACGCCCAGCGCGCCTCCTGGACCATCTCCGTCCTCACCGACGCCCCCGTCGTCACGTACGCCGTCTCCGGCTGGGCCGACGGCCGCGGCGTCGACGCCCCGCAGCCCGCCGAGGAAACCATGGAGTCCGGCGCCGTCACGGCCATCGCCCAGGCGGGCCTCGGCCATGAGGCGAAGGGCCTGGCCGACCGCGTCGAACGGGCCCTGCGAAAGACCGTCGGCTCGGCCGCGAAACTGCCCTCATGACCCGCACCCGCACAGCCCGAAGCGGGCTCCTCGTCCTCCTCATCGCCGGTTCCCTCACCTTCCTGCCCACCACCACCGCGTACGCCGACAGCATCCGCGCCCAGCAGTGGGCCCTGGACGCGATGCACGCGCAGGAGGCCTGGCGGACGACCAAGGGCAAGGGCATCACCGTCGCCGTGCTCGACACCGGCGTCGAGGCCGACCACCCCGATCTCATCGGCAACGTCCTCGAAGGCAAGGACATGGTCGGCTTCGGAGCGAGCCAGGGCGACGCGTCCTGGGCCAAGCACGGCACCGCCATGGCCGGCATCATCGCCGGTCACGGCCACGGCTACGACAACGGCGACGGAGTCCTCGGCATCGCCCCCGAGGCCAAGATCCTGCCCATCCGGGTGATCCTCGAAGACGGCGACTCGGCCCGCGGCAAGGCCCGCAACACCCGGGGCAACGCCCTCGCCGAAGGCATCCGCTGGGCCGCCGACCAGGGCGCCGACGTCATCAACCTCTCCCTCGGCGACGACTCCAAGTCCGCGCATCCCGAGCCCGCCGAGGACGAGGCCGTCCAGTACGCCCTGAAGAAGGGCGCCGTCGTCGTCGCCTCGGCCGGCAACGGGGGCGAGAAGGGCGACCACATCTCCTACCCGGCCGCCTACCCGGGCGTCATCGCCGCGACCGCCGTGGACAAGTACGGCACCCGCGCCTCCTTCTCCACCCGCCGCTGGTACGCCACGGTCAGCGCCCCGGGCGTCGACGTCGTCATCGCCGCCCCCGACCACCGCTACTACGAGGGCTGGGGCACGAGCGCCGCCGCCGCGTTCGTCTCCGGCGCCGTCGCCCTCATCAAGTCCGCCCACCCCGGACTGACCCCCGCCCAGATCAAGAAGCTCCTGGAGGACACGGCCCGCAACGCGCCGAACGGCGGCCGGGACGACTCCCGCGGCTTCGGCTTCATCGACCCCGCGGCGGCCCTCAGGGCGGCAGCCAAGCTGAAGCCGGAAGGTCTGAGGTCGACCGCGTACGGCAAGGAGTACTTCGGTGCGGGCCCGGACGCGGCGCCCGTGGAGGACGACAGCTCCAACTGGACCGGTGCCGTCGCCGGCGGCCTCGGTGTCGTGCTCCTCGTCGCGGCGGTCCCGCTGTGGCGCGGTCGCCGCAGAACGGTCGATCACCCCGCCCACGACTCCTACGACGACAGCTTCTGAGCCCGGGCGGCGGGCGGCGATCCGACCGGCCGTCAGGACCCGTCAGCGGTAACGGACTTCGTGGCATCGGCAGCAGTGGTGCTCGTGCTCGTAGCCGTAGCCGTAGCGGCAGCCATGTTCGTGTCGGTGTCGTCCGTGCTGTCGAACACCGAGACCGCCGCCCGCGCCGCCGCCTCCACCAGCGAAACCCCCTTCGCCTTCGTCGTGTTGCCGTTCGACACCACCGCGACCAGGAACTCCCGCCCGTCCGCCGTCGTCAACCGCCCGATGCTGTTGATGTCCCACAGCCCGGTCGCCGTACGTGGCAACCACCCGTTCTTCAGGGCGAAGCGGCGACCGGCGGAACTCGGGCCAGCCGCGGCCGACACTCCCCAGTCCTGGTCCTCGGCTATCGAGCCCATCAGACCCCGCAGATACGTCCGGGACGCCTCGTTCAGCTGTGAGGCCTCCCCGTTCGCCGCGAACACCTGCTGGAGCAGGGCGAGTTGATCGGCCGCGGTGGTCTGGGTCAGCCCCCACAGCATGCCGGCGCCACCCTCGGTGTCCGTCAGCCCGAAGCGCTTGTTCGCGGCGGCGAGACCCTCCGCCTCACCGATCGCCGTCCACAGCGCGGACGCCGAGGCGTTGTCGCTGAGCTCGATCATCGAGGTGGCGTACGTCTTCTCCTGCGCCGTGAGGCTCCGGTTCTCGTCCTGCGCCCGGAGCAGCAGCGTCGCCAGGATGTCCACCTTGACGATGCTCGCCGTGTCGAACGTCCCGTCCCCGTAGGCGGCGCTGTCGCCCGACCGGACGTCGAGCACGGCCACGGACACCTCGGCCCCGTCCTCGGCCGCCGCGGTCACCGGCCTCATCGCCTCGGCCAGCAGCGTGTCCGGTTCCACCGTGGGATCCGCGACGGGTTCCACCGACGCCTCCTCGCTCGCTTCGGTCCGCACGGGCGCTGCCGCCGACGACGATACGCGGCCCACGTCCGCGTGAGCCTGCGCCTTCACATACGCGGTGCCCGCGCCCGTCGCGCCCATGACGACAGCGGAGGCGAGGACGACGTAGACGAGCGACCGACGCCGGGGAGCTCTCTCAGAGGCCATGCCGTGATGCTGGTGGCCGTGACTGTGCGTCGGATTAGGCGAATGTTAGATGCGTGTCAGCGATGACTGAGGATTTTGTGAAACCCGTGAACGGCAGGTTTCCGGGGCGGCGAAGGCCCAGGAGCGATCCCCCGATAGGGTCGGTCACCGTGGCGAACAAGAACATTCCCGACTCCGGCTTCCCCGACGACGACGGCGGTGCCGACCCCCGGCTGAGCGCCGCACTGGCGGCCTGGGCCGAGGACCGTACCGCCGTCGGACCGGTGCTGGCGGCCCTCAAAGGGGCCCGGCTGCTCGTCCCCGTCGTCGCCGTGCTCGGGGAGGTCGAGGAGGACGAGAACGGGCTGCGCCACGAGAAGACGAGCGACATGGCCGTACCGACCCTCAAGGCCGGCGGCCGGACGGCCCTGCCGGCCTTCACGTCCACCGACTCGCTGGCGCGCTGGGACCCGGCCGCCCGCCCCGTCGCCGTGCCCCTGCACCAGGCCATCCAGGCCGCCGCGCACGAGAAGGCGGACACGATCGTTCTCGACCTGGCCGGGCCCGTGCCCTACGAGCTGAGCGGCTCCGCGCTGCTCGCGCTGGCCGAGGGGCGTACGACGGCTGATCCGCTCGCCGATCCCGCCGTGGTCGACGCCGTACGGGCCGCCGTGGCCGCCGAGCCCGCCGTGGTCCGCGCCCATCTGGGCCCGGGACAGGCCGACGGCACCCTCGCACTCGTACTGGATCCGGCGGCACCCCCGGCCGACGCCGCCCGGGCGGTCGCCGGGCGCCTCGCCGCCGACGAGACACTGAGGGCCCGCCTGGTGCGCGGCCTCGACCTGGCACTTCTGCCGGCCGGAGCCACGCCCCCGGGCGAGCCCCTCTACGTGCGTCCCTGAGGACAGGGCATGGGAATCGAACTGGAGCTTCACTCGGGGCGCCCCTCACACAAGAGGTCGTCCCCGGAGACCCGGCTGAGAGGTTCCTACGAGCACGGTGAAGCGCTGGCGAGGGCGCTGAGCGCGCTCGACCGACACGGCTCGGGCAAGCTCGGCTGGGTGGATCCCTACGGCGACACCCTGTTCAACGAGCAGGAAGCCGAAGTCGCCCGTCAGGAGGCCGTCGCTCTGGCGCAGCCCTGTACTGACGAGCGGCAGAGGGCGGCACTGCTCGATCTCGCCGAGCTTCTGGCGGCGTGCGCCGGGACGCCGGGCAGCTACCTGTGGTTCATGGGCGACTGACCGCTCCCGGTCCGTGCCCGATCCGCGATCTAGCCGTAGACCGGGCCCGTGTACTTCTCGCCGGGGCCCTGGCCCCGCTCGTCCGGGACGAGGGACGCCTCGCGGAACGCCAGCTGGAGCGACTTCAGGCCGTCGCGCAGCGGGGCCGCGTGGAAGGAGCTGATCTCCGTCGTGCTCGCGTCGAGCAGGCCGGCGAGGGCGTGCACCAGCTTGCGGGCCTCGTCCAGGTCCTTGTACTTGTCGCCCTCGTCGGTCAGACCGAGCTTGACGGCGGCGGCGCTCATCAGGTTCACGGCGACCGTCACGATCACCTCGACCGCCGGGACCTCGGCGATGTCGCGGGTCATGGCGTCGAAGTCGGCACCCTGGGAAGCGTTCTCGGCACTCTGGGGAGGGGTCTCACTCATGACCCACACGATAGGCCCAGGGGATCCGGCCCCTTTGTGCGGGAGCCCGCTACCCGGCGGTTAGCACCACCTCCCACTTGGTGCTAACCTTTTGTCACGACCGGCTGGACACTTGCGTGCCCGGCCCACAAGTGGAGGCTCCGATCTCCCACCCGACCGCCCTCACGGACGGCGGGTCACCCGGTCAGGCGGCCACCATCGTTCCGTACGGACGATGGAGTCGCCCGATGTGCGCCCCGCGGTTGACCGCGGCGGTGCTCCGGTATGCCTTTGGAGCCCCGCCTGTGTCCCGTCGGGGCATTTTTTGCGTGCCCCGGTAGTTGGTCCCATTGTCATCAGAGACATACGCGACGGTCCGCAAGACCGTCGTGTGGTGCTACCGAGGAGGATCCATCAGCACCGAGCCCCGCATCAACGACCGGATTCGCGTTCCCGAAGTGCGACTTGTCGGTCCCAGCGGCGAGCAGGTCGGGATTGTTCCGCTTGCCAAGGCCCTGGAGCTTGCGCAGGAGTACGACCTCGACCTGGTCGAGGTGGCGGCGAGCGCGCGCCCGCCGGTCTGCAAGCTCATGGACTACGGGAAGTTCAAGTACGAGTCGGCCATGAAGGCCCGTGAGGCGCGCAAGAACCAGGCGCACACGGTCATCAAGGAAATGAAGCTCCGGCCGAAGATCGACCCGCACGACTACGACACCAAAAAGGGTCACGTCGTCCGGTTCCTCAAGCAGGGCGACAAGGTCAAGATCACGATCATGTTCCGTGGTCGCGAGCAGTCCCGGCCCGAGCTGGGCTACCGACTGCTGCAGCGGCTCGCCTCGGACGTCGAGGACCTCGGGTTCATCGAGTCGAACCCGAAGCAGGACGGCCGAAACATGATCATGGTTCTCGGTCCGCACAAGAAGAAGACCGAGGCGATGGCCGAGGCCCGCGAGGCCCAGGCGGTCCGCAAGGCGGAAGCGAAGGCCAACCCGGGCAAGTCGCAGAACGCCGCGGAAGCCGACCAGCTCGACGAGGACTTCGTCGACGACGGTGACCTCGTCGACGACGGTGACGACGGAGACGTGGACGTCGCTGAGGCCGAGGTCGAGACCACCGAGGCTCCGGCCTCGGCATCCGCCGAGGTCTGATCCCGGGGCTCACGCCCTGGGATGCCAACCCATACACATGACGTTCCACCGTGCCCGGTTTCACGACCGGGCACCGGAACGCCACTGACGAGGAGAGAACGGCGCTATGCCGAAGAACAAGTCGCACAGCGGTGCCAGCAAGCGCTTCAAGATCACCGGCTCCGGCAAGGTGCTGCGCGAGCGTGCCGGCAAGCGCCACCTGCTCGAGCACAAGTCGTCCCGCGTGACGCGCCGCCTCACCGGCACCGCCGAGATGGCCCCGGGCGACGCCAAGAAGATCAAGAAGCTTCTCGGCAAGTGACGTACCGGCGCCTGTGCGCCGTAAGTACGTCTGAAGACCGGGACCCCATCGAAATCGGGCTGTGTGACGACAACCACGGCCCCGCTGCAAGGAGTTAAAAGTGGCACGCGTCAAGCGGGCAGTAAACGCCCACAAGAAGCGCCGGGCGATCCTCGAGGCCGCCAAGGGTTACCGCGGTCAGCGTTCGCGCCTGTACCGCAAGGCCAAGGAGCAGGTCACCCACTCCCTGGTCTACAACTACAACGACCGCAAGAAGCGCAAGGGCGACTTCCGTCGGCTGTGGATCCAGCGCATCAACGCCGCTGCCCGTGCCAACGGCATCACCTACAACCGCTTCATCCAGGGTCTGAACGCGGCGAACATCGAGGTCGACCGCAAGATCCTTGCCGAGCTCGCCGTCAACGACGCCACCGCGTTCGCCGCGCTCGTCGAGGTCGCGCAGAAGGCTCTGCCGTCGGACGTCAACGCGCCGAAGGCGGCGTGACGCTGGCGCTGGCCTTGAGCCGCGTGTGATGTGACCGGACCCGCAGGTGGTTGCCGCCTGCGGGTCCGGGCGTTTTTGGGTGCGTTGTCGGGTGCGGGCCCGGTGGGGGCTGGTCGCGCAGTTCCCCGCGCCCCTGAAGAACAAGACACGGGCCCTGCGGGCCGAAAAGCACGGGGCGCAGCCCATGCTTTTCAGGGGCGCGGGGAACTGCGCGAGAAGCCCCACCGGACCCGCACCCGACAACGCACCGAACCCTCGAAAAGGTGACCCATGCCTGCCACCCCCGAGTTGATCTCCCCGCGCTCCGCCCGCGTCTCCGCCGCGCGCCGACTCGCCCGGCGGAACTTCCGGGGCAAGGAGCGACTGTTCCTCGCCGAGGGGCCGCAGGCCGTGCGGGAGGCGGCCGGGCACGTGGACACCCTGGTCGAGCTGTTCGCCACCGTCGACGCCGCGGCGCGGTACGCCGACATCATCGGGGAGGCGCACGACGCCGGTGCCCGGGTGCACCTCGCCGACGAGGACGTCATCGCCGACATCTCCACCACCGTCACCCCGCAGGGCCTCGTCGGGATCTGCCGGTTCCTCGACGCCCCGTTCGAGGCCATCCTCAGGGCGCGGCCCCGGCTCGTCGCCGTCCTCGCGAACGTGCGTGACCCAGGGAACGCCGGCACCGTGCTGCGGTGCGCGGACGCCGCGGGCGCGGACGCCGTCGTGCTCACCGACGCCTCCGTCGACCTGTACAACCCGAAGGCAGTACGGGCCTCCGTGGGCTCTCTGTTCCATCTGCCGGTGGCCGTCGGTGTCCCCGTGGAAGAGGCCGTGGCCGGGCTCAGGGACATCGGCGTACGGATCCTCGCCGCCGACGGCGCGGGCACGGACGACCTCGATGACGAGCTGGACAAGGGGACCATGGGCGGGCCCACCGCCTGGGTGTTCGGGAACGAGGCGTGGGGGCTCCCGGAGGAGACGCGCGCACTGACCGACTCCGTCGTACGCGTTCCCATCCACGGAAAGGCGGAAAGCCTGAACCTGGCGACCGCCGCCGCCGTATGTCTCTACGCGTCCGCCCGTGCGCAGCGCGCCTCCGGAGGGTGCCGCTCCGTCACCGAGAGCTAGTAGGGTGACGGGCTCGGGGGCCCACTGCGCCTGTCCGAGAGGTGGGGTACGGGGATGACTGTCGGCACGAGCGGAACACTGGGGGCATGGGAATTGCGGAGCGAAGCCGCCTCCCCGCACGGTGATCTCGCCGGGCCCGGAGCCGGATTCCAGGCCGGATTCGGCGCCGAGCTGGGCATCGACCCCGACGACCTGCCCGACGGACTCGTCGTCGCCGACGAGCACGGCCGGGTGATCTGCTTCAACGCCGCCGCCCAGCGCATCACCGCCGTCCCCGCCGCCGACGCCCTGGGCCTCCGGCTCGACGGGGCCCTTCCGTTAGAGGACCTGGAGGGGCGCCGCTGGTGGCAGCTGACCGACCCCTACGGCGGACTCGCGATCAGGAACGGCCAGCCCGAGCGGAACCTGCTGCTGCCCGGCGGGCGCGAGGTGCTCGTCTCGGCGCGCTATCTCCGTACGCACCCCACCGGACCCATCCGCCGGGTCGTCGTCTCCCTGCGTGACACCGAGGCCCGCCGCCGCTCCGAGCGCAACCACGCCGAACTGATCGCCATCGTCGCCCACGAGCTGCGCTCGCCGCTCACCTCCGTCAAGGGCTTCACCGCGACCCTCCTCGCGAAGTGGGAACGGTTCACCGACGACCAGAAGAAACTGATGCTGTCGACCGTCGACGCCGACGCCAACCGCGTCACCCGGCTCATCGCCGAACTGCTCGACATCTCGCGCATCGACTCAGGACGCCTCGAAGTGCGTCGCCAGCCCGTCGACATGGGCGCCGCCGTCGGACGGCACATCCAGGCGTACGTCGCGGCCGGGCAGCCCGCCGACCGGTTCCTGCTCCGGATAGAGCAGCCCCTGCCCGCGCTCTGGGCGGACCCCGACAAGGTCGACCAGGTGCTCAGCAACCTGCTGGAAAATGCCGTGCGCCACGGCGAGGGAACCGTCACTATCGACGTCACGGCCGGGCTCTCCCCGCGTGAGGGGGACGCCGACCAGAACACGGCCACGTCGGTCACGGTGAGCGACGAGGGGCCCGGCATCCCGGAGGAGTCCATGAACCGCGTCTTCACCCGCTTCTGGCGGGGCAGCAAGCGCGGCGGCACCGGCCTCGGGCTGTACATCGTCAAGGGCATCGTCGAGGCCCACGGCGGCTCCATCACGGTCGGCCGCGCCCCAGGCGGCGGCGCCGAGTTCCGATTTATGCTGCCCGTGAGCACCCCGGCGTACCTGCTGTAACGCCGACGAGGCCCCACGGGCGCGTTCGAACACCTCACCCCCGTTAGACTCGGCCTTTGGCACCTTTGCGTCCCTCTCTGTGGACCATTCGTCTCCGAGCCGTAGACGGGGACCATCAGCCAGCCAACCGGAAGCACGGGAAGAGATGTCGGCACCGAACAAGTCGTACGACCCTGTAGAGGTCGAGGCCCTGAAACCGGAAGAGATCGAGCGCATGCGGGAGGAGGCGCTCGCCGCCTTCGCCGCCGCGGACTCCCTCGACGCACTCCAGGAGGCCAAGGTCGCCCACACCGGCGGCACCTCGCCGCTGGCCCTCGCCAACCGCGAGATCGGCGCCCTGCCCCCGCAGGCCAAGGCCGCCGCGGGCAAGCTCGTCGGGCAGGCCAGGGGAGCCGTCAGCAAGGCGCTCGCCACCCGCCAGACCGAGCTGGAGGCCGACCGGGACGCCCGCGTGCTGGTCGAGGAGGCGGTGGACGTCACACTGCCGTACGACCGGGTACCGGCCGGCGCGCGCCACCCGCTGACCACCTTCATGGAGCGCGTCGCGGACGTCTTCGTCTCCATGGGGTACGAGGTCGCCGAGGGCCCCGAGGTCGAGGCGGAGTGGTTCAACTTCGACGCCCTCAACTTCACCCCGGACCACCCGGCCCGGCAGATGCAGGACACCTTCTTCGTCGAGGGTCCCAAGGGGACAACGGGCGACGAGTCCGGTGTCGTACTGCGCACGCACACCTCGCCCGTGCAGGCCCGCTCCATGCTCGACCGCGAGCCGCCGGTCTACATCGTGTGCCCCGG
Source organism: Streptomyces sp. B21-083 (assembly GCF_036898825.1). GTDB lineage: Bacteria > Actinomycetota > Actinomycetes > Streptomycetales > Streptomycetaceae > Streptomyces. The sequence goes on along the minus strand of NZ_JARUND010000002.1, from coordinate 1,780,543 downwards.
CCGCGTGTACCGCACGGACGAGCTGGACGCCACGCACACCCCGGTCTTCCACCAGATCGAGCTCCTCGCCATCGACGAGGGCCTGACCATGGCCGACCTCAAGGGCACCATGGACCACATGGTCCAGTCCCTCTTCGGCCCGGACATGAAGACGCGGCTGCGGCCCAACTACTTCCCCTTCACCGAGCCGTCCGCCGAGATGGACATGCTCTGCTACGTCTGCAAGGGCACGTCCGTCGGCAACCCCGACCGCCCCTGCCGGACCTGCTCCAGCGAGGGCTGGATCGAGCTCGGCGGCTGCGGCATGGTCAACCCGCGCGTGCTCGTCGCGTGCGGCGTCGACCCCGAGAAGTACAGCGGATTCGCCTTCGGGTTCGGTATCGAGCGGATGCTGATGTTCCGCCACAACGTCGAAGACATGCGAGACATGGTCGAGGGCGACGTCCGGTTCACCCGGCCGTTCGGGATGGAGATCTGATGCGGGTCCCGCTTTCTTGGCTGCGGGAGTACGTCGACCTGCCGGCGACTCAGACCGGCCGGGACGTCCAGGAGAAGCTCATCACGGTCGGCCTGGAGGTCGAGACCGTCGAGCAGGTCGGCGCAGGCCTCAAGGGCCCCCTCGTCGTCGGCCAGGTACTCACCATCGAGGAGCTGGAGGGCTTCAAGAAGCCCATCCGCTTCTGCACGGTCGACGTCGGCACCGCCAACGGCACCGGTGAGCCCCAGGAGATCGTCTGCGGCGCCCGTAACTTCGCCGTCGGCGACAAGGTCGTCGTGGTCCTCCCCGGCGCCGTCCTGCCCGGCGACTTCGCGATCGCCGCGCGCAAGACGTACGGCCACACCTCCCACGGCATGATCTGCTCCGGCGACGAGCTGGGCATGGGCGACGACGGCAGCGGCGGCATCATCGTGCTGTCGCCGGAGCACGAGGTCGGCACCGACGCCATCGAGCTGCTCCAGCTCGTCGACGAGGTCCTCGACATCGCCGTCACACCCGACCGCGGCTACGCCCTCTCGCTGCGCGGCATCGCCCGCGAGACGGCCATCGCCTACGGTCTGCCGCTGCGCGACCCGGCCCTGCTCGACGTACCGGCCCCGAACGCGTACGGCTACCCGGTCGAGGTCGCCGACCCGTTCGCCTGCGACCGCTTCACCGCGCGCACGGTGACCGGGCTCGACCCCGACGCGCAGTCCCCGATCTGGCTCAGGCGCCGCCTCCATAAGGCGGGCATGCGCCCGATCTCGCTCGCCGTCGACATCACCAACTACGTGATGCTGGAGCTGGGCCAGCCCCTGCACGCTTACGACCGCACCCGCGTCCAGGGCGCGATCGGCGTGCGCCGGGCCGAGCAGGGCGAGAAGCTCACCACCCTCGACGGGGTCACGCGCACGCTGGACGCCGAGGATCTGCTCATCGTCGACGACCGGGGCGCCATCGGCCTCGCGGGTGTCATGGGCGGCGCCAACACCGAGATCGACGACACCGAGGGCACCACCACCGAGGTCGTCATCGAGGCCGCCCACTTCGACGCCATCACCATCGCGCGCACGGCCCGCCGTCACAAGCTGGCCTCCGAGGCGTCCAAGCGCTTCGAGCGCGGCGTCGACCCGCAGGCCGCCTCCGCCGCCGCGCAGCGCACGGTCGACCTCCTGGTCCTCCTCGCCGGCGGCACCGCCGACGCGGGCGTCACCGAGGTCATCTCGCCGTCCGCGCCGCGCACGATCTCCATCCCGGCCAACCACCCGGACAAGGTCGCAGGCGTCGAGTACGGCCGTGAGACCGTCGTACGCCGTCTCCAGCAGGTCGGCTGCGATGTCTACGGGCAGGACGAACTGCTCGTCACCGTCCCGTCCTGGCGCCCCGACCTGACGGACCCGAACGACCTCGCCGAAGAGGTCATCCGGCTGGAGGGCTACGAGAACCTGCCCTCCACTCTGCCGAAGCCCCCGGCGGGCCGCGGCCTCACCGACCGGCAGCGTCTGCACCGCCGCGTCGGCCGCGCACTGGCCGGGGCGGGCTATGTCGAGGCACTGAACTACCCGTTCATCGGCGAGTCCGTCTTCGACCAGCTGGGCCTGGCCGCCGACGACCCGAAGCGCAAGGTCGTCAAGCTGGCCAACCCGCTCTCCGACGAGGAGCCCGCGCTCCGTACGACGCTGCTGCCGGGCCTGCTCCAGGCGCTGCGCCGCAACGACGGGCGGGGCAGCCACGACCTGGCCCTGTTCGAGACGGGCCTCGTCTTCCACCCGCAGGACGAACTGCTGATCGCCGGGCGGCTGCCCGTCGACCGGCGCCCCACGGACGAGGAGGTCGCGTCCCTCACGGCCGCGCTCCCCGTCCAGCCCCGGCACGCCGCCGTCGTCCTCGCGGGCGCCCGCGAGCAGGCCGGCTGGTGGGGCAAGGGCCACCCGGCCGACTGGGCCGACGCGATCGAGGCGGCACGGAGCCTGGCCCACGAGGCCGGCACCGAACTCCTCGTCCGCGCGGGCCAGTACGGCCCATGGCACCCCGGCCGCTGCGCCGAGCTGGCCGTGGTCGTCGACGGCACCGAGCAGGTCATCGGGTACGCCGGTGAGCTGCACCCCCGAGTCCTCAAGGCCCTGCATCTGCCCGCGCGCACCTGTGCGATGGAGCTGAACCTGGACAAGCTGGAAGCGGGGAGTTCGGGTGTGCCCAAGGGCCCGAAGATCTCCACGTTCCCGGTCGCCACGCAGGATGTCGCCCTGGTCGTCGCGCGCGAGGTTCCGCACGCGGACGTCGAGGCGGCGCTGCGGGAGGGTGCGGGGGAACTGCTGGAGTCCCTGCGGCTGTTCGACGTGTACGAGAGCGGCGAGCAGTTGGGAGAGGGGCGGAAGTCGCTGGCGTACGCGTTGCGTTTCCGTGCCGCTGATCGGACCTTGACCGTTGATGAGGCGTCGGCTGCTCGGGACGCGGCGGTTGCCCTTGCGGGGGAGCGAACGGGAGCGGTGTTGCGGAGTTAGCGCCGTGGGGTTCGGGGTTGGTTGTCGGCCGCGGGTTCGTCGTGGCTGGTCGCGCAGTTCCCCGCGCCCCTGGTGGTGGGGGGCGTAGCCCCCACACCACCCCATCCGTTACCTCACTCGTTCGGGTGACAAGTCGGGGCGATCTGGTCCCTTCGGGGCATGTGGTCGACAGAATCGGACCGGTCTTTCGGGGCCGGTCCGATTTGTGTTGTCAGGGCCTGACTGGGGGGCCATCGGCATGATCCGTATCAAGGCTTCGGTTTCCTGTGGGGCTCGGCTCCGGACAGGGCGGCTGCGGGCCGCGCTCGTGGGGCGGGGGTGCGGGTTCCGGCTCGGGAGAGCGGGGCCGGGATGCCGGAAGAAGCGTCGGCCGCCCGAGCGTCGGCCCGCCCGGCACATCGGGCGTCGGCCGCTGCGGCGGGTGCTCGCGGTGGCCCTGCCCACGCTGTGGGGGGCCGGTGCGATCACGTACAAGCTCGCCTGTCCCCTCGCCCAGCAGAACGGGCTCGGGGCGCGGATCATCACCAGCGCCGTGTTCTTCGCCGTCGGGACCGGGCTCGTACTCCATGTCCGCTGGGTGCTTCTGCGTGAGTTGAGAGCCGTCCGGCAGATCGCCGGGGCGGCGCAGAGCGTGCTGCTGCGTCCACTCCCGCAGCGCATCGACGGTCTGCGCGTCGCCGCCGCCCAACTCTCCGCCGACCGGGGTGCCGTGGTCGGCGGGGACCTGTACGAGGTCATCGCCACCGAGCACGGCGTACGGGTGGTGATGGGCGATGTGCGCGGACATGGCATCGGCGCCATCGGGACCGTCGCCGCCGTTCTCGGCAGCTTTCGCGAGGCCGTGCACGACGAGGCCGAACTCGGCAGCGTACTGCGGCGGTTGGAGCGGGCGCTGGCCCGGCATCTGGGTGAGCGAGCACGCGCCCAGCATCCCTCGGCGGGGCCCTCGGCCGGGCTGGACCCCGACAGTCCGGTCGCCGAGGAGTTCGTCACCGTCCTGCTCCTGGAGATCCGCGGGGACGGCGAGATGCGGGCCTTCAACTGCGGGCATCCGGCGCCGTATCTGCTCGCCGGCGGCCGGGCCGGCGTACTCACGGCCGGTGAACCCCTGCCGCCGCTGGGGCCCTTCCCGCTGCCGGCCGAGCTCTCCGCCGAACACTTCGGCCAACTGCTCCCGGGCGAGGCCCTGTTGCTGCACACGGACGGCGTCGAGGACGCCCGCGACACTCATGGCAGGTTCTTTCCCCTCCCGGCGGTCCTGGCCGAGGCGGTCCGTACTCACCCGGTCTCGCCCGAGGCGGTGCTCGGGGCCGTCTTCTCCCGTCTCCTCCGTCACGCCGGCGGCCACCCGGCGGACGACGTGGCCGTGCTGGTACTGCGAAACGACCGTGGTCACATCCCGAGACAGCAGCAGGAACCCCCGGTGGCCCATCAAGTCACGTGAACCGCGGGTCTTTCGGGGAGCCAGGCCGCCGCATTGTACGAGGGGGAGCCGGCGGCCCGGCGGCCTCTTGCGAGGCATTTCAGTCAACCCGGTGGGAACTCTCCGCGACAGAGCGCACACGCTACGAATTCGCGCACTTCGATCACACCCCGTGTGAAGCCGGACACACTACGCTGACGGACACGGTAGGTGCGCCGTCGGCACCGAGTCACCGGAGGGCATCCATGCAGCCCAACACCCTGCTCGACGCGATCCTCGACGAGGCGGGCATCTCGCACGCGGGACTCGCCGCCCATGTGAACCAGGCGGGCCGGGCGCGGGGCCTTGCCCTGAGGTACGAACACACCGCTGTGGCCCGGTGGTTGAAGGGGCAGCGTCCACGCGGCCAGGTGCCCGACCTGATCTGCGAGGTGCTCGCCGACCGGTTGCGCCGCCCGGTCAGACTGGACGACATCGGCCTCGGAGTGGCGGGCGACACCGCCGGTCCGCTCGGCTCGGCCGGTACCTCGCTGTCCGGGTTCGTCGAGCGGGCGACAGCGCTGTGGCGCTCCGACGAACAGCAGCGCCCGCACCTGCTCGGCGCCCCCGCGGTCACCGGCACGCCCGCCGTGATGCCGGTGTGGGAGTGGGAGAACCCGCCCGAGGACGTCGACGTGTCACGCGGCGGCAGGCACCGGGTCAGCATGGCCGACATCGAGATGCTCCGCTCGGCCCGCGCCCACTACGAGCAGATGTACCGCAAGGCCGGCGGCATCGCCACCCGCGCCCGGGTCGTCGGCTTCCTGAACGCCGAGACCGCGCCCCTGCTGCGCGGCAGCTACACCGACGCCACCGGCCGCCAACTCCACCGGGCCACGGGCGGGTTGGTGGCCATCGCCGGCATCTGCGCGTACGACTCCGATGCCCACGGGCTCGCCCAGCGCTACTTCCATCAGGCGTTGCGGCTGGCAAAGGCCAGCGGCGACCGGGGACTCGGGGCGTACGTCATCGGGCTGCTGGTCAACCAGGCGCTGTTCATGCGGGAGTTCCGGCAGGCCGTCGCCTTCGCGGAGGCCGCGCTGCGAGCCGCGGGCAAGCACATCACACCGGCCCTCGCCTCGGACCTCTACGCGATGCAGGCCAAGGCGTACGCGCACCTGGGCGACGGCAGCAGCGCGCTGTCCTGCATCCGGCGGGCCGAGCAGGCCGCCGAACGCATCCGGCGCGGTCACGAACCCGACGAGACCGGCTATGTCCAGCCGGGGTTGGTCAACGTCCAGGTGGCGGAGGCGCTGCTGAGCCTCGGCGATCTGGCGGCGGCGGGGGAGCACGCGACGGCGGCGGTGGACACCCCGGCGCACGACCGGGGCAGAGTGCACCGGCTCGCCATGCTCAGCCAGATCGAGTTGCGCCGGGGCAACGCCGACAAGGCGGTGGCCACGGCGGTGCAGATGGCCGAACAGGCGCGCGGAATGGAGTCCCAGCGACTGCGTGACAGACTCCGGGAAGTACGCGAACACCTGGTGCGCAACGGCTGCGCGGGCACGGCCGAGGCAGCCGAACTGATCGACGGGGCCCTGCGCGTACCGCTCTAGACAGCCTTCTCCAGGCACTCTTGGCGCGCGGATTCTCGGGTAACCGCGCGGTGAGCCATCTTCTGTGCGCCTGCTGTCAGAACGCTCCTGCTGCCATATTGCCATCTACTCGGCGGAAGGTGGCAGAACCGTGCAGTGGACGAAACAGAACGAACAAACTGTGTATGAAAACCGCTGGTTCAGGGTCAATCTCGCAGATGTCGAGCTGCCCAACGGGCGGCATCTCGACCACTTCCTCATACGGCTGAGGCCGGTAGCCGTGGCGACGGTGGTGAACGAGGCCAACGAGGTGCTGCTGCTCTGGCGGCACCGGTTCATCACCGACAGCTGGGGGTGGGAACTCGCGGCCGGGGTCGTGGAGGACGGCGAGGACATCGCCGTCGCGGCCGCCAGAGAACTGGAGGAGGAGACGGGCTGGCGACCGGGACCGTTGCGACATCTCATGAGCGTCGAGCCGTCCAACGGGCTCACCGACGCCCGGCACCACATCTACTGGGCCGAGGAGGGCGAGTACATCGGTCACCCCGTGGACGACTTCGAGTCGGACCGCCGGGAGTGGATCCCGCTCAAACTCGTCCCCGACATGGTCGCCCGCGGGGAGGTCCCGGCCGCCAACATGGCGGCCGCGCTACTGCTGTTGCACCATCTCAGGCTCGGCGAGGACACCTAGGGTGTCAGCGTCCGAGAACCTGCCAGACCGTCACGACCAGTGCTCCGAGGGCGGTGAGGGCCGCGACGGCCGGCAGTGGCCATCGGCCGTGTTCGAGGTGGACGACGCGGGTGCTCAGGTCGTCGAGTTCCTTGTCCGTCTCCTTCGTGCGATGACTGAGCAGGGCGAGCCCTCCCTCGACGCGTGCGTACGCGACATCGAGGCGGCGGCGTAACTCTGCGAGTTCTCCATGAGCCATGGGATGCTCGGGGTCGGCGGTCACTTGTCCGCTCCTTTCCGTAGTCTTCACATCCCTTGCATGCGCATGAAGAGTCAACTCGCCTGGTGGGCGCGCGGGGAGAGTGTGCGGGAGGCATATGCGTGTCCGGTGCGCACACGGTGTGTGAATGCCGCAGGCCCGGCACTCCGAAGAGTGCCGGGCCCGTACCGACCCCAGCGTGACGCTGGGTGATGTTCACGCGTAGGTGTAGAAGCCCGAGCCCGACTTCCGGCCCAGCCGGCCCGCGTCGACCATGCGCTGGAGCAGCGGGGGAGCGGCGTACAGCGGCTCCTTGTACTCCTCGTACATCGAGAAGGCGACCGACGCGACCGTGTCCAGGCCGATCAGGTCGGACAGCTTCAGCGGGCCCATCGGGTGTGCGCAGCCCATCTCCATGCCGTTGTCGATGTCCTCGCGGCTGGCCATGCCCGACTCGAACATCCGGATCGCGGAGAGCAGGTACGGGATCAGCAGGGCGTTCACCACGAAGCCCGAGCGGTCCTGGGCGCGGATCGCGTGCTTGCCGAGGGTCTTCTCGGCGAACAGCTGGGCGCGGGCGAGGGTGCCCTCGGAGGTGGTCAGCGCCGGGATCAGCTCGACGAGATTCTGCACCGGGGCCGGATTGAAGAAGTGGATGCCGACGACCTGATCGGGCCGGGAGGTGGCAACCGCCAGCTTCACCAGGGGAATCGAGGAGGTGTTGGAGGCGAGGATCGCGTCCGGGCGGGTCACCACCTGGTCGAGCACCTGGAAGATCTCCGTCTTCACCTGCTCGTTCTCGACGACGGCCTCGATCACCAGGTCGCGGTCGGCGAACTCGCCGAGGTCCGTGGTGAAGCTGAGCCGCGCCAGCGTCTCGTCCCGCTCCGCCTCGGTGATCTTGCCGCGCTCGGCCGCCTTCGAGAGGGAGTTGAACAGCCGGGTGCGGCCGAACTCCAGGGCCTCGCCGGTGGTCTCGGCGACCTTCACGTCCAGCCCGGAGCGGGCGCACACCTCGGCGATGCCCGCTCCCATCTGGCCGCAGCCCACAACTCCGACGCGCGAGATCTCTCCCGCTGGGCTGTCCGTCACATCGTCCCTTTCAGAGGTCCTCTTCACAGGCCGTACGGCCTTCGCGGGCCCGCCGTCGTCCGGGATCCTCCGTCCGTCCGGGGCCTGCGCCAAACCTGCACGTTACCTTCGGCGGCCATTGCCCGATTGTCCGGGCCTCCCATGGGAGTGTGGCCCCGGACGGGTGCGGACGGTCTGTGACTTGTCCGACACAGCGCATATCGGAGGTACGGGAATGAGTGGGAAGGCGCGGCACGCGCGCATGTCACGGCGGGCGTTCGCGGTGACCGCCCTGTCGACGCTCGTCGCGGGCGGGGCGGTGGCGGGCGCCGCGCTGGCCGGCGCGGAACCGAGCCGGCCGCACGGGTCGAACGGCAAGGGCAGGCGGGCGACCCGCGAACTGCGGGGCATGTGGCTGGCGACGGTCACCAACCGGGACTGGCCGTCCAAGCAGGGGCTGAGTGCGACCCAGCAGCGCGCCGAGCTGATCACCCACCTCGACACGGCGGTCAGCCGCCGGCTCAACGCGGTGTTCCTCCAGGTCCGCCCGACCGCCGACGCCCTGTGGCCCTCACCGTACGAGCCCTGGTCGCAGGTCCTCACCGGAACCCAGGGCAAGGACCCGGGCTGGGACCCGCTGGGCACGGCGGTCGAGGAGGCGCACGCCCGCGGTCTCGAACTGCACGCCTGGTTCAACCCGTACCGCGTCGCCAACAACACCGACCCCTCCAAGCTCATCGCGTCCCACCCGGCGCGCAGGCATCCGGACTGGGTGGTGCCGTACGGCGGCAAGCTGTACTACAACCCCGGCCTGCCCGAGGTCCGTAGTTTCGTCCAGGACGCGATGCTCGACGCGGTGCGCAAGTACGACATCGACGGCGTCCACTGGGACGACTACTTCTACCCGTACCCGGTCGCCGGCCAGACCTTCGACGACGACGCCGAGTACGCGACGTACGGCGGGGCCTTCCCGGACCGGGCCTCCTGGCGGCGCGACAACATCGACAAGCTGGTCCAGGAGACGGCCGCCCGCATCGAGGCCGTGCGCCCCGACGCCGACTTCGGGATCAGCCCCTTCGGCGTGTGGCGCAACGCGGCGACCGACCCGCTCGGCTCGGACACCCGGGCGGGGGTGCAGACGTACGACGACCTGTACGCGGACACCAGGAAATGGGTGCGGGAGAACTGGATCGACTACATCTGCCCGCAGATCTACTGGAACATCGGCTTCGCCGCCGCCGACTACGCCGAGCTGCTGCCCTGGTGGGCGGACGTGGCGAAAGGTACGGGCACGAAGCTGTACGTCGGTGAGGCGCTGTACAAGGCGGGGGACCCGGCGCAGCCCGCGGCCTGGCAGGACCCGGCCGAGCTGTCCCGGCATCTGACCCTCGCCCAGAACTATCCCGAGGCGCGGGGGCACGTCTTCTTCGCCGCGAAGGAAGTGGGCGACGACAGGATCGGGGCCATGGCCAGGGTGGTCGCCGACCACTACCAGCAGCCGGCGATGCCACCACGCTGACGCTCAGCGGTACTTCGCTAACGGTCCGAGTCCTTGTGTCGGACCTGGCAGTCGGGGCCGGGGGACATCACTGCCTCGTGCCCGTCCGGGAAACGGACGCGGTACGGGGGAGTGCCCTCCTGGCCCATGACCTCGACGACTTCCGTGACCTGGTCGTGCTGGCCGACCACCCTGCCGTGCTGGACAAGCTGGTCGCCCACGATTGCGCGCATCTGCGGGCCTCCTCTCAGCCGCGGGCCCGCTGGGTGACGGCGATGCAGACGAGCACGGCCGCCGCTGTCAGCGGAGCGGCCGGAGTCAGCTGCTCGCCCAGCAGCAGGACCGACCACACCAGTGTGAGCAGGGGCTGCGCGAGCTGCAACTGGCTGGCCTTCGGAATACCGATCGCCGCCATGCCCCGGTACCAGACGACCAGGCCGAGGAACTGCGACCCCGCAGCCACCCACAGCAGCCCGAGCACGCTGTGGGCGGTGAGATGCACGGGCTCCTGCGACAACGCCAGCGCGGCGGCGGGCGCGGTGAGCGGAAGGCACAGCACCAAAGCCCAGCCGATGACCTGCCAGCCCGGCATGACCCGGGCCAGCCTGCCGCCCTCGGTGTAGCCGGCCGCGCAGATCAGCAGGGCGCCGAAGAGATAGGCGTCGGCGCTGGTCAGGGCGCCGCCGCTCTGCTGGACGGTGAACGCGAGCACGGCCGCCGCGCCCGCCAGGGCCGCCGCCCAGAAGGTGCGAGAGGGTCGGGTGCCCATGCGCAACGCCGAGCAGAGGGCCGTCGTCAGAGGCAGCAGGCCCACCACGACGGCGGCGTGCGCGGTGGTCGACGTCCGGAGGGCGAGCGTGGTGAGAAGCGGAAAGCCGATGACGACTCCGGCGGCGACGACCGCGAGCCCCGCCCAGTGACGGTGGGCGGGCAGCCGCACGCGCAGCGCCAGCAGACAGCCGCCCGCGATGACCGCCGCCAGAACGGACCGCACGGCGACCAGTGACCACGGGCCGAAGCCCTCCAGGCCCCAGGCCGTGGCCGGAAAGGTGAGCGAGAAGGCGGTGACGCCGAGAGCGGCCTGAAGGGTCCCGGCACGACGGGCCGGGGAGTTCTCAGGGGGAGCTGTCTGGGCCTCCGCGTGCCTGCTGACCGCTATCGGAGTCGGTGCGGTAGCGCTATCGTGTGCACTCATGCAAGAGCGTAGCAGTGTCGGTGAACTGGCGAATCGGCTGCGACAGGAGCTGAACCGCTACTCTCCTGGTGGAAAGCTGCCGTCGAGTCGCGTACTGGTGGAACGCTTCCGGGTGAGCCCGGTGACCGTCTCCCGGGCACTCGCGCAACTGGCCGCCGAGGGTCTGGTCGTGACCCGCCCGGGGGCCGGCGCGTACCGTGCGGAGGCCCGCCCCGCATCCGCTCCGGCCGGCGACACCTCCTGGCAGGAGGTCGCCCTGAGCGCGGACGGCGCCGCCGACCTCGTACCGCGCACGGTGAACGCCGCCGGCGTCGTCGTCTCGCTGGCCGCGCCGCCGCCCGGCGTGATCGAGTTCAACGGCGGCTATCTGCACCCCTCCCTCCAGCCCGAGCGGGCGATGGCGGCGGCGCTGTCGCGAGCCGGACGCCGTCCCGGGGCGTGGGGCCGGCCGCCCCTGGAGGGGCTGCCGGAACTGCGGGAGTGGTTCGCGCGGGGCATCGGCGGTGCCGTCACGGCGGCCGAGGTGCTGATCACGGCCGGCGGTCAGGCCGCCCTGACGACAGCCCTGCGCGCCCTCGCCCCGCCCGGCGCCCCGGTGCTGGTCGAGTCGCCCACCTACCCCGGCATGCTGGCGATCGCCCGCGCGGCCGGCCTGCGCCCGGTCCCGGTCCCCGTGGACGCGGACGGGGTACGCCCGCCCTTGCTGGCCGACGCGTTCCGGGCGACCGGCGCCCGGGTGTTCGTCTGCCAGCCCCTGTTCCAGAACCCGACCGGTGCCGTGCTCGCGCCCCAGCGGCGCGCGGAGGTGCTGAGGATCGCCCGCGAGGCCGGTGCCTTCGTGATCGAGGACGACTTCGTACGGCGGCTGGTGCACGAGGACGCGGCGCCGCTGCCGCGTCCCCTCGCGGCGGAGGACCCCGACGGTGTGGTCGTCCACGTCGGCTCGCTCACCAAGGCGACCTCACCGAGCTTTCGGGTGAGCGCGCTCGCGGCCCGGGGTCCGGTTCTGGAACGGCTGCGCGCCATCCAGATCGTCGACACCTTCTTCGTGCCGAGGCCGTTGCAGGAAGCGGCCCTGGAGCTCGTCGGCTCACCGGCCTGGCCCCGCCATCTCCGCGCGGTGTCGACGGAGTTGAAGACCCGCCGGGACGCCATGACATCCGCGCTGCTGGCCGACCTCCCTCAACTCTCCCTGCCGCACATCCCGTCGGGCGGCTACCACCTCTGGCTGCGCCTCCCCGACGGTGCCGACGACTCCTCCCTTGTCGCCGCCGCACTGCGCGCGGGCGTCGCGATCACCCCCGGCCGTCCCTACTTCAGCGCCGAACCCCCGGCCGCACACGTGCGGTTGAGCTTCGCGGCGGTGGCGGGAGTGGGGGAGATCGGGGAGGGCGTACGGAGGCTGCGTACCGCCTGTGACGAGGTGTTCTGAGCTGGGCGGGCCGCGGAAAACCGTTCGACAGCGCAGGCCCCGGCCTGTGAACCTCCCGGCATGAGCGACGACGTACCGGCCCTCCCCGAGGGCTACGAGATCTCCGTCGACCCCGCCCGGGTCGATGTCGAGCGTGTTCACCGCTGGCTGTCCACCGACGCCTACTGGGCGCTGGACCGGCCCCGGGAGAAGTTCGAGGACGTGATCGCGCACTCGCTCAACTTCGGGGTGTACGCCGAGACCTCGGGGGAGCAGGTGGCGTACGCGCGAGTGGTGACCGACCAGGGGCTCTTCGCGTGGCTGTGCGATGTGTATGTGGACCCCTCGGCGCGGGGTACGGGCATCGGTACGGCGATGGTGCGCGAGGTGCGGGATCACCTCGGGGCGCTCGGGGTGCGCCGCGTCCTGCTCGCCACGCACGACGCGCACGGCGTCTACGAGAAGATCGGATTCCGGCCGCTCGACAAGCCCGATCAGTGGATGGCGCTCCACTTCGCGTGAAGCCTCCGTGGAGTCGGTGTAAAGCCTCTGTGACGATCGGGCGGGATCGGCGGGGAACGGATGTCTACCCCCGGTAACTCCTGAGTAACGCCCCTTGACCTGCGTACTCTCCCGGCCCACCATCGCCGCATGCAACTTCGGGTCACGTTCGTCGCCGCCGCGCGCAGTTCTCCGCTGCTCGCCGAACGCTTCGACGACGACCGGCCGCTGGACCAGGCCGGCTGGGACGAGGTGCAGCGCGCCGCCCAGGATCTGGTGCCGCTGGCGGCGGCCGAGCTGCGCTACTGCTCACCGACGCCCCGCAGCCGGGCCACTGGGGACGCGCTCGGTTACGGGCCGCTCGTTCAACTGGCCCTGCGCGACTGCGACATGGGCCGCTGGCGCGGACTCACCCTGGGTGAGGCGATGGCCCGGGAGCCCGAGTCCGTGGACACCTGGCTCGCCGATCCGCGCGCCACGCCCCACGGCGGTGAGTCGCTGCTGGACTTCGTCTCACGCGTCGGCGGCTGGCTCGACACCCGGCCCGTCGACGACGGAGGCAAGATCGTCGCCGTGGCCGAGCCCTCGGTCATCCGGGCGGCCCTCGTCTACGCCCTGAACGCGCCCCCCTCGACCTACTGGAACCTGGACGTCAGACCGTTGTCCACGACCGTCGTCACGGGCCGCAAGGGCCGCTGGAACCTGCGCTTCGAGGGCATGTTCCCGCAGTCGGCTCGCGGCTAGAAGGACTGCCGGTCGCGTGTGTAGTCGGTGGTGAGGACGAGGTCCTTGGCCGGGCCCGCCACGCGCCACACCGTCCGCCAGCGGTCCGTGTCGAGGGCCGTGAACTCGCCGCGGTAGAGGTCGGCCGCGCAGGGATGGTCGGTGACCCAGCGGCCCGAGGCCAGGTCCAGGTCGTGGAAGGGGCGGCCGTCCGCGAAACGCACGTCCACCGTGCCCGGCGCGGTGCCCGGGAAGAGGTGGAGCGTGCGCTCGGCGGGACGGGCGACGCCCTGCCACACGAAGGTGCCGGACTCGTGGTGCAGCAGGCCGCGCCCGCCTCCGTCGTCCAGCGGGCTGAACGTCGTGATGCCGGTGAAAGTCCCCTCGTCGGTGCCTGCGAGATCGCGCACCGATCGCTCCAGACGCCAGCTCCCCGCCAGATACAGCAGGGCGTCCGCTACTGGCCGGAACTCGTCCATGCCACCCTCCGCTCAAAACTTTCGAGTTGCCGCACGCCCCATTGACGCCCTCCAGTCACATACCTATCTTGCCGTTCGAAGTGCTGATCGATGTCCGGTATCCCGAACTGCACCGACAGAGCCGCGGAGTATCCATGTCACGCACACGCACCCGCTGGAGACTAGGTCTCACGGCCGCCGCCCTCCTGGTGGTCTCGGCGGTCGTTCCCGCCCCGGCCAACGCCGAGGACGTCACCGACTACGCCATCACCGTGGACCCGGCCGCCAAGGGCGCCAGGATCGACGACACGATGTACGGAGTCTTCTTCGAGGACATCAACCGCGCCGCCGACGGCGGCCTGTACGCCGAACTCGTGCAGAACCGGTCCTTCGAGTACTCCACCGCCGACAACCGCTCGTACACGCCGCTCACCTCCTGGGCCGTCAGCGGTACGGCGACAACCCTGGACGACGACGGGCGCCTGAACGCCCGTAACCGCACCTACCTCTCCCTGGGTGCCGGTTCGTCCGTCACCAACTCCGGCTACAACACCGGGATCAGGGTCGAGAGCGGCAAGAAGTACGACTTCTCCGTCTGGGCCCGCGCCGACCGGGCCACCGCGCTGACCGTGTCCCTCAGTGACACCGAAGGCGCTCTCGCCGAGGTGCGCCAGGTCGCGGTGAAGGGCGGCTGGGCCAAGTACCGGGCGCGGTTCACCGCGAGCCGGTCCAGTGTCGCCGGGCGGCTGACGGTCGCGACGGACAACTCCGTCGCCCTGGACATGATCTCGCTGCTGCCCCGAGACACCTACAAGGGCCACGGGCTGCGCCAGGACCTGGCCCAGAAGATCGCCGCGCTCGACCCCGGCTTCGTCCGCTTCCCGGGCGGCTGCCTGGTCAACACCGGGTCAATGCAGGACTACAGCGAGGCCTCGAACTGGCAGCGCCAGCGCTCGTACCAGTGGAAGGACACCGTCGGGCCGGTCGAGCAGCGTGCGACCAACTCCAACTTCTGGGGCTACAACCAGAGTTACGGCCTCGGCTACTACGAGTACTTCCAGTTCTCGGAGGACATCGGCGCGATGCCTCTGCCCGTCGTCCCGGCACTGGTCACCGGCTGCGGACAGAACAAGGCCGTCGTCGACGAGGCGCTGCTCAAGCGGCACGTCCAGGACACCCTCGACCTCATCGAGTTCGCCAACGGGCCGGTGACCAGCGAGTGGGGCCGCAAGCGGGCGCAGTTGGGTCACCCCAAGCCCTTCCACCTCACGCACATCGAGGTGGGCAACGAGGAGAACCTGCCGAACGAGTTCTTCGCCCGCTTCACGGAGTTCCGGACCGCCATCGAGGCCAAGTACCCGGACATCACCATCATCTCCAACTCCGGCCCGGACGACAGCGGTTCGACCTTCGACACCGCGTGGAAGCTCAACCGGGACGCCAATGTCGACATGGTCGACGAGCACTACTACAACAGCACCAACTGGTTCCTCCAGAACAACGACCGCTACGACTCGTACGACAGGAACGGCCCCAAGGTCTTCCTCGGTGAGTACGCCTCCGGCGGCAACACCTTCAAGAACGCTCTCTCCGAGGCCGCGTTCATGACGGGCCTGGAGCGCAACGCGGACGTCGTCAAGCTCGCCTCGTACGCCCCGCTGCTCTCCAACGAGGACTACGTGCAGTGGCGCCCCGACATGATCTGGTTCAACAACCACGCGTCCTGGGGCTCGCCCTCGTACGAGGTGCAGAAGCTGTTCATGAACAACGTCGGCGACCGCGTGGTGCCCACCAAGGCCACCGGCACGCCCTCGGTGAGCGGCCCGATCGCGGGCGCCGTCGGTCTGTCGACGTGGGCGACCACGGCGGCGTACGACGACGTCAAGGTCACCGGCGCGGACGGAACGGCGCTGCTGACCGACGACTTCTCGGGTGACGCATCCCGGTGGACCCATACCGGGGGCGGGAGTTGGACGCTCCAGGACGGTCAGTACGTCCAGACCGATGTCGCCGCCGAGAACACGATGGTCTCGGCAGGGGACCCCGCCTGGCACGACTACGACCTCCATGTGAAGGCCACCAAGAAGTCCGGCAAGGAGGGCTTCCTCGTCGCCTTCGGCGTCAAGGACACCGGGAACTACTACTGGTGGAACCTGGGCGGCTGGAACAACACCCAGTCCGCCGTCGAACAGGCCTCGGACGGCGGCAAGTCGACGCTCGTGGCCAAGGCCGGCTCGATCGAGACGGGACGTGCCTACGACATCGACGTCAAGGTGCGGGGCCGGCAGGTCACCCTCTACCTCGACGGCCAGGAGTGGGGCGGCTTCACCGACGACAAGCCCGCCGAGCCGTTCCGTCAGATCGTCACGAAGGACGCGAAGACCGGCGACCTGATCGTCAAGGTCGTCAACGCCCAGGCGGCGCAGGCCCGTACGACGATCGACCTCGGCAGGGTGAAGGTCGGGTCCAGGGCCGCGGTGACGACGCTGGCCGCCGCGCCGGACGCGGTGAACACCGAGACGGCGACGCCGGTCGCGCCGGTGAAGTCGACGTTCTCGGGCGTCGCGAGGAAGTTCACGTACACGTTCCCGGCGAACTCCGTCACCTTCCTGCGGATCAAGAAGGGGTGACGGTGGCCCACCGGCCGACTGACGGGAACGGCTGACCGCACGGCGGCCCAGGTGCCGGAGGGCGCCTGGGCCGCCTCGGGTCAGGAGTACGTAGGACCGCTGTCAGGACCGGGCGAGGACGCAGAACTCGTGGCCCTCCGGGTCGGTCAGGCATGTCCACGGGACGTCGCCCTGACCCACGTCGAGGTCGGTGGCGCCGAGGGACCGCAGCCGGGCCACCTCAGCCGCCTTGTCGTCACCGGGGTCCGGCACCAGGTCGATGTGGACGCGGTCCCGCACGGTCTTCATGCCGGGCTTGCGGAGGAACTCGAGATACGGGCCGACCCCCCTGGCGTCACGCAGCACCGCATGATCGTCGCTCACCTCGTGCAGGGTCCAGTCGATCGCCTCGTCCCAGAACCGGGCCATGGCCCGAGGATCCACGCAGTCGACCACGACCGCGGCGATCGGCCCGGTGTCCCGGTAGACGTCCCGGGGCTCCAGCACACAGAACTCGTTGCCGTCCGGGTCGGCGAGGACCGTCCACGGCACATCGCCCTGACCCACGTCGGCGGGCGTCGCGCCAAGAGCCTTCAGACGCGCGACCAGCTCCGCCTGATGCGCCGCGGAGGTGGTCGCGAGATCGATGTGCACCCGGTTCTTCGTAGCCGTCTTCGGCTCCGGGACGGCGATGACGTCCACGCATACGCCGACCGGGTCCCGCCAGTCGAAGTCGGCGGGTTTGACGGCGGTCGCGCCGGGTTCCGAGCTGGAGACACCCCAGCCGAGCGCATCCGCCCAGAACCGGCCGATGGCGGAGTCGTCGAGGGCCTTCATGTTCACCAGGACGGGTCGCAGTGTCATGCCGACGATCTTAGGGACCCGCACCGTGACGGCCTCGGCGACGATCTTCGTGCCGTATGCGCGGCTCCGCATACTGATCCACCTTATTGCATAAACGTGCAGCGAAACGTATAGTCATGCCATCTAGGAGGAGGGTTCCATGGCGGTACGTGTGGCGGTGGCCGGAGCGAGTGGGTACGCGGGCGGGGAACTGCTGCGTCTGCTCCTCGTCCACCCCGAGGTCGAGATCGGCGCCCTGACCGGCAACTCCAACGCCGGGCAGCGGCTCGGCGCGCTGCAGCCGCATCTGCTGCCGCTGGCCGACCGTGTGCTGCAGGAGACCACCCCCGACGTGCTCGCCGGGCACGATGTCGTGTTCCTCGCGCTGCCGCACGGGCAGTCCGCCGCCGTCGCCGAGCAGCTCGGCCCTGACGTTCTCGTCGTCGACATGGGCGCCGACTTCCGGCTCCAGGACGCGGCCGACTGGGAGAAGTTCTACGGCTCGGCGCACGCCGGGACCTGGCCGTACGGCCTCCCCGAACTGCCGGGTGCCCGCGCCCGGCTTACGGGGTCCAAGCGCGTCGCGGTGCCCGGTTGCTATCCGACCGCCGTGTCCCTCGCCCTCTTCCCGGCGTACGCCGCCGGGCTCGCCGAGGCGGAAGCGGTGATCGTCGCGGCCTCCGGTACCTCCGGCGCCGGCAAGGCGGCCAGGACGAACCTGCTGGGCAGTGAGGTCATGGGGTCCATGTCTCCGTACGGGGTCGGCGGCGGACACCGGCACACGCCCGAGATCGTCCAGAACCTCAGCGGCGCGGCCGGTGAGCCCGTCGCCGTCTCGTTCACGCCCACCCTCGCCCCCATGTCCCGCGGCATCCTCGCCACCTGCACCGCCGCCGCCCGGCCCGGCGTCACCGCCGAGTCCGTGCGCGCCGCCTACCAGAAGGCGTTCGCCGACGAACCGTTCGTGCACCTCCTCCCCGAGGGGCAGTGGCCCGCCACGGCGTCCGTCTACGGTTCCAACGCCGTTCAGGTACAGGTCGCGTACGACGAGTCCGTACGCCGCATCATCGCGATCAGCGCCATCGACAACCTGACCAAGGGCACCGCGGGCGGTGCCGTCCAGAGCATGAACCTCGCCCTCGGACTCGACGAGACCACCGGGCTTTCCACGATCGGAGTCGCACCGTGAGTGTCACGGCAGCACAGGGGTTCACGGCGGCGGGCATCGCCGCCGGGATCAAGGAGAACGGCAACCCGGACCTGGCCCTGGTGGTCAACAACGGGCCCCGCCTCGCCGCCGCCGGCGTCTTCACCTCCAACCGCGTCAAGGCCGCACCGGTGCTGTGGTCCGAGCAGGTGCTGAAGGGCGGGATCGTCTCCGCCGTCGTCCTCAACTCCGGTGGCGCCAACGCCTGTACGGGCCCCAAGGGCTTCCAGGACACCCACGCCACCGCCGAGAAGGTCGCGGACACCCTCGGTCTGAACGCCGGAGAGGTCGCGGTCGCCTCCACCGGACTCATCGGGCTGCTCCTGCCGATGGACAAGCTGCTCACGGGAGTTGAGACCGTCTCCGGTCAACTCTCCGAGCACGGCGGTGAGAAGGCCGCCATCGCCATCAAGACCACCGACTCCGTCCACAAGACGGCCGTCGTCAGCAAGGGCGGCTGGACCGTGGGCGGTATGGCCAAGGGCGCGGGCATGCTCGCCCCCGGCCTCGCCACCATGCTGGTCGTCCTCACGACGGACGCCGACGTGGACAGCGAGCACCTGGACCAGGCACTCCGCGCCGCCACCCGCACCACCTTCGACCGCGTCGACTCCGACGGCTGCATGTCCACCAACGACACCGTGCTGCTGCTCGCCTCCGGCGCCTCCGAAGTCGCCCCGGAACAGGCCGAGTTCGCCGAGGCCGTGCGGGCCGTCTGTGACGATCTCGGGCAGCAGCTCATCCGGGACGCCGAGGGCGCCAGCAAGGACATCAAGGTCGAGGTCGTGAACGCGGCCAGCGAGGACGACGCCGTCGAGGTGGGCCGCTCCATCGCCCGCAACAACCTCCTCAAGTGCGCCATCCACGGCGAGGACCCCAACTGGGGCCGCGTCCTGTCCGCCATCGGCACGACGCGGGCCGCCTTCGAGCCGGACCGGCTGAACGTCGCCATCAACGGCGTCTGGGTCTGCAAGAACGGCGGCGTCGGCGAGGACCGCGACAAGGTCGACATGCGCTACCGGGAGGTCCACATCGTCGCCGACCTCGCCGCAGGCACCGAGACCGCGACCATCTGGACCAACGACCTCACCGCGGACTACGTCCACGAGAACAGCGCGTACTCGTCATGAGTACTACCCGTAAGCACACCGCGCTGCCCAAGGCCCGGATCCTCATCGAAGCGCTCCCCTGGCTCACCCGCCACAACGGCAAGGTCGTCGTCATCAAGTTCGGCGGAAACGCCATGGTGAACGAGGAGTTGAAGAACGCCTTCGCCCAGGACGTCGTCTTCCTGCGCCAGGCCGGCCTCAAGCCCGTCGTCGTGCACGGCGGTGGCCCGCAGATCAGCGCCGCCCTCGACAAACACGGCATCGTCAGCGAGTTCAAGGCGGGCCTCAGGGTCACCACCGAGGACGCCATGGACGTCGTACGCATGGTGCTGGCCGGCCAGGTCCAGCGGGAGCTGGTCGGGCTGCTCAACCAACACGGGCCGCTCGCCGTCGGGTTGACCGGCGAGGACGCGCACACCATCACCGCCACCAAGCACCAGCCCGAGATCGACGGGGAGTTGGTCGACATCGGGCGGGTGGGCGAGATCACCGCGATCGACACGGGTGCGATCGAGGCTCTGCTCGCCGACGGCCGTATCCCGGTCGTCTCGTCGATCGCCCGTAGCCAGGACGACGGACATGTCTACAACGTCAATGCTGATACGGCGGCTGCGGCACTCGCTGCTGCTCTTGGCGCCGAAACCCTCATGGTCCTCACGGACGTCGAGGGCCTCTACGAGGACTGGCCCGACTCCGACGAGGTGATCAGCCGCCTCACCGCTTCCCAACTGGAGAAGCTGCTCCCGGAGTTGAGCTCCGGCATGGTGCCGAAGATGGAGGGCTGCCTGCACGCCGTACGCAACGGCGTCCAGACCGCCCGCGTCATCGACGGCCGGGTCCAGCACTCGATCCTGCTGGAGATCTTCACGGACGAGGGCATCGGCACGATGGTCGTGCCCGATGCGGAGGAAGAGGGGGACGACGCATGAACGCCGGCCATGAGCTGGACGCCAGTCAGGAACTGAGCGCCAATCAGGAACTGACCACGCGCTGGCAGGGCGCGCTCATGAACAACTACGGCACCCCCCGGCTGCCCCTCGTCCGCGGCGCCGGCAGCACGGTGTGGGACGCCGACGGCAAGGCGTACGTCGACTTCGTGGGCGGCATCGCCGTGAACGCGCTCGGCCACGCCCACCCGGCGATCGTCGAGGCGGTCTCCACCCAGATCGCCTCCCTCGGCCATGTCTCCAACCTCTTCGTCGCGGAACCGCCCGTCGCGCTCGCCGAACAGCTGCTCCAGCGCTTCGGCCGGGACGGCAAGGTGTTCTTCTGCAACTCGGGCGCCGAGGCGAACGAGGGCGCCTTCAAGATCGGCCGGCTGACCGGACGCACCCACATGGTGTCCACGGAGGGCGGCTTCCACGGGCGGACCATGGGCGCCCTCGCGCTCACCGGCCAGCCCGCAAAGCGCGAGCCCTTCGTGCCGCTGCCCGGCGACGTCACATACGTCCCGTACGGCGACGCGCAGGCCCTGGCCGCCGCCGTCACCGACGAGACCGCCCTCGTCATCATCGAGCCGGTCCAGGGCGAGAACGGCGTCGTGGTCCCGCCCGTCGGCTACCTGAAGGCCGCGCGCGCCATCACCGCCGCCACCGGTGCCCTGCTCGTCCTCGACGAGGTGCAGACCGGCGTCGGCCGTACCGGGCACTGGTTCGAGTACCAGGCCCACGACGGTGTCCTGCCCGACGTCGTCACCCTCGCGAAGGGCCTCGGCGGCGGACTGCCCCTCGGCGCGACCGTCGCCTTCGGCCGCGCCGCCGATCTGCTCCAGCCCGGCCAGCACGGTACGACGTTCGGCGGCAACCCGATCGCCTGCGCCGCCGGACTCGCCGTACTCGGCACCATCGAGAACGAGGGGTTGCTGGAGAACGTCAAGCGGCAGAGCGAGAAGCTGCGGGACGGAATCGAGGGTGCGGGCCACCCGTTGATCGATTATGTCCGGGGCGCGGGACTTCTCCTGGGTATCGTGCTCAACGAGCCCCTCGCGCCCCAGGTGCAGCAGGCGGCTCAGGACGCCGGGTTCCTGGTGAACGCGCCCGCTCCCGATGTCGTACGGCTGATGCCGCCGCTGAACATCGGTGACGCCGAGGTGGACGCGTTCCTCCAGGCACTTCCCGGAGTTCTCGACGCGGTTGACGGGAAGGACTAGCCGGGGAATGAGACGACGACGATGACGCAGGCGCAGGATCACGAGCACGCGGGGCCTGCCGTACCGCAGACCCGCACCGCACGCCACCGCCGGATCGTGGACATCCTCAACCGGCAACCGGTGCGGTCGCAGAGTCAGTTGGCGAAACTGCTGGCCGATGACGGGCTGACCGTCACGCAGGCGACGCTGTCCAGGGACCTGGACGAACTGAACGCGGTGAAGATCCGCAACAACGACGGCGATCTCATCTACGCGGTGCCGAGCGAGGGCGGTTTCCGTACGCCGCGCGCTCCGCTGGGGGAGTCGGCGAAGGAGGAGCGGATGCGGCGGCTGTCCGCGGAGTTGCTGATCTCCGCGGAGGCTTCGGCGAATCTCGTGGTCCTGCGGACCCCTCCGGGGGCCGCGCAGTTCTTGGCGTCGGCGATCGATCAGGCCGAGCTGCACGACATCTTGGGGACGATCGCGGGGGATGACACGTTGATGCTGATCAGTCGGGATCCTGTGGGGGGACAGGCGTTGGCTGATCATCTGTTGGGGTTGGCTCAGAAGAACCACTGAGGGGTTCTGAGGGCTGAGTTTCGGGTGCGGGTCCGCTGTGGCTTGTCGCGCAGTTCCCCGCGCCCCTGAAAGACCTCCCTCAGCCCAGCCTTCTCGCCAGGCCCCCTGTGCACCTGACCTCGTCGCCCGCCGTGATCAGTAGCGCCTCCACGTCCGGCAGGGACTCCAGCCAGCGCAACGCCTGCCTCGACCCCATCGCGAAGGCCGCTGTCGCCCAGGCGTCCGCCCAGGTCAGTTTGGGGGCTACGACCGTCACCGCGACCAAATCCGTCACCGCGGACCTGCCGGTGCGGGGGTCGACGATGTGGGTGCCACGTTCCGCTGTCCCGGAGGTGGCCACCGCCAGTTCGTCGGTGCCGGCCGCCGAGACCACCGCCGCCAGGCCGCCGGGGCGGAGCGGGTCGGACACGCCTACCCGCCAAGGGCGCCCAGGGGCCGGCGCGCCGCACAGCTGGACGTCTCCACCGCCGTTGACGCTGACCCCGCTCACGCCCGCCGCGGTCAGCGTTCTGGCAGCGCGCTCCGCCGCCCAGCCCTTGACCAGGCCGGTCGGGTCGATCTGCCCCTGGTAGGTGTGGCTGAACCACCCCTCGCTGACCCGCTCCGCCTCGGCGCACAGGTCGAGCACCTCGGCGACCTCCGGGTCGCAGTCGGCGACGGAGATCTCACCGCGGGCCAGCCGGGAGATCTGGCTGTTCTCGCGGTAGGTGCTGAACACCTCGTTGACCTTGTGCAGTCCGGCGATCGCCGCTGCCAGCGCCGATCCGACCGCACGGGGGTCCCCGCCGCGGACGTCAAAGGAAAAGACGGTCCCCATGACCTCCTCCGCATGACGCACCGCGACGGGAGCTTCGGCGGGATCAACCACCGGCCTGGTCCAGGGCCGACTGGAGGGACTGCTTGTAGCCGGCGCTGGTGTAACTGGCGCCGGAAACCGCGTCGATGTCTCCATCGCCCGCCGTCACCGCCTCCTGGTTGAGCTTGGGAATCGCGTCGCCGGAGACCTGGTCGCTCCGGCCGCCCTTGGGCGCCTGCACCGCCGACGCCGAGGTGATCCGGCCGTTGGTCAGGGTCACCCGGACCTGCACCGGGCCGTACTCCGTCTGGACCACGCCTCCGGTGTACGTGCCGCCCCCGTCGGAGGTCGCCCCGCCTTTCGCCACACCGGTTCCCTTGGCACCCGAGCCCGCGGGCGAGCTCGCGGCCGGGGCGGGTGAACTCGCGCCGGTGGCCGTTCCCTTGTCCGACTCCGCGGCCGGAACCTTGTCCAGGGCCGACTGGAGCGACTTCTTGTAGCCCGCGCTCGTGTAACTGGCGCCCGAGATCGCGTCGATGTCCGCGGTGCCGGCGGCGACGGCTTCCTTGTTGAGTTCGGGGATCGCGTTGCCGGTGATCTGGTCGCTCTGGCCGCCCCTGGGCTGCTGGAGCGCCTCCGCCTTGGTGATCTTGCCGCCGCTCACCGTGACGCGGACCTGGACCGGGCCGTACTGCGTGTCGACCGCGTCACCGGTGACCGTGGCGGCCTCGGCCGCACCGCCGCCCCCGGTGGCACCGGTACTCGCACCCGCACTGGCCTTGTCCAGGGCCGACTGGAGCGACTTCCCGTAGCCCGCGCTGGTGTAGCTGGCGCCGGAGACCGCGTCGACACTGCCGGCGGTACCGGCGGCGACGGCTTCCTTGTTGAGTTTGGGGATCGCGTTGCCGGTGATCTGGTCGCTCTGGCCGCCCCTGGGCTGCTGGAGCGCCTCCGCCTTGATGATCTTGCCGCCGCTCACCGTGACGCGGACCTGGACCGGGCCGTACTGGGTCTGGATCGTGTCGCCGGTGAAGGCGCCGTCCTTGACGGCAGCGCCGCCCTGGGCCGACTCCTGCGCCGCCGACGTCTGCTGCGGCAGCGCGCCGGCCGCCTGCGCGGACCCGGGGTCCGACGACGGCTTCAGCGTCAGCAGCAGCACGATTCCGGAGACTGTGGCGGCGCTCGCCAGCATGACGCGCCGAAAGGGGTGACTCTTCTTCATCGCTCCTGGCTCCCGTCGCTCACATCTCGAACGACTCGTGGTGGATACGGCGCGCCGGAACACCCGCGCCGCGCAATGCCTCGTACACACCCTGCGCGAAGCCGGGCGGCCCGCACAGGAAGACGTCGTGGTCGTCGATGTCCGGCAGCTTCCGGCGCAGCGACTCCGGCGAGATGTCCGGGCGCTCTCCGTCGGGGCTGTTCACCGCGTACATGAGACGGGCGCCGCGCTCGTTGGCGATGGTCGCCAGCTCGTCCCACAGGGCCAGGTCCTGGGTGCTGTTGGCCCGGTAGAGAAGGGTCAGGTCGCCCGCCGCGCCGGGCAGTGTCTCGAACAGGGCGCGCATCGGGGTGATGCCGACTCCGCCGGCCACCAGCAGCACCTTGCCCTGGCTGCGCTTGGAGGCGGTCAGGGCGCCGTACGGGCCCTCGGCCCACACCCGGGTGCCGGGCTCCAGCTCGCGCAGGGCCGAGCTGTGGTCACCGATCGCCTTCACGGTGATCCGCAGCATGTTGGGCCGGGGGGCCGCCGACAGGGAGTACGGGTGCGAGCTGAACCGCATACCGGGGGCCAGGAAGCGCCAGCGGAAGAACTGGCCCGCCTCCGCGCCCATCCGGTGCAGCTTCCGGCCGCTCATCAGCACGGACACGATGCCCGGGGTCTCCTCGATGACCGCCTCGACCCGCAGCCGGTGGCGCATGTTCAGCCGGATCGGCGTGACGATGCGGTACCAGAGGACCAGCGCGGTCACCGTGCCGTACAGCGCGTACCAGGCGGTCTTCGCGGCTGGCTCGACGACGAACTCGTTGCCCGTGGAGAGCTGGTGCCAGAACGTCAGGAACGTGGCCGCGTAGGTCAGCAGGTGCACGTGGTACCAGAGGTCGTACGGGATCATCCGCCGGACCGGGCCGATGGAGCTGAGCCCGATGACCACCAGCAGACCCGTGCCGATGGCGGCCTTGCCCATGTCGGGCAGCTGGTTCACCGAGTCGACCGTCTGCTGGACGATGTCGCCGAACGTCTTCCCGGCCTGGAGGGCGTATCCGTACATGATGAGGACGACGTGCGCCACGACCAGGCTGAGCGTGTACCGGCCGCTCATCGAGTGCCAGCGCGCCACCCGGTCCGACCCGACCCGGCGCTCCAGCGCGGGCACCCGGGCCATCTGGAGCACCACCAGCGCCATCAGGTAACCGGCGAGCAGACCGGTGATCCGGCCCGCCGCGATCACCTGGGCGGTGGTGTCGGCCAGGGAGGCCGTGTTGTTCCACCACAGCCAGATCACTCCGGCCGCGCCCGCCGCCACGACGAGCAGCAGCGGGACGGCGGGCGAGCGGCGAGGTCGGATGCGGCGCATCGTCTGGCGCCGCGCGGCACGTCCGCCTGCGATCGTGGTGGTCACGGTTCCTCCGTGGGACGGGGTCGAGAGGCTTGGCCCCTTGGCCCTCAGATACGTGCCGCGACCGCTGAGTGTTCAGTGGCCCGCGGAGTCCACAGGTAAGTGGCGTGACGGCCGGTAACACCCGGCCGGGAGGCGCGGCCCGGTGCCGCCTTTCAGTAGCGGACGATGGCCGTCGGCCCGCTCGCCGTGCCGATCGCGATGTGCGGCCGACGGCCCGGATCGGCCCACCCCAGTACCGCCCGCATCGCCTCCGCCGACACCGACACACAACCGGCCGTCGCCGCACGCCCGTTGACGTGCAGGAAGATCCCCGCGCCGCGCTCCCGTACCGGTTTGGCGTAGTTGAAGCCGATGACGTACGCGTGCGCGTACTGCTGCGTGTACGAGATCAGGTGCTCGGACTCGGCGGCCCGGCAGTCTGCGGGGCGGGGCTCGGTCCAGCGGTTGTAGGAGCGCGAGGTGTTGTCCTGGCACCACCAGGAGTTCTGCCGCACGGTCCGGTACGTGACCCGGGTGCCGGCCGGCGCCTTCTTGATGCCGAAGGCGTACGGGAGGTCGTACAGCCCGGCGGGAGTGGTGCTCGTGCCCTGTCTGCGGGAGCCGCCCTCGACGAGCCCGTTCGCGCCGAAGCGGGCGGGCGCGGAGCCGGCCTTCGTCCACGTCCCGTCGCGCAGGTCCCACCAGGTGAGTGTGCCCGAGGTCGCCCCGGCGCTCGGCGCCGACGCGGTGATGAGCTGGGAGCCGCCGCCGGTGTCGGCCAGCAGGGCGGGCAGCGGCGGCGCGGCCGTGGGAGGGGCACCGGGGGCAAGCACGAGAAGGGACGCGGACGCGAGGACGACGGCGGCTCCGGTGCGCATGGCTCAGACGGTACTGGGAGGCAGCGGCAACGGCAGCCCCGGTAGTCCGTCCAGGCTTGTCGCGATGTGGTCCTTCTTCTCGAAGTAGGCGCTGAGCGAGGCGTCGTCCTCGCGCGCGAAGCGCTTGCCGTGCAGGTCGCGGTCGCTGTCGTACGACATGAAGGGCACCGCGTAGCCGCAGCTGTCCCGGACGAGTTCGGCGCGTACGACGATGACCGCGCGCAGACCGTGCGCGGTGGCGTCGATGTCCGGGAAGCGGGCGAGGAGTTCGGGGAAGCGCGGGTCGTCACGGAAGACGGGCTCTCCGCGGCCGTGCACCCGGACGATGTTCGGCGGGCCCTCGAAGGCGCACCACATGAGGGTGATCCGGCCGTTCTCGCGCAGATGGGCGACGGTCTCGGCGGTGCTGCCCGCGAAGTCGAGATAGGCGACGGTCAACTCGTCGAGTATCACGAAGGAGCCCTTGAGGCCCTTGGGGGAGAGGTTGACCGTGCCGTCGCCGGACAGCGGGGCGGTCGCGGTGAAGAAGAGGGGCTGCGCCTCGATGAATGTTCGCAGGCGGCCGTCGATGCGCTCGTAGGTTTTTCCCATGACCGGTCATTGTCCGGGAAAGTCATTCGCCTGTCTAACGAGTTTTGGTGACGCTGTGGACGAGGGGTGTACAGGACCGCGGCCGCCCCGGCCGGCGCTTGCGACGGGGCGGCCACAGTGCCTGTCACGTCACTTGCTGAACGTGCAGGCAGCCAGCGAGTTGAGGCCCGTCGGCTTCGCTGCGGTGCGGCCGATGGAGATGGCGATGCGCTCGATGGTCGACTCGCGCTTGCCCTGGAGTGGACCGACGATCGCGTTCTGGACGAAGTTCGCACCACCCTGGCCCTGGGTGTTCACGAGCCGCGTGTTGGCCTCGGCGATCTGCGTGTTCAGCAGAGCGAGGTTACGGGTGACCTCCGCCTGTGCCGACGCCGGGATCGCGGGCAGCTTCGAGGCCACGTCCGGGCAGCTGATGGTGCCGGCGCCGCCGTTGTTGCCGGCGTTTCCAGCGTTTCCGGCATTACCCGCATTGCCGTTGTTGCCCGTGTTACCGGTGTTCCCCGCGTTGCCGTTGTTGCCGCCCGCCTGCTGGGGGGGCGTCGCGGCGGGCGCCGCCGCGGCACCGTTGAGGGTGCAGGGCGCCAGCGCGTCGAGGCCGACCGGCTTGGCGGCGGTGCGGCCGATGGCGGTGGCGATGCGGTTGATGGTCGCCACGCGCTTGTCCTTGAGCGGACCGGTGATCGCGTTCGCGATGAAGTTGGGGCCGCCCTGGCCCTGGGTGTCGACGATGCGCTTGTTGGCCTCGGCGATCTGCGTGTCCAGCAGTGCGAGGTTGCGGGTGACCTCGGCCTGCGCCGACGCCGGGATCGCGGGCAGTCTGTTGGCGACCGCCGGGCAGTTCACCGTCGCGACCGCGGCCTTGGTGGTCGCCTGGGTCGTCGTGTTGTTGTTGGATGTTTCCCCGGCAAGGGCGGAGCCGGCGACGATCGCGCCGGACAGAGCCACTGCGGCGGCGCCGCCGATGATGCCCACGCGACGCTTGTTGTACTTCGGAAGAGCCCTGGACATGCGGATGCCTCACTCGGGTCAGGGGGTGGCTGTGTGGTTCAACTCGCTGTACAGACGCGGCGCCTGCGTCTGGCGTGAGGTACGGGTAAGCGGTTTCGCGTGTTCAAAGACTCGTCAAACATCCGTAAGAAAATTTCCGAGATTGACGAACCATGCAGAGTCCTGCATACTCATGCATGTCAGCGAATGCACTGTGAGGAGAAAACCCGTGACCGAGCGCGTCGTACTCGCCTACTCAGGCGGTCTGGACACCTCCGTCGCCATCGGCTGGATCGCCGAGGAGACGGGCGCCGAGGTCATCGCGGTCGCGGTCGACGTCGGCCAGGGCGGCGAGGACCTGGACGTCATCCGCAAGCGCGCGCTCGCCTGCGGCGCCGTCGAGGCCGAGGTCGCGGACGCCAGGGACGAGTTCGCCGAGGAGTACTGCCTCCCGGCGATCAAGGCCAACGCCCTCTACATGGACCGCTACCCGCTGGTCTCCGCCCTCTCCCGGCCGACGATCGTCAAGCACCTCGTCGCCGCCGCCCAGAAGCACGGCGCCACCACGGTCGCCCACGGCTGCACGGGCAAGGGTAACGACCAGGTGCGGTTCGAGGCCGGCATCGTGGCCCTCGCCCCCGACCTCAAGTGCATCGCCCCGGTCCGCGACTACGCGATGACCCGCGACAAGGCGATCGCCTTCTGCGAGGAGAAGCAGCTCCCGATCGCCACCACCAAGAAGTCCCCGTACTCCATCGACCAGAACGTCTTCGGGCGCGCGGTCGAGACGGGCTTCCTGGAGGACATCTGGAACGCCCCGATCGAGGACATCTACGAGTACACCTCGAACCCGGCCACCCCGCGCGAGGCGGACGAGGTCGTCGTCTCCTTCAAGGAGGGCGTCCCGGTCGCCATCGACGGCAAGCCGGTCTCCGTCCTCCAGGCGATCCAGCAGCTGAACGAGCGGGCCGGCGCCCAGGGCATCGGCCGGATCGACATGGTCGAGGACCGTCTCGTCGGCATCAAGTCCCGTGAGGTGTACGAGGCTCCGGGCGCGATCGCCCTGATCACGGCCCACCAGGAGCTGGAGAACGTCACGGTCGAGCGCGAACTCGCCCGCTACAAGCGCCAGGTCGAGCAGCGCTGGGGCGAACTGGTCTACGACGGCCAGTGGTTCTCCCCGCTCAAGCGCGCCCTGGACGGCTTCATCAACGAGGCCAACCAGCACGTCAACGGCGATGTCCGGATGACCCTGCACGGTGGCCGCGCGGTGGTCACCGGCCGACGCTCCGAGACCTCGCTCTACGACTTCAACCTGGCCACGTACGACACGGGCGACACCTTCGACCAGGCCGCTGCCAAGGGCTTCATCGACATCTACAGCCTGTCGTCGAAGATCGCGGCCAAGCGCGACCAGGCATAACCGATACCGTTGTCGCCACCGCCTCCCCTCCTTTCCTTACGGGTGGGGAGGCGGTCGCACATCCACCCCCCCCTGTTTTCGAGGAGCAACGCAAGTGAGCAGCAACAGCGGTGACGTACGGCTCTGGGGCGGCCGTTTCGCCGACGGTCCCGCCGAGGCCCTGGCCAAGCTGTCCGCGTCCGTCCACTTCGACTGGCGGCTCGCGCCCTACGACATCGCCGGATCGCGTGCCCACGCGCGCGTGCTGCACAAGGCGGGTCTGCTCACCCAGGACGAGCTGACGCGCATGCTGGCCGGCCTCGACCAGCTCGCGGCGGACCTCGCCGACGGCACCCTCGTCCCCACGATCGCCGACGAGGACATCCACACGGCCCTGGAACGCGGCCTGTTGGCGATCCTCGGCCCCGACCTCGGCGGCAAGCTCCGCGCCGGCCGCTCACGCAACGACCAGGTCGCCACCCTCTTCCGCATGTACCTGAGGGACCACGCCCGTACGATCGGCGGTCTGATCGCCGACCTCCAGGACGCGCTGATCGGCCTCGCGGAGGCCCACCCGGACGTGGCCATGCCCGGCCGCACCCACCTCCAGCACGCCCAGCCGGTCCTGTTCGCCCACCACGTCCTGGCCCACGTCCAGCCCCTCACCCGGGACGCGGAGCGCCTGCGGCAGTGGGACGAGCGCACGGCGGTCTCCCCGTACGGCTCGGGCGCGCTCGCGGGCAGCAGCCTCGGTCTGGACCCGGAGTCGGTCGCCGAGGACCTCGGCTTCGAGCACGGCAGCGTGGGCAACTCCATCGACGGCACGGCCTCGCGCGACTTCGTCGCCGAGTTCGCCTTCATCACGGCGATGATCGGGATCAACCTCTCCCGGATCGCCGAGGAGATCATCATCTGGAACACGAAGGAGTTCTCCTTCGTCACCCTGCACGACGCCTTCTCCACGGGCTCGTCGATCATGCCGCAGAAGAAGAACCCGGACATCGCGGAGCTGGCGCGCGGCAAGAGCGGCCGTCTGATCGGCAACCTCACGGGCCTCCTGGCCACCCTCAAGGCGCTGCCCCTCGCCTACAACCGGGACCTCCAGGAGGACAAGGAGCCGGTCTTCGACTCCTGCGACCAGCTCGAGGTCCTGCTCCCCGCCTTCACCGGCATGATGGCCACGCTCACCGTCCACCGCGAGCGCATGGAGGAACTGGCCCCGGCCGGCTTCTCCCTGGCCACCGACATCGCCGAGTGGCTGGTCAAGCAGGGGGTGCCCTTCCGGGTCGCCCACGAGGTCGCCGGCGAGTGCGTGAAGGCCGCCGAGGCGGACGGGGTCGAGCTGGACGGCCTCACCGACGACCAGTTCGCGAAGATCAGCGCCCACCTCACCCCCGAGGTCCGCACGGTCCTGAACGTCAAGGGCGCCCTGGCCTCCCGCAACGGCCGAGGCGGTACGGCCCCGAGCGCGGTCGCGATCCAACTGGCAGAGGTCAAGCAGGACGTGGCAGCCCAGCACGCCTGGGCAGCGGCCAAGATGAAGTAGGGCCGCAGGCCCCTTCAGGGGCGCGGGGAACTGCGCGGGCAACCACAACGCGCGCGCACCCGCCATCGCACCTCAGGACCCGGACTCCGAGGCGCGGTCGAAGGGACACAGCCCCTGAAAGATGGGACGGGTAGGGGCGGCCGGGGCGAAAAACTCCTGGCGCCCCGCACGCGGCAAACCCCGCAAAGGTCATCGCGGGTTACGTTGGTCGGAAGCCGGACCGGACCCGACCGAACGGAACCGCGATGCCCTTCACCCGACTGGCCACAGCGACGACCCCCACTTGCCACCTCGGACTTGGCCTCGCCGCAGTCGCCCGCCCCGGCTACATCAATCTCGGCCGGGACCGCGACCTCGGAGAAGACCGCAGCGTCGAGACCCTGCGCACCCGCACCCACGAACTCCTCGACGCCGCCTACGCCCAGGGCGTCCGCTACTTCGACGTGGCCCGTTCGTACGGCCGCTCCGAGGAGTTCCTCGCCGGCTGGCTGCTGACGCGCTCCGACATCGACGACGTCGTCATCGGCAGCAAGTGGGGCTACACCTACACCGCCGACTGGACCACGGACGCCGAGCGGCACGAGGTCAAGGACCACAGCCTCACGACGTACGAGCGTCAGCGGGCCGAAACCGGTGAACTGCTCGGCGCCCGCCTGGACCTCTACCAGATCCACTCCCTGACCCCCGAGAGCCCGGCCCTGTCGGACAAGGAACTCCACGCCCGTCTCGCCGAGGCCGCGGCGGAGGGCATGACCATCGGTTTCTCCACCAGCGGCCCCGCCCAGGCCGACACCGTCCGTGCCGCCCTCGCGGTCACGGTCGACGGCGAGCCCCTCTTCCGTACCGTCCAGTCGACGTACAACGTCCTGGAGACCTCCGCCGGACCCGCGCTGGCCGAGGCCCACGACGCCGGACTGACGGTGATCGTCAAGGAGGGCATGGCCAACGGCCGCCTCGCCGCCGGGCAGGCGCCGGACGCCGTACGGGCGGTCGCCGAGGAGACGGGGCTCGGCGCGGACGCCGTCGCCCTCGCGGTGGTGCTGCGGCAGCCGTGGGCGGGGGTCGTGCTGTCCGGCGCGGCCACGGCGGGCCAGCTCGCCTCGAATCTGCACGCGGCGGTCGTCGACCTCGACGAGGACCAGCTGTCGCGCCTGGCCGCGCTGGTGGAGGAGCCGTCCGTCTACTGGGAGCGGCGCGGGCAGCTGCCCTGGCACTGAGACACCCGCGAGGCGACCAGAGATGAGACACTCACGCTCACAATGAGACGTCAGTGTCTCATTTGGGTTATCGTTGTCTCATGGCCGTCGACCGTGAACACGTGCTGCGCAGCGCAGCCGCCCTCCTCACCCGGAAATCCACGTCCACGATGGACGAGGTCGCCAAGGCGGCCGGGATCAGCCGGGCCACGCTGCACCGCCACTTCGCCGGCCGCGACGCGCTCGTACGAGCACTCGAGTCACTCGGTATCGCGGAGTGCGAGGCCGCACTGGACGCCGCCCGCCTGGAGGAGGGCGCGGCGAGCGATGCCGTTCGACGCCTCGTTCGCGAGATCGAGCCCGCCGCCGGGTTGCTCAGCTTCCTCTACACGGAGAACCAGCTGTTCGAGGGCGAGGAGCAGAACGAGGGCTGGGCCCGGACCGACGCCCGTATCTCCGCGCTGTTCCGGCGCGGACAGGGAAACGGCGAGTTCCGCATCGACCTGACGCCCGCCTGGCTCACCGAAGCCCTGTTCGGCCTGCTGGCCTCCGGAGCCTGGATGGTGCAGAGCGGCAAGGGCGCCCCGAAGGACTTCCACCACATGATCGTCGAACTGTTGCTCGGCGGCGCGCTACGGAGAGAGGAATCATGACCAGCACCCTGCAGCCGGCCCACGCGACGGAGGAAGAGAGGCGTCCGGGCCGCTGGCTCGCGCTGTCCGTCCTCGTGCTGGCCGTGCTGCTGGTGGCCGTCGACGCGACCGTCCTCGGTCTCGCGACCCCCTACATCAGTGAGGACCTGAAGCCGTCCGGCAACCAGTTGCTGTGGATAGGCGACGTCTACTCGTTCGTCATCGCGGGCCTGCTCGTCTCCATGGGCAGCCTCGGTGACCGCATCGGCCGTAAGCGGCTGCTGCTCATCGGCGCGACCGCGTTCGGCGCGGTGTCCGTCCTCAACGCCTACGCGACGACACCGGAGTTGATGATCCTGGCGCGGGCGCTGCTCGGTGTCGCGGGCGCGACCCTGATGCCGGCCACGCTCGCCCTGATCCGCAACCTCTTCCACGACCGGCGCGAACGCAGCCTCGCCATCGGCATCTGGGGCGCCACCGCCTCCGCCGGTACCGCGGTCGGCCCGGTCGTCGGCGGCTTCCTGCTCGAACACTTCTGGTGGGGCTCGGTCTTCCTGATCAACCTGCCCGTGATGGCGGTCCTCGTCCTCGTCGGCATCAAGCTGCTCCCCGAGTCGCGCAACCCGGCGCCGGGCCCGTGGGACCTGCGAAGCGTCGTCCTGTCGCTCGTCGGCATGGTCGGCATCGTGTACGGCATCAAGGAGGCGGCGTCACACGGGTTCTCGTGGCCGCCGCTGGGCGCGGCAGCACTGGGCGCCGCGGCTCTGTACGGCTTCGTACACCGCCAACTCACCCTCCCCACCCCCCTCCTGGACATGCGGCTGTTCCGCGACCGGGGGTTCAGTGGAGCCGTGCTCGCCGACCTGCTGACCATCCTGGGACTGTCCGGGCTGGTGTTCTTCCTCTCGCAGTACCTGCAACTGGTGCAGGGCCGGGGGCCGTTGGAGGCGGGCCTCGCCGAACTGCCCGCGGCGATCGGCGCGGTGGTGGCAGGACTGCTCGCCGGTTCGGCGGCCCGGCGCTACTCGGTACGGGCCGTGGTCTCGGGCGGCCTCGCAGCCATCGGCCTCGCCCTGGCGGCGCTCACCGTGGTGGAGCCGTCCACCGGCTATCCGCTGCTCGGCACCGCGCTGCTGGTCGTGGGTGTCGGCGCGGGCCTCTCCTTCACCGTGACCTCCGACGTCATCCTGGCCGGGGTCCCCAAGGAGCAGGCGGGTGCGGCAGCCGCGGTGTCCGAGACGGCGTACGAACTGGGCGCCGCCCTCGGCATCGCGCTCCTCGGCTCGATCGTCACCGGCGCCTACCGGAACTTCACTGCTCCGCCGGGCACGCCGGCAGAGGCCCACGAGTCACTGGGCGGAGCGGTGGAAACCGCGAGAACCCTGCCGACGCAGACCGGGGATGCCCTGCTGAACGCGGCCCGCGAGGCCTTCACCGACGGCATAGCCCTGGCAGCGGGCGCGGGCGCGGTGGTCCTACTGGCAGCGGCGGCAGCGGCCTGGTTCCTGCTGAAGGGACAACGCCTGGAAGGCCGGGCAGACCACGTTTAGCGCGGCCTGGTCACGCCGGATGCGCAGGGCGCCCTTCAGGGGCGCGGGGAACGGCGCGACAAGCCACGAAGCACCCGCAGTTCACCACGGAGCGGTACGGCCTGCTCAACCCAGCGGAGCGTCTACGCGGCCTTGGCCTTCGTCGCGTACATATCCACATACTCCTGCCCCGACAACCGCATGACCTCAGTCATCACCGAGTCCGTCACCGCCCGCAGCACATACCGGTCCCGATCCATCCCCTCGTACCGAGAGAACTCCATCGCCTCACCGAACCGCACCGTGACCCGCCCCGGCCGGGGCATCCCCGCCCCGCCCGGCTGCAACTTGTCCGTGCCGATCATCGCGAACGGCACCACCGGCGCGCCCGTCATCAGCGTCAGCCGGGCGATGCCGGTGCGGCCACGGTAGAGGCGGCCGTCGGGGGAGCGGGTGCCCTCGGGGTAGATCCCGAACATGCGGCCCTCCTCCAGCACCCGGCGGCCGGTCATCAGCGCCGCGACACCGCCGTTGGCCCCGTCCCGGTCCACCGGGATCATGCCGACGCCGGTGAAGAACCAGGCCATGAGGCGGCCCTTGAACCCCTCGCCGGTGACGTACTCGTCCTTGCCGATGAACACGACCTGCCGGTCGCAGACCAGGGGCAGGATCATCGAGTCGATGAACGTGAGGTGGTTGCCGGCGAGGATCACCGGGCCGTCGCCGGGGATGTGCTCCACACCCTCCACCCGTGGGCGGAACATCAGGCGCATGATCGGTCCGAGCACTGCCTTGATGAGCGCGAAGCGGGACAACAGGCCCTCCGGTGTCAAGGGATTCGGTATAAGTCTGTGCAGGTGAGGACGATACTCGCGCCTCGGGGGGTAGCGCACATCGGGTTCACCCACTGCTTACGCAGTGTTGACCCGGGTTTACCTGCGGTGGCGCGGTGTTGCGGGCATGTGACGGACCGCCATAAATGTGACGGAGATCGCGCGAGTCGGGTGAATCACACCGACCGCGTACCCGCCTCGCCCGAGGAGATGCCGACATCCGGCGTCACCCGCGTGTTCCGTCCGAGGCCTCCCTGCCGTCATGTACACGCACCTACGATCGGTCCGCTTGGACAGTTGACGGTGCGGCAGGAGAGGCGCTCATGGGCACGCTGGAGTCGAACGGACATGCGCAGGGGGAGTCCGCGGGGACAGGGCGGCGGACGCTGCTCGGTGCCGCGATGCTGGGTGCGGGCGGCGCGGTCCTCGGGCTGCCCGGCGCGGCGCGAGCCGACGCCCAGGTCGCCGGGCAGGACGCGCACCGGGACGTGAAGCACGGAGGCGGTGGCTTGAAGAGCCTGCCCGTACCGACGATCATCGGCCACCGGGGTGCCAGCGGCTACCGCCCGGAGCACACCTTCGCCTCGTACCAACTGGCCCTCGATCTCGGCGCCGACGTCGTCGAGGCCGGCGACCTGGTCCCCACCAAGGACGGCCACCTCGTCTGCCGCCACGAGCCCGAGATCGGCGGGACCACCGACGTCGCCGCCCACCCCGAGTTCGCGAGCCGCAGGACGACCAAGGTTCTGGACGGGGTCCCGGTCACCGGCTGGTTCACCGAGGACTTCACCCTCGCCGAGCTGAAGACGCTGCGCGCGGTCGAGCGCATTCCGGCCAACCGCCCGCACAACACCCTCTACGACGGCCGCTGGGAGATCCCCACCTTCGAAGAGGTTCTCCGCTGGCAGGACGAGCAGACCCGCAAGCGCGGCAAGCAGGTCTGGATCTACCCCGAGACCAAGCACCCCACCTACTTCCGCGCCCTCGGCCTGGGCCTTGAGGAGCGGGTCGCGAAGCTGCTGCGCAAGCACGGCAAGGACAAGAAGAACTCGCCGGTGATCCTCCAGTCCTTCGAACCGACCAGCATCCAGCGCCTGAACCGGCTGGTGGACAACCCGCTCGTCGTCCTCCTCTCCGCCGCGAACACCCAGCCCTGGGACTTCGTGGCGACCGGCGACCCGCGCACGGTCGCCGACCTGATCAAGCCGGCCGGTCTCAAGGAGATCGCCTCGTACGCGCAGGGCATCGGCCCGACCCTCGACCTGGTCATCCCGAAGGACGCGACGGGCGCGCTCACCTCCCCGACCACCCTGGTCGCGGACGCGCACAAGGCGGGCCTGGTCCTGCACCCGTACACCATGCGCAACGAGAACCCCTTCCTCCCGGCGAACTTCCGCAAGGGCACGGACGCGGACGCCTACGGAGACGCCTTCGGCGCGTACCGGACGTACTTCGCGACGGGCATCGACGGCGTCTTCACCGACAACGCCGACACGGGCGTGCTGGCCCGCGCGGACTTCCTGAACGACTGAGGCACCCGAGGGATCTGCGGGGTCCAAGAGGTCTGAGGGGCCTGAGGGGCCTCGTCAACGGCTGACCGCACCACCCCGGTTGGGGTGACAACCGGCCGTTCCGGCAACCTCCCGCCGGGGCGGTCGCGTCGTGCCGCATATGACCCACGACATGGTTTCCGCCCTGCGCCCCCTGCTCGCCGCCGAGGCCTCCGCGGAGGCATATGCCTACGGTGCCGAGCCGAGCGACCTTGAACAGGCGGTCTGGCTCCGCCTCCTGGAACGACTCGACTCCGACGGCCCGCCGAGCGACCCGCACAACTGGCTCCGCCGGGCCGTCCGCTCCGAGGCCCGCCGCAGCCGCCGTACCGCCCGCGTCGAGCGGCCGTACGGCGATCAGCCCGCGGCCGACGCCGGACCGGGCCCCGAGCAGCTCGCACTCACCGCCGCCCGGCACCGCGCCCTGCGGGACGCGGTGCGCCGGCTGCCCGGCCGCTGCCCGAGCCTGCTGGAGGCGCTGCTGTCGCCCAAGGACCTCACCTACCGGGAAATCGCGGGGGAGTTGGGTATCTCACAGGGAAGTCTTGGTCCGGAACGTTCCAGATGCCTGGGATGTCTCCGTCGTTTGCTGACGCCGGAGGTTGCGGCGGGGGAAGGGCGGGGATAGGAGTGGGGACATACGACTGAGCAGGTGAGCGGGAGGCGTGCACACATGGGCATGAGCGTGACCATCTCCGTGGCGACTGAACGGGACGCCGAGCAGATCTTCCGGCTGCAGTACCTGTGCTTCCAGAGCGAGGCCGCTCTGTACGGCAACTACCGGATCGACCCGCTCCTCCAGACCCTGGACTCCGTCCGGGAGGAAGTCGGCGCGGACTGCGTCTACGTGGCGCGGCTGGGCGAGGAGGTGGTCGGCTCGGTGCGCGGCACGCCGAACCCCGACGGCACGGCGTCCATCGGCAAGCTCTGTGTCCACCCCCGCCTCCAGGGTCACGGCATCGGCGCCCGCCTCCTGCGCGCCGCCGAGTCGGCGCTCGCCGAGGAGCGCGGCGCCAAGAGGTTCCGCCTCAGCACGGGCCACCGCAGCGACAAGGGCCTGCGCCTGTACCGCCGGGTCGGCTACGAGACGGTAGGCACCGACAAGGGCACCGACGGCGTACCGATGATCATCCTGGAGAAGCAGGCGGGTACTTACGCAGCGACGGCGTGATCGCTTTTCAGAGGCGCGGGGAACTGCGCGACAAGCCCCCACGGGCCGCAGTCGCGCACAACCTCAGCCGACCTCCCCCTGAAGCGCACGTGCTTTACGCAACCAGTACATCGCGGAGATCGGCAGCAGCACCGGGATGAACAAGTACCCCATCCCGTAGTCGGACCACACGGTCGAGTCGGGAAACGCGGACGGCTCGACCAAGGTCCACGTACCCACGACCAGTACCCCGACCAGCTCCCCGGCGCAACAGGCCAGCGCGGCGCGCCGGGCCGTCTCCCCGCCCCGCACCAGCGAGTACGTGATGAACCCGTACACGACGCCGGCGACAGCCGAGAGCGAGTAGGCGAGTGGCGCGTGCCCGAACTCGGTCGAGATCTGCACGGCCGAGCGCGACACCGCACCGACGACCATCACGCCGTACAGCCAGACCAGCAGTATCCCCGGCCCACTGATGAGCCGCTTCCGCGCGGGCTTCTCCTGCGTCATGGCCATCTCACCCTCCCCAGATGTCATAGAGCCGCACCTCCAGCACGGCCAGCACCACACCGCCGGCGGCGACCGTCACCGAACCCCACCGGGTGCGCTCCGCCAGCGACATGAACCCCGTCACCGGCACACACGCCAGTGCGCCCAGCAGATACGCCACGAAGATCGTCGTACCCTGCTCCGGCCTCTCGCCCCGGGCGAGCTGGACGATGCCGACCACCAGCTGGACCACGGTGAGCAGCGTGACCACGCCCATGCCGATGAAGTGCCAGTCCTTGGTGGGCTGATCGCGAGAGGCGGCCCAGCCGCACCAGGCGGCGAGCGCGAGAGCGGCGACGGCGGTCGCGACCGTCAGGGCATCAAGCATGCCGCGACCCTATTACGGCGCAAAAGGCCTGGTGCGGTCGGCCCCGCACCGCGCGGCCGACCGGCGAAGCGCGCGGCTGATTCGCGACCTCGCCCGTCCAGAATGCGGACGGACATGAGACCTCCGCCGAGGTCAGGAAGTTCATCGAGGACAAGTACGACGGCGCCGTGATCCCGTCGTTCTGATCCGGCCCCCTTCGGTCACCTGCCACCTCGGTACGTACCGACACGTACGGGGTCCGCTCCATCACGGGGCGTGGACCCCGTGATGGGGTTCCGGAGCCGCATGCTGCATGCTGGGCAGTTCAGCAGGCCTCGCAGGTTCGAAGGTTCCGAAGGTTACGGAGTGGCGCATGACGAGCACCTTCCCCAACATCTCCATCAGCACGGAGCGGTTGGTGCTGCGCCCTCTCGACGAGGACGACATCCCCGCACTGGCCGAGATGATGAACGACGAACAGGTCGCTGCCTGGACCGACGTACCCCAGCCCTTCACCGAGGACGCGGCCCGCACCTGGATCAACGAGTACGCGCCCGCCGAGCGCACCGAGGGCCGTGGCCTCGACTTCGCCGTCACCGAGTTCCTCACCCAGCGCCTGGTCGGCGTCGTCCAGCTGTCCAAGACGAACTGGCACATCCGCTCCACCGAACTGTCGTACGTCATCGCCCCCTGGGCGCGCGGCGAGGGCTACGCCTCAGAGGCCGCGCTCGCCACCTCCCAATGGGTGCTCGGCGACCAGAAGTTCGAGCGCGTCGAGCTGCGCACGGCCGCCGACAACACCGCCTCCCAGCAGGTCGCCCAGAAGATCGGCTGTATCAGCGAGGGTGTCCTGAGGGGCGCCTGTATAGCGCACGTCCGGACCGAGGACGGCACCTGGACCGACGTACGCACCGACTTCATCGTGTGGAGCCTCCTCCCCGAGGACCTCGAAGGAGCGGGCGAGGAACTGGCCGACTCCAGCGGTTTCACGTCGTACTCCGACTGGAACTGAACCCAGGGGACCTGGACACGGCCGGACACTCCGGGACACCGGATACCCTCACGAAGCCCCCGACACGGCCGACCCCTCAGGGGATCGCCCCACCTGGTTCCCCCAGCCGCCCGACGACCCGCGCGAACCCTCTGGAGACTGACGACGATGGCCGACCGGGTCACGGTGATCGGTTGGGACGGCTCACCCCTGACCGCCACGGCACGCTCCGCCCTCGGCGCCGCCACGCTGGTGGCCGGCGCGGCGCACCATCTCGCGCTCCCCGAAGTACCCCCGGCCGCCGAACGCGTCCGCCTCGGCAGCGTCTCCCTCGCCGCCCGCCGCATCGCCGGCCATCGCGGCACCGCCGTCGTCCTCGCCGACGGTGACCCCGGCTTCTTCGGGGTCGTACGCACCCTGCGCGACCCCGAGTTCGGCCTGGAGGTCGAGGTCGTCCCCGCCGTGTCCCCGGTGGCCACCGCGTTCGCCCGCGCGGGCATGCCCTGGGACGACGCACAGGTGGTCGTCGCGCACCGCCGGACCCTGCGCCGCGCGGTCA
Organism: Streptomyces sp. B21-083; assembly: GCF_036898825.1. Lineage (GTDB taxonomy): Bacteria > Actinomycetota > Actinomycetes > Streptomycetales > Streptomycetaceae > Streptomyces. The sequence continues at coordinate 1,740,204 of NZ_JARUND010000002.1, read as the reverse complement.
ACGTGTGCCGCGCCCACGCCAAGGTCGCCGTCCTCACCTCACCCGGTGCCGGCCCCGCCGAACTCGGCCTGCTCCTCGCCGGAGTGCACCGCACCTTCGTCATCTGCGAGGAACTGGGCACCGAGCGCGAAAAGATCACGATCCTCACCTCCGACAAGGCCGCCGACCGCATCTGGCGCAACCCGAACGTCGTCATCGTCATCGGCCCGGCCGCTCCGAGCGGGGACAGCGGCTGGCTCGCCGGCCGCGACCCGGCGGCGGGCCCGCGCGGCTGGGCCCTGCCCACCGAGGCGTACGGCCACAGCTCCACCGCGGGCGGCCCGCCGGCCCCCGGCGACGGTGAGACGGAGCTGCTGCGGGCCGCCCAACTCGCGCGTCTGGGACCGCGCGTGGGCGACCTAGTCTGGGACATCGGCTGCGGCAGCGGAGCCTTCGCCACCGACGCGGCCCGCAGCGGCGCCGCCGTCATCGCCGTCGACCGGAACGTGGACGCCTGCGCCCGCACCGACTTCGCCGCCCGCCGCTTCGGCGTCCAGCTCCAGATCGTGCGCGGCGAGGCCCCGCACATCCTGGAGGACCTCCCCGAGCCCGATGTCGTCCGCGTCGGCGGCGGGGGAGCGGCGGTCGTCTCCGCGGTCGCCGACCGGCGCCCGCAGCGCATCGTGACGCATGCGGCGACCCGCGACGACGCCGAACTCATCGGCCGCGTCCTGACCGAGCACGGCTACCAGGTCGAGTGCGCCCTGCTCCAGTCCGTCGAACTCGACACCCGGGCCTGGACGGAGACGGAACGGAGCGTCGCGTTCCTGCTCACCGGAGAATTGCGGCGGCGCGAAGCGCCTCGTTGAGGGGTGGTGGTCGGGCGACGGGCGGGCACTGCCCGCCCGTGCGCCCTGATGCCGGTTGCCGTCCCGTGATCCTGTTGTCGTACTGCGCGCGGTAGGCTGGCCGACCGTTGTACCGCACTCGGTGACCCGGCACTTCGTAGCCCAATGTCCGGAAAGCGCGCCCGTTTTGGGGTGAGTGTGGTACGGCGGAACCGGTGGAGCGCGCAACGTGGCGCAGTCCACAGCGGACCGTGGCGGATCAAGCTCCCGCTACGGCGGAACGGCCGCAAGAATGCCAGTTGATGGCGACAATGCCAGTTAGTGGCTTTGTCGTCTTTCTGGGACGGGTCGTTCGTGCCGCTGGGCACGCATGCTCGTTCTTCACTACGGGGCGATCGGTGAGCCGTAACGGGTGAGCTGTTCGTAGAAGCACTAACCGATGGGCGAGGGGTTCGCATGACCGACACCGGCCAGGTCCCGGCCGAGGGACTGCCGGAGAGCGCAGGCATGGTGGAACAGCCGGGCGTCGCCGCGCACGGTGCGTACACCTACCTCTCCGAGACCACCGCTGAGGACGAAGACCTGCTGCTGCTCCCGGGCGCCCAGAGCGCGTGGGGCAACGAGGTCGCGCCACCCGTCCCGGCGCCCGTCGTCGAGGCCGTGCATGAGCCCGGCCCGCACGAGACCGGTGGCCGCGACAGCGGCTCGGTCGACCTGAGCGCCGTCCGGCTGGCGACCCAGGCCCCCGTCGCCCAGGCGACGGCGCCGGTCGCGCCCCGCCGCCCGCTGCACCTCGGCCCGCCGACCCCCGACGCCTCCACGAGCCCGGTCCGCTCCCTCGCCGACCGGGGCCCGGCGGGCATGCCGGCACCGGTACGCCAGTTCGGTACGCCCACACAGGCCCCCGTTCCCGAATACCTCGACGCGGCGCCTCTGCTCGCCGAAGCGGCCCCGCAGGGCGCCGCTCCCTGGGGCGCCCAGGCCCAGACGCACACAGCGGTGCAGGCCGCCCCGGCCCCGCCGCCGGTGAGCGAGACGGCACACCCTGCGGAAGCGGTTATTCCGGTTCAGGCCGAGACCCTGATCCCCGAGCCGGCCGTCGAGGCGGCCGAGATCCCGGACCCGGCAGAGCCCGACCCGGCGCTCCAGGAGACAACTCCGGACGCGTCGTACGAGGGGCCGGAGGGCGCCTACGAGACGCCCGAGCCCGCTGCTCCCTCGCCGGAGACCGTGTACGCCTTCGAGGCTCCCCTGATCCCGGACCCCGCCGTGGCGGTACCGGCCCCCGGGGGCCCCGAGGCCGGCGTCGCCTCCCCGGCTGATCCCTCGGCCCCCGAGGTGGCGCAGGCTCCGCAGGAGACCGAGGACGCGGTGCCGCAGCCCGAGGACGCCCTGATCGTCGTACCCGAGGCGGAACCTGTACCGGCCGCGCCGATCGTCCTACCGGACGCGCAGCTCCCGCAGGACACCCCGATGGCGCCGGAGGCTCACTTCGCCCCCGAGCCCCACCCGGAGACGGCCCCGCAGGTCGCCCCCCAGACCGCCCCCGAGAGTGAGCCGCAGGCAGGGGACGGGGACCCTGACGCACACGTCGAGGCCCCGGGCATCCCCGTGGACGAGTTCCCGACTCCGCCCGTCGCGACGGCACCCCCGGTCGACCACCTCGTGGACCCGGCGTCCCAACTCGCGGACGCCACCGTCGTACAGATGACGGAGTACGCCCCGCCTGCGGAGCCCCAGCCCCAGCCCCAGGCCCAGGCCGAGGCCGTAGCGGAGGAAGCGCCCGCTCCCGTCCTGGAGAGCGCCGGGCACGCCCCTGTCGAGTCGCAGATCTCGCCGGTCGCGGAAGCACCGGCAGTACCCGAACCCGAACCCGAACCGGTACCCGTACCCGTACCCGAACTCGCACCGGCCGCCCCGAGCGACCATGCACCCGCTCCGGCCGAGCCCGCGCTCCCGGCCGAGGCACCCGCTGCGGCTCCCACCGAGGAGCCCGTCGTGTTCGCCGAGCCGCAGGCAGCCGAGCCGGTCGACCCGCCCCAACTGTCGGCCGAGCCGCTCCTGGTCGAGCCCCTGCCGGCCGAGCCGGTAGCCCAGTTCGTCCCCGTCGACGGCACCGTGCCCATCGCCCCGCACCTGGCCCCGACGCCCCCGCACGGCCTCGTCCTGGTGCCGGAGGACGAGCACGTGGCTGAGACCGGGCCCGCTACGGAGACCGCCCCAGGCGCTCCGCAGCCGGAGCCGGCACAGCCCACTGAGCCCGAGTACCCGGAACCAACGGCCCCGGAAGCAGTGACGGAGGCCGATGTCCCGGCCCCCGACCTGGCGCCGGTGATCCTCATCGAGGAACCCGAAGCGGTCCCTGACCCGGTCGCCGACCCCGAGCCCGATGGCGTACAGGTGGCCCAGCAGGCGGAGGACCTGGACACCAGGGTCGCCGAGCAGGAGGAGAGCGGGGCCGCGGTGGGAGACGTACGAGAGTCCCCCGGCCCGGCAGCTCCCGGCTACGACGACGCCGAGCGCGAGGCCGTGCTCAAGGTGATGCGTGAGCGCCGGGACATCCGCAACGGCTTCCGCAGCGACCCGATCCCGCACGACGTACTGCTGCGCGTGCTGGAGGCGGCCCACACGGCGCCGTCCGTCGGCCACTCGCAGCCCTGGGACTTCGTCGTGATCCGCTCGGCGGAGACCCGCGGCACGATGCACGAACTGGCCGCGCGGCAGCGGGAGGCATACGCCAAGTCGCTGCCCAAGGGCCGGGCGAAGCAGTTCAAGGAACTGAAGATCGAGGCCATCCTCGACACTCCCGTGAACATCGTCGTGACCGCCGACCCGACCCGGGGCGGGCGCCACACCCTCGGTCGGCACACCCAGCCGCAGATGGCCCCCTATTCCTCCGCACTCGCGGTCGAGAACCTGTGGCTCGCCGCCCGCGCCGAGGGCCTCGGCGTGGGCTGGGTCAGTTTCTTCGACGAGCGCGAGATGGTCCGGACGCTGGGCCTGCCCGAGCACCTGGAAGTCGTGGCCTACCTCTGCGTCGGCTACGTCGACGAGTTCCCGGAGGAGCCCGAGCTGATGCAGGCGGGCTGGTCCAAGCGCCGCCCCCTGTCGTGGGTCGTGCACGAGGAGACGTACGGCCGTCGGGCGCTGCCCGGTGAGGAGCCGCACGACCTGCTCGCCGAGACCGTCGCCAACATCCGCCCGCTGGACGCCAAGGCGCTCGGCGAGGCGTGGGAACGCCAGAAGCGCATGACGAAGCCGGCGGGCGCGCTCGGCATGCTGGAGATCATCTCCGCGCAGTTGTCGGGGCTGTCCCGCATGTGCCCGCCCCCGATCCCGGAACCCGCGGCGGTCGCGATCTTCGCCGGCGACCACGGAGTGCACGCCCAGGGCGTCACCCCCTGGCCGCAGGAGGTGACCGCCCAGATGGTCGCCAACTTCCTCGGTGGCGGCGCGGTCTGCAACGCCTTCGCGAACCAGGTGGGCGCCGAGGTCTGCGTCATCGACGTGGGCGTGGCCTCGGACCTGCCCGCCACCCCCGGCCTGCTGCCGCGCAAGATCCGCGCCGGCACGTCCGACATGACGACCGGCCTCGCGATGACCCGCGAGGAGGCCAGGGCGGCCATCGAGGTCGGCATCGAGACGGCCCGAGACCTGGTGGCAGCCGGCAACAAGGCCCTGCTCACGGGTGAGATGGGCATCGCGAACACCACGGCGTCGGCGGCCCTGATCTCCGTCTTCACGGACACGGACCCCGCCGAGGTCACGGGCCGGGGCACCGGCATCAACGACGAGACCCTTGCCCGCAAGACCGAGGTCGTCCGCCGTGCCATCGACTTCCACCAGCCGGACCCGGCCGACCCGATCGGCGTCCTGGCGGCGATCGGCGGCTTCGAACACGCGGCCATGGTCGGCCTGCTCCTCGGCGGTGCCTCACTCCGTACGCCGGTGATCCTGGACGGCGTCAGCGCCGGCGCCGCCGCCCTGGTGGCCCGCGCGATCGCCCCCGAGGTCCTGGCCGCGTGCATCGCGGGTCACCGCAGCGCGGAACCGGGTCACGTGGCGGCCCTGAACAAGCTGGGCCTGCGCCCCCTGGTCGACCTGGACCTCCGCCTGGGCGAGGGCACGGGCGCATTGCTGGCCCTCCCACTGGTCCAGAGCACGGCGAGGGCCATGCACGAGGTGGCGACGTTCGACTCGGCGGGGGTCACGGAGAAATAGGGCCGCAGCAGCGGCTGTGGGCCATCTTTCCGCAGGGCGGAACGGTGGGCACAGCCGCAAACGGACCCGCACGTACGGGGGCCCGGGGGCAGAGCCCCCGGTTCCGGGAAGGGGCGGGCTTGGGCAAGAGGAACCCCCACCCCGAGCCCCCATCCCACCCGCACCGTAAAATGCGCACGTCAGGGCCGCCCCACTGCCACAGCCCCCTGATCAGAACCACCGCAAGAGGGAGCCGCACCCCCATGGCCGAACACCCCGCCTATCCCGTAGGCCTCCGACTCGCCGGCCGCCGAGTGGTGGTCCTGGGCGCGGGCCAGGTGGCCCAGCGCCGCCTGCCCGCCCTCATCGCGGCGGGCGCGGACATCCTCCTCGTATCGCCGGAGGCGACGCCTTCCGTGGAGGCGATGGCGGACGCGGGTGAACTCACCTGGGAGCGCCGCCCGTACGCGGACGGCGACCTGGCGGACGCCTGGTACGCCCTGATCGCGACCAGCGACGCGCAGGCCAACGCCGACGCCTCCGCCGAAGCCGAACGCCACCGCGTCTGGTGCGTCCGCTCCGACGACGCCGACGCGGCGACGGCCTGGACCCCGGCCACCGGCCACAGCGAGGGCGTCACGGTCGCCGTCCTCACCACGGACGCCAAGGGCCGCGACCCCCGCCACACCGCCGCCATCCGTGACGCGGTCGTCGAGGGACTGCGCGACGGCACCCTCGTCGCGCCCCACCACCGCACCCGCGCCCCCGGCGTCGCCCTGGTCGGCGGCGGCCCCGGCGACCCGGACCTGATCACGGTCCGGGGCCGGCGTCTGCTCGCGGAGGCGGACGTGGTGATCGCGGACCGGCTCGGCCCGCGCGACCTGCTCGCCGAACTGCCCCCGCACGTCGAGGTGATCGACGCCGCGAAGATCCCGTACGGCCGGTACATGGCCCAGGAGGCCATCAACAACGCGCTGATCGAACACGCGAAGCTGGGCAAGCGGGTCGTACGGCTCAAGGGCGGCGACCCGTACGTCTACGGCCGGGGCATGGAGGAGGTCCAGGCGCTGGCCGAGGCGGGCATCGCCTGCACGGTCGTCCCCGGCATCTCCAGCTCGATCTCGGTCCCGGGCGCGGCCGGCATTCCGGTGACGCACCGAGGGGTGGCCCATGAGTTCACGGTGGTCAGCGGCCATGTCGCTCCCGACGACGAACGCTCTCTCGTCGACTGGCAGTCCCTCGCCAAACTGACCGGCACGCTCGTCGTCCTCATGGGCGTCGACAAGATCGGCCGGATCGCGGAGACCCTGATCGCGCACGGCAAGTCCCCGGACACGCCGGTCGCCCTGGTCCAGGAGGGCACGACAGCGGCCCAGCGCCGCGTCGACGCGACCCTCGCCACGGTCGCCGAGACGGTCCGTACCGAGGACGTGAAGCCCCCCGCGGTGATCGTGATCGGTCCGGTCGTCAACGTAGGCCCCAAGACATTGGTGTAACCCCGGGTAACGCAATCCGTTCCCAGCCGTTGGCACCGCACCCAGGACAAGGCAGTATCACCTCTGTGGCCGATCTCATCACCGTCGAGGACCCCGACGACCCGCGCCTGCGCGACTACACGGGCCTGACCGACGTCGAACTGCGCCGCAAACGCGAGCCCGCGGAGGGCCTCTTCATCGCCGAAGGCGAGAAGGTCATCAGACGGGCCAAGGACGCCGGCTACGAGATGCGCTCGATGCTCCTCTCCGCGAAGTGGGTCGACGTCATGCGCGACGTCATCGACGAACTCCCGGCCCCCGTGTACGCGGTCAGCCCGGAGCTCGCCGAACGCGTCACCGGCTACCACGTGCACCGCGGCGCCCTCGCCTCCATGCAGCGCAAACCCCTCCCGACGGCCGACGAACTCCTGCAGACCGCACGCCGGGTGGTGGTCATGGAGTCGGTCAACGACCACACCAACATCGGCGCGATCTTCCGCAGCGCCGCCGCCCTCGGCATGGACGCGGTACTCCTCTCCCCGGACTGCGCGGACCCTCTGTACCGACGCAGCGTCAAGGTCTCGATGGGCGCGGTCTTCTCCGTCCCGTACGCCCGACTGGACACCTGGCCCAAGGGCCTCGACTCGGTCCGTGAGGCGGGCTTCACGCTCCTGGCCCTCACCCCCGACGAGAAGGCCAAGACCCTCGACGAGACGGCCCCGCACAAGATGCACCGCGTCGCCCTGATGCTCGGCGCGGAGGGCGACGGCCTCTCCACCCAGGCTCTGGTGGCCGCCGACGAATGGGTCCGTATCCCCATGGCCCACGGCGTCGACTCCCTCAACGTGGGCGCGGCGGCAGCGGTCGCCTTCTACGCGGTGGCGACGGGCCGCCCCACCCCCGGACCGAACTGACCCGACGCACGGCCGGGGGCTGCTGCACCCGGCCGCCGCCGTCGATCAGTCCGTGGCCGGACGGCAGGCCCTGCCCGACGCCGACCTGTACTCCTTCGCGCATCCGAGCGGAAACGGGCAGGACCCCGAGCCCCGGTCCCCAAGTCCTGATGAACGTCAAGTCCCGATGAACGTCAAGCCCCGACGGGCGTCAGTCGGAGTGCGCGTCCGAGCTGGACCGAGGCAGAACGGGCCCCACCGACCCATCGCCGTCACCGGGCTTGTCGTCCGGCCGCACCTGCTCCTGCCGCTGCTGTTCCCGCCCGCCTCCGCCGCGACCACTGTCGTCGCCGAGCCCACGGCTGGGTCCCTGGCATCCCTGAGCGGCCGCGATCCCCAGGGCCACCAGCAGCGTCACCACGACGAACACGAACAACCGCTGCCGCAGCAGCCGCGGATTGGCGGGCCGCCGCCCGGTGACCGTGCCGCGCGGCGCCGGACGCCCGGTGCCACTGCGCGGTCCGGAACGGCTCCCGGAACCGGCCGTGTTCCGCGCACCGGGAACGGGCCGCGCCCCGGAACGCGACGAGGGGGCACCACTGCGCGGGCCCCCGCCGCCCCGCGACGGAACGGCCCCACGTGACCCGGAAGTACCCGAGGCCGGCCCCTGCGGACGCCGTTGGGACTGGGACTGGGATTGCGACGGGGACTGCGAGTGGGGCTGCGTCTGGGAGTGATAGGGGGGCCGCTGGTCCGGGTAGCTCTCGGTGAGCCGCCCTGTCGGCCGGTCCGCCTCGGCGGCACGAGGCCCGGGTGGCCGTACGTCCGCCATGCCCTGCGCCTCGCGCGCCGCGATCTCCTTGAGCCGCAACGACAGTTGGAGTGTGCTGGGCCGCTCCTCCGGATCCTTGGCCAGACACGCCCGTACGAGGGGTGCCAGCGCGTCCGGAACGCCCTGCAGGTGGGCCTCCTCGTGGACCACGCGGTACAGCATCACCTCGGAACTGCCGTGCCCGAAGGGCGAGTCGGCCATCGAGGCGTACGCGAGCGTGGCACCCAGCGAGAACACGTCCGTGGCCGGAGTCACGGCCGCCCCGCGCACCTGTTCGGGTGCCAGGAAGCCGGGCGAGCCGACGGCCGTACCGACGTGGGTGAGCGTCGAGGCGCCGGTCGCCCAGGCGATGCCGAAGTCGATGATCCGCGGCCCCTTCGGGGACAGCAGGATGTTGGATGGCTTCAGATCCCGGTGTACGACACCGGCCTCGTGCACCGCGACCAGTCCCTCGGCGAGGGCGGCACCGATGGAGGCGACGTCGGCCGCGGTGAGCGATCCCTCGTCGACCACCTTGTCGTGCAGGGAGGGCCCGGGCACGTACTGCGTGGCGAACCACGGCCGGTCCGCGTCCAGGTCGGCGGCGACGAGGCGGGCGGTGCACCCGCCCCTGATCCGCCGGGCCGCCGAGACCTCGCGCGCGAAACGTGAGCGGAACTCCTGATCCTCCGCCAGGTCGGGCCGGATCACCTTCAGCGCGACCCGCTGTCCCCGCTTGTCGGAGCCCAGGTAGACAACGCCCATCCCGCCCGCGCCGAGCCGTCTGTGAAGCCTGAACGAGCCGACGACGCGCGGGTCCTCGCGCCTCAGGCGCATCATCGCCATGTTCATCCCCGCTGCCCGGTCCGTTTGACGAGCGACAGCTTACGTTTCCACGGCCGGGTGCGCGCAGAGGCCGCGCCCTCTCGTCCCGATGGATTGTCAGTGCCGGGTGGGAGACTTGAGAGGTGGTCAGGGAGCGCGCGAACAGGGCGGCTTGACGTCGTGTGTGATCCCAACCACCCGTCACAGAAGGGGGATTGAACCCGTGAAGGGTGACCGCGTGGAGATAGTCGTGGATGCCGGGGACACCACACGTACCTACGAGGTGGTGGCGAGCAGGGCGGGCCGCAGGGTGGAGACGGCGGTCCGTCGAGGTGTCGTGGAAGTGAGCGAAGTCACGAGGAACGGATCAGTCGTCCGCACCGCCCGCTTCATGGCGAACCGTGTCCTGGCACTGGTCGAGCAGCCGGTGCCGAGGGAGGACAGCTCGGAACAGTAGGGACACACCGGGCACCCCTTCCGGGAAGACCCTGAGACCTAGGACTCCATCTCCACCCAGGGGAGTAGTCCGCAGGTCACAGGTCATCCTCCGGGAGGCCCGGCAATCGGTACGAGGGCATGACGACCGGTACGCGTCGGCGGCCTAGATTTGAGGTCAAGCGGCGGGTGCAGCACTCGTCCCCCGAGGTCAGACACCCGCCGCTTGCCAACCAACAAGAGAACGGTCAGGAGAGGGACCATGGCCCACACGGCATCGCGGACGGCGCTCCGCACACAGGGACGCAAGGCGTACATCGCCGCGTTCCGTCCGCGCCGACAGGGCCAGCGCCATCCACTGGTGGCGACAGTGATGGTCCTTCCTCTGGCAGCCCTGCTCGTGGTCGTCTTCGGCGGCTGGGAAGCAGTGGTCACACAAGCGTCGTCCGTGGGTGTGATGCTGGGGCGCTGAGCGGCGACCCCAGGCCCGGAAGAGCGGTCCGGGCGGGGACATCCACCCATGAAACCCCGTGGGGACGGGGGTGCGGCGGACGGCAAAAAATGCCCGCGCAGCTGGGGAGCTGCGCGGGCATTGCTTTGCCCGTTCGGCCTGCCCCGGCCACATCCAGCCCGTCCGGCGTCTGAGGACGAGGCCGTCCTGGCCGAAGGGGGTCCAGGGGCACAGCCCCTGGCGGGGTCGAAGGGGCGGAGCCCCTGGGGACGGGGCGGGTAGGGGCGGCGGGGGCGGAAACACCCCACCGCACCCGGCGACACCCCGTACTCTCCCGACCAGACCGCACAGCGCATCAGGGAGCCCCGTGACAGCCACCCCCTTGCTCACCGACCTCACCACCCGAGCCAAGGCCAGAGCCCACGCACGCCCCCACCCCTGCCCCTGCGGAGCAGCCACCCTCACCGACCGCCCCGACGGCACAGTCGTCCGCCACGCCGACACCGTCGCCAAGGCGCACGCCCCCGACACCGCCCCCACCGAGCTCACCGCCCGGCTGGCCCTCGCCGCCCACCTCCCGGGCATACTCCTGTCCCCGCTCAGCCCGACCCCCGTCGACCTGCATGGCAGACTCGTGACGTTCTGGCCGTACGGCGCCCCGGTCGACCCGGAGGACCCGGACGCGGCACCCTGGGAGGAGGCCGCCACCCTGCTCGCCCGCCTCCACCGCACCCCCGCCCCGCCCGGACTCCCGCCCATGCGCGGCCCGGCCAAGGCGGCCCGCGCCATCGCCCGCCTCCGGGCCACCACCCCCCAGCCGGCCACCGAGCCCGTCCTGCGCGCCTGGGCGACCCTGCCGGCCTGGGCCAGAGCCCAGCCCCCTGCCGCCGGGACTCCTGCCGCCGGGACCGCTGCCCCCGGGGCTCCTGCCGCCGGGACCGCTGCCTCCGCGACCGCTACCCCGAACCCCCTCGACGAGCGGGCCCTCACGACCCTCTGCCACGGCGACCTTCACCTGGGCCAGCTCGTACGCCACCCCGCTCCGGACGGCCCCTGGCTCCTCATCGACGTGGACGACCTCGGCGTAGGTGCCCCCGCCTGGGACCTGGCCCGCCCGGCCGCCTGGTACGCCTGCGGACTGCTCCCGCCCGACGAGTGGACCCGGTTCCTGGCCGCCTACCGCACGGCCGGCGGCCCGGCCGTACCCGCCGACGGCGACCCCTGGCCCGCCCTGGACGTCGCCGCCCGCGCTCTCACCGTGCAGACGGCGGCCCTGGCGATCGTCAAGGCGACGGCCGCGGACCGTCCGTTGGACGACGTACAGCAGGCCGTGGTCGACGCATGTGCCCGAATGGGTCCGGTACCACCCGAGTTGGCCCAGGGCCACGCGAAGTAGGGTGCAACCGACCGGAGCAGGACGGAGTCTGTTCCGGCGAGAAGCGAAACCGGATCAAGAAGCCGTACCGACGGCAGGGAGTTGAGCCGAGCATGCAGTGTCCGAAGTGCCATGCGCCGATGCACACGTACAACCGCAACGGAGTCCAGATCGAGCAGTGCAGCGGCTGCCGGGGGATCTTCCTCGACTACGGCGAGCTGGAGGCGCTGACCCGCGTGGAGTCCCAGTGGTCGGGGCCCGCCGCCCCGCCGCCCCCGGCCCCGCAGGGCTACCCCGCCGCTCCCGCACCCGCCTGGGGCGCCCCGCAGGGCGGTCACCACGGCGGTCACGGCGGCCATGGTGGTCACTACGGCGGCAAGCGCCACAAGAGCTTCGGCCACATGCTGTTCTCCAGCTGACCGGAACGTCTGACCGGAACGACCGGCTGGAACCACGAAGAAGCCCCCGACCGTACGAGACGGCCGGGGGCTTCTTCGGTGTGTGGACGATACTGGGATTGAACCAGTGACCTCTTCCGTGTCAGGGAAGCGCTCTCCCGCTGAGCTAATCGTCCTCGGGACCACGATCCGAAGACCGTGACTCGTGATTACCGCGTGCGCGATACTGGGATTGAACCAGTGACCTCTTCCGTGTCAGGGAAGCGCTCTCCCGCTGAGCTAATCGCGCGGGGATCCTTACGGATCAAGGTCCTTGCGGACCAGTGGACGATACTGGGATTGAACCAGTGACCTCTTCCGTGTCAGGGAAGCGCTCTCCCGCTGAGCTAATCGTCCTTGGAGGTGGAGACGGGATTTGAACCCGTGTAGACGGCTTTGCAGGCCGTTGCCTCGCCTCTCGGCCACTCCACCAGGAGTGCGGGGGTTCGGGAAGATCCCCCTCTTCCTACGAGCGGACGACCAGGTTCGAACTGGCGACCTCAACCTTGGCAAGGTTGCGCTCTACCAACTGAGCTACGTCCGCGTGCCGTTTCGGTGCGCTCTCGCGTCCCGGCGACGAGTTGAACTCTAGCGGATTCCGGGGCCAGCACAAAAACGCGTTTGTGCAGCGTGCTGCGCTGTGCCTGCTCGAAGACGTGGTCAGGGCACCCACAGGACACCCGCCATAGACTCGGCGGTGTGTCCGATCTCGCTCCCCTCGCCCGCTTCGGCGGTGTCGTCGCCACCGGCCTTGTCGATGTCACCAGCGATCCCGCGGCCCTCGACTCCACCGGTTTCTGGGCCGTGTCCGCTGACTACGAGGGCCGTCTGACCTGCGCTCGCTTCCGTGACGTACGAGAGGAACCGGCCCGTGCGCCGAGGCCGGGACCGGGGGAGTGGCGGGGCCCGGCCGCCGGTGACTGGACGTCGTCCCTCGATCGCGCCACGTATACGGCGGGGGTGCGCCGTATCCGCCAACGCATCGCGACCGGAGAGGTCTATCAGGCGAACCTCTGCCGGGTGCTGTCCGCGCCCGTCGCACCCGACGCGGACGTGGACGCGCTGGCCTCGCTGCTCGCACACGGCAACCCGGCACCGTATGCAGGAACGATTCGCCTGCCGGCTCACGGCGTCGAGATCGCCACCGCGTCCCCCGAGCTGTTCCTCCGCCGCGACGGAGAAACCATCGAGTCGGGCCCCATCAAGGGCACCGGACGTACCGAGGCGGACCTCCTGGAGAAGGACTACGCCGAGAACGTGATGATCGTGGACCTGGTCCGCAACGACCTCGGGCGCGTCTGCGCGACGGGTTCGGTGACCGTTCCCGAACTGTGCGTCGTCGAGAAGCACCCGGGGCTGGTCCACCTCGTGTCGACGGTACGGGGCGAACTGCGTCCGTACACCGGCTGGCCGGAACTGCTGGCGGCCGCGTTCCCGCCCGGGTCGGTGACCGGCGCGCCCAAGTCGAGCGCCCTGCGGATCATCGACGCCCTGGAGACGGCGCCCCGGGGCCCGTACTGCGGGGGCGTCGGCTGGGTCGACGCGGACCGGGGGACGGGCGAACTGGCGGTCGGTATCCGCACGTTCTGGATCGACCGGGCCGACGGCATGCTGCGCTTCGGCACCGGAGCGGGCATCACCTGGGGTTCGGATCCCGAGGCGGAGTGGCGGGAGACCGAGCTGAAGGCGTCCCGGCTGCTCGCGGTAGCGTCGGGAGAGTACGAGGTGAGCGGCGGTGGGGAGGAACCGGTGACCTGCTGTGTACAGCCGGGCGACAGGCCGCCGCTCCCCGGCCGACAAGGCATACCGCACGACGCGTCCGACACATTCCAGCGAGGTAATGACCAGTGAAGCTCTGGCTCGACGGCGGGCTGCAGGACATCGAGTCCGCCCGCGTCTCCGTGTTCGACCACGGGCTGACCGTGGGCGACGGCATCTTCGAGACTCTGAAGGCGGTCCACGGCCGACCGTTCGCGCTCACCCGTCACCTGGACCGGCTCACCCGCTCCGCCCGAGGCCTAGGCCTGCCCGACCCGGACCTCGACGAGGTCCGCGGCGCCTGCACGGCCGTGCTCGCCGCCAACCCGATGCCCCTGGGGCGCCTGCGCATCACGTACACCGGCGGTCACGGCCCCCTCGGCTCCGACCGCGGGGAGCACGGCCCGACCCTGGTCGTCGCCGTCGGCGAGTCCACCCGTCGTCCCGACTCGACCGCCGTGATCACGGTCCCCTGGACGCGCAACGAACGCGGCGCCCTCGCCGGCCTGAAGACCACGTCGTACGCCGAGAACGTCGTCGCCCTCGCCAGGGCGCGTGAACAGGGCGCGTCCGAGGCCCTGTTCGGCAACACGGTTGGGCAACTGTGCGAGGGGACGGGGTCCAACGTCTTCGTCGTCCTGGACGGCGAGATCCACACCCCGCCGCTCGCCTCCGGCTGCCTCGCCGGGGTCACACGCGCCCTTGCCGTCGAGTGGACGGGCGCCAAGGAGACCGACCTGCCGCTGGACGTCCTGGACGGCGCCGACGAGATCTTCCTGACGTCCACCCTGAGAGACGTACAGGCCGTACGGCGCGTCGGCGACCGCCAACTCCCGGACGCACCGGGGCCGGTGACTGCCAAGGCGATGCGGGTCTTCGAAGAGCGGTCGGGGGACGACCTCGACCCCTGACCCAGGGGCGTGATCGGGATGAGCCGCGGAAATGGAGCTGCCGTAGGTCTCCGCAACGGGTAGAACAATCTCTGATGACCACCACTCTGCGGCCGACCGAGCCGCTGCAGCACGAGGCCGACGGAGCGCGTTCACGCCACTACCAGGTGTGTGTGAACAGCCGTCCCGTCGGCGCGATACACCTCGCAACCAACCCCGCGTTCGGCGACTCGGTGGCGAAGATCCGGGATCTCCGCATCGACGAACGCGACCGGCGGCGCGGCCGGGCCACGGTGGCCGTGCTTGCCGCGGAGGAGGTCGCGCGCGGCTGGGGCTGCCGGCGCATCGAGGCGTCGGTCCCGGGCGACACACCGGCGGCCCTGCGGCTGGCGACCGCGCTCGGCTATGTGCTGCGCAACCGCCGTATGGACAAGGCGCTCGGCGCCGCCCCGCCCGAACTGCCCGCCGGGAGCCGGGGCCGGCCCATGACGGAGGCCGAGTTCGTGGTGTGGGAGGCGGTGGGCAGGCTGAGCTACGCGGAGAGCTGGATCGAGCGGGGCGTGCCGGCGGTGGAGGCGCACGCCAAGGCGAAACGCGACCATGATCTGCTGCTGCCGCAGGGCGTGGCCAGCGAAGGGATGACGATCAGCGTCCTGGAACACGAGGGAACCCGCGTCGGCACTCTGTGGCTCGGCAGCCGCGACGGTCTGGCCTTCGTCTACGACGTCGAGGCCGACGCGGCACACCGGGGGAGAGGCCACGGCCGCACCCTCATGCTGCTGGCGGAGGCCCAGTCGATCGAGGCCGGACGGTCGGCCATCTCCCTGAACGTCTTCGCGGGCAACCGCCCGGCGGAACGGCTCTACGAGTCGCTGGGGTACGAGACGGTGACCCACCACCTGTACAAGGACCTGCTGTAGGCCGAAGGCGACCGGGGCCGGTCCGACGGGGGCGGAGGCAGGGGCGGGGCGGACGCCAGGGGTCAGGCGTCCTGTCCGGCCAGCAGACGGTCCACGATCTCCTCGATCCGTTCCCGCAGCCCCTCCTGGTTCTTGCCGCCGTCCAGCCGCTCATCGCCGATGACGTACGTCGGCGTGCCGGTCACGCCGATGGCCTTGCCCTCGGCCTGGTCGGCGTCGACGATCAGGATGTGCCGGCCGTCGATCAGTGCGGTGTCGAACTCCTCGGCGTCCAGGCCGAGTTCGCCGGCCACCTCGACCAGGAAGGGTTCGCCCCTACGGTCGAGCTCCTCCACCCGGCCGAGCACGGCCTCGACGTAGGGCCATGCCTGTCCCTGCTCAGCCGCTTCCTCGGCGGCCTGCGCGGCGGCGAAGGAGTGCTTGTGCCGCTCCAGCGGGAAGTGCCGCAGCCGTAGCTCCAACCGGTCGCCGTAGCGGGCGCGCAGGGCGCGTACGTCGTCCAGGGCGGTGCGGCAGTCCGGACACTGGAGTTCGCACCAGACCTCCAGGACGGGGACGGAGACCGGGGCGGGGGTGCCGGCGGGCGCGGAAGAGGAGTCGCTCATGGGCACCAGTTTCCCAGCCGCGGCCGTGGGCGTCGTACGAGGGGACCGGGACCTGGGGAGGAGCCGACCCGGAGATGTCCCTGATGTCGGGCCGGAGCATGGCATCCGGAGGGCCGGGCGGTGCAGGATGGAAGGGACGAACCGCACCCGCGTGACCGAACGCCTGGAGGACCGGATGATTGCCGAGACAGTGTGTTCCGCCGTCTCCGTGGCCGGCCTGGGCATCGCGGTGGTCACGGCGTACCGCAAGCGCTTTCTCGCGGCTGCCCGGATCGCCGCGTACTCACTGGTTCCCATTGGCCTGGTGATGACCGGGGTGGTCGGGTGGGTGGCCGACACCGCGTTCAGCCCCTCCGCCTGGGCGGGCTTCTGCGTGCTCGGCGGCGCCTGGGTACTCTTCACGGCCACCCGTGCTGTGGAGCGGCGGAGGGGCGGCACCCGAAAGGAACGTGCGGAGACGCAGGCCGCGCAGCGCGAGGCGGTGGCTCCTGCGGCCTCCGCGCCTTCCCTGGGTCAGGGGCGGGCCAATGCCTCCCGCCCGGCGCCCCAGCCCACGGCCAGACCGCGCGGTGCCGGGGACGACTTCAGCGACATCGAGGCGATCCTGAAGAAGCACGGAATATGAAGAAGCGCGGCGTATGACGGCGTACGAGGGCTGACGTACTGAAACGACACAAACGGCCGGGAGGCGACGGAGGTCGCTCGTAAGCGATCATGACTCGCCGCGTACATTACGGAATTCAGCGAACTACCGTGCATTTCGTGCGCGTTGATCGCGTCGAGGGCCCCCGCTACGTCATCATCGCGGCGAGATGCTGGACACAACACAGAGCGAGGCCGTGCCGCCGAAGGACGAGCCGCGCGGGTGCCTCTTCGCCCTTTCCCAGCCACCGCTGATGATCTTCCTTGCGGTGATCGGGTGTCTGCTGCTCATGGCTTCGTTGCATGATCTGCTGTTGCTGTGAGCTGTACACGCCAGTCCCCGGCGTCATCCGCCGGGGGCTGCGTCAGCACCAGGCTCAGGCCCTGCGGCCGTCAGCTCGCCGACTCCTTGCGGCGCGCCCGGTAGGCCGCCACATGAAGCCGGTTTCCACAGGTGCGGCTGTCGCAGTAGCGGCGGGACCGGTTGCGGGAGACGTCGACGAAGGCGTGCCGGCAGTCCGGGGCCTCGCAGCGCCGAAGCCGCTCCTGCTCACCGGCGACCACGAAGAACGCGAGGGCCATCCCGCAGTCGGCGGCGAGGTGGTCGGCGACGGACGCGCCGGGTGCGAAGTAGTGCACGTGCCAGTCGTAGCCGTCGTGGTCGGTGAGTCGGGGTGTGGTCCCCGCCGCGGCGACCAGCTCGTTGATGTGTGCGGCGGCGGTCCGGGCCTCCTCGGCGGCGAACACCCCGGCGAACCGTCCGCGGATCCTGCGCACGGCGGCGAGATCGATCTCCGACAGCACGCCGATGTCACTGATGTTGTGCTTTCGTACGAAATCTTCGAGCGCGTCGACATCGGGCAGCGCGTCCGTCGTGTCGTCGTCCGGCGCGGTGTTCACCAGATCGACCACGGTGTCGAGGGCGCACCGGGTGTCGTGGGTGATCAGCACGTTGCTCTCCCTGGCCTGCCTGGGCGGTCGGGCGGGCACCCGCCCGCCGATGCTGGCCGATGTTAGTGGCTCGCGGTGCCGGAGGTGGGCGTCAGCCCTGGCGGGACTCGGGAGCCCTGCCCCTGGAGGGCGTGCGGACACACCGCCGCCGCCCCGCGGGAAACCCGCGGGGCGGCGGCGGTATGCCATATGCGGTTGTTTTGACCCGCGCCGTCTCCCCGAGTGGACGGCGCCGGGCGGCTCAGGGGAGTGCCCGTCCTAGCTTTCCGCCAGGATGTGGGACAGCTCCTGATCGAGGTCGAAGTGGCGGTGTTCCGTGCCGGGTGGCACAGCGGCGTCCGTTCGCTTCAGGAAGGACTCCAGGGCTCGTGCGGGTGCTTCGAGCAGGGCCTCGCCCTCCGGGGAGCTCAGGGCGATGCAGACAACGCCCTGGCCGTGGCTCCGGGACGGCCAGACTCGGACGTCACCGGTACCCGTGGGTCGGTGGAGGCCCTCCGCGAGCAGGTCGCGGGCGAACACCCACTCGACGGTTTCCTCGGCTCCGGTGTGGAAGGTGGCGTGCACGGCGTAGGGATCGGCCGTGTCATACCGCAGTCCTGCAGGAACGGGCAGTGAGGACTCGCTCGACACAACGAGGCGCAGGTGCAGCTCGCAGCTGACCGTGGTGTTCATAAGCGCCAAGGCCTTTCGCTCAGTGTGCGCTCGGGGATTCGCACGTCGGCGAAATCGACATGCCACCTACGGTGCCGTTGTAAACCCCTCTGAGTGTTTTGCGTGTGTTTACGTAACTCTTCCGGCCGAGAACCGGTTCGTCGGCTACGACCATTCCGGTGACCGGTTTCCGTCGGGTAGGGTTTGGCTGCATGAATACGGGGAGTGACAAGCCCGGCGAGGCTGCCGTGGCACCGGCCGAGGCCGGAACCGGCGAGGCCGCGACCGAGCGTGAGCTCGGATCGAGAGCGCCGGAATTCATCAAGGCGCGCCGGATGCTCCACGTGAGCTGGCAGGTCGGCGTGTTCGTCGTGGGCCTCGCGGTGGTCGGTGCCGGCATCGTCATGTTGCCGTTGCCCGGGCCCGGCTGGCTGGTGATCTTCGGCGGTATGGCGATCTGGGCGACCGAGTTCGTCTGGGCCCAGCTGGTACTGCGCTGGACGAAGCGCAAGGTCACCGAGGCGACACAGCGTGCACTCGATCCCAGGGTGCGCCGCCGCAACATCATCCTGACGGCGATCGGACTGGTGATCGTGGCGGTTCTTGTCGGGATCTACGTATGGAAGTTCGGGCTGGAAATGCCCTGGAAGATCAAGAATCAGTGATCCGGCGCATGGCGGGGGCACCCCCTGACATGGGGTAATGTTCTCTCTGCGTCCGGGCGATTAGCTCAGTGGGAGAGCGCTTCGTTCACACCGAAGAGGTCACTGGTTCGAACCCAGTATCGCCCACCGGATCGAGTGCGGCCCGTGTCCACGGAAATGTAAACACGGGCCGCACTTGTCGTTGCGCTGGGCCTGCGAAACCCCCGACCACTGCCTCCGCCCGACCGCCCCCTCCGCCCGACCGCCCCCTCCGCCCGGGCGGCCCTCCCCGGTTCCGCCCCGTGTGTCGCTCGGGGCCCGCCCGAGCCCTTGCCGGAGTCGCGCCGGGGGACCCGACAGGACTGCCCCGAGCCCTCCGGCAGATGGCCTCCCGTTCTCGTCGCTCCGACGTCGCCGGACCGTGAGCGCCCATTCCGTCCGGCGTCAACTCCCCATCCGGACGGCGCATTTCGGCCCCGTCCCAAATAAACACCGGCGATCCACCGGTGTTCGACCGGTCGACCCCGAGCGTCTCACCTGCGACGTCGCCCCCCGTTCCAGGGGCCCGAGTCGACTTGCGCTCCGCCCCCGTCCAGCCCGCGCACAGAAAAATCCTGTCCGAATCATTGACGCACTCCGAGCCCCTCCGTAGCTTGTGCCAGCAAGCGCTTACTTGAAACGATTCACGCAGGCGCCAACGACGTCGCGGGGAGGGGCCGACTGTGCCTGAAAATAGGAATGTTGAGAGGCGAACGATCCTTAAGGCGGCCGGAGCCTCGGCGGCCGCGCTGGGGCTGGCGGCGACGACCGGGTGCGGTGGCGACAGTGGCGCCGGGGACGGGAATGTGACGCTCCGTTATGCGTGGTGGGGCGGCGAACCGCGCACCATCGCCATCAAGAAGACGATCGCGCTGTTCGAGAAGAAGTATCCGAAGATTAAGATCAAGCCCGAATTCACCGACTACGAGTCGTACTGGGAGAAGTTCCAGACCCAGGCCTCCGGCGGTAATCCGCCGGATGTTTTCCAGAATGCGGTCGGATTCCTGCGCAAGTACGACAAGCGCGGCGTTCTGCTGGATCTCAAGTCGCAGGCGGACGCCGGGAATCTCAGCCTGGACAACTTCCGCAACGGCGTTCTGGCGAACGGGCAGGTCGACGGCAAGCAGATCGCCGTTCCGGTCGGCGCCAACACCATGTCGCTCGTGATCGACCTCAAGGCCTTCAAGAAGGCGGGCGTCGAGGCGAAGTTCGGCTGGACCTGGGACGAGTACTTCGCGGCTCTGCAGCAGATCCAGGACAAGCTGAAGATCGCCGGTGACACCGGTTACTTCGCCATCATGTACCTCTACGACCTGTACCTGCGCCAGAACGGCAAGGCCTTCTTCACCGACACCGATCTCGGTTTCACCGAGGACGACGTGACGCAGTGGTGGGAGGACGGCTACAAGCGGGTGAAGTCCGGTCTTGTCGCCGACCCCAAGAAGATCGAGCAGGTCAAGCCGAAGTCCGGTCTGTCGGCGGGGCTCGCCGCGTCCGAATTCACCTGGGACAACTTCTCCATCCGTTACCAGGGTGAGGGGGATTCCGACTACGGGCTCGCGCCGATCCCCACCACGGACGGCAAGGACACCGGCCAGTACCTCGGTTCGCTGATGCTCAGCGCCTTCTCCGGGACCAAGCACCCCAAGGAAGCTGCCCAGTTCATCAGCTTCATGGTCCATGACCCCGAGGTCGGCAAGATCATGGGATACGACCGAGGCATCCTCGCCACGACCGAGCAGTACGACGCCTTCAAGCCGACCGACCCCAACAACAAGGGTGTCTCGGCCTACGAGGACGAGGTCGCCAAGGCCGGCGTGCTCGGGAAGATCACCCCGCACCCGTCCGGCGCGGACGTCATCGAGGCGGCCTTCCTGCGTATCGGCGGTGAGGTCGCCCAGGGCAAGACCAAGCCGGCCGATGCCGCGAAGGCGCTGTTCAGCGAGGCCAAGGCCGCGTTCGCGGGCTGAGGGGACGTACCACCATGACGCTCGTCAAAGAAGCGCCCGCGCGCCCGGCGCAGAAGCGGTCCGCCGCTCCTGTCGCCGGGCGGCGCGGGCGGCGCCGCGAGAACCTCGCCGGCTATCTCTTCATGTCGCCGTGGATCGCGGGGTTCCTGCTGCTCACGGCGGGGCCGATGATCGCGTCGCTGTACTACGCGTTCACCAGCTACAACCTGTTCACGCCGCCCAAGTGGGTGGGGCTGGACAACTTCACGACGATGTTCCAGGACCCGCGCTGGCAGAAGTCGGTCGAGGTCACGCTCAAGTACGTCGTCGTGGCCACACCGCTGAAGCTGCTCCTCGCGCTCGGAGTGGCGCTGCTGCTCGCGCAGAAGCGGCGCGGACAGTCCCTGTACCGGGCCGCGTTCTACATGCCGTCGCTCATCGGAGCCAGCGTCTCCGTGGGGTTCGTCTGGCGGGCGCTGTTCTCCGACAACGCCGTCGTGGACCGTACGCAGAAGGTCTTCGGACTCGACGTCGGCGGCTGGATCGGCAACCCTGACTACGTCCTGTACGCCCTGGTGGCGCTGAGCATCTGGCAGTTCGGCGCGCCCATGGTCATCTTCCTGGCCGGCCTCAAGCAGGTGCCGCAGGAGCTGTACGAGGCCGCCGAGATGGACGGAGCCGGCCCCTTCCGGCGGTTCTGGAACATCACGCTCCCGATGATCTCCCCGGTGCTGTTCTTCAACGTGCTGCTGGAGTCGATCCACGCGTTCCAGGTGTTCGGCTCCGCCTATGTCGTCTCCGACACCAGGTGCGGGCCCGCCGACGCCACCCTCGTCTACACCTGCTACCTCTACCAGAAGGGCTTCAAGGAGGCCCAGATGGGCTTCGCCTCCGCGATGGCCTGGACGCTGGTGATCGCGGTGGCTCTCGTCACGGCGGTCCTGTTCTGGTCGCAGAAGAAGTGGGTGCACTACGAGGAGGCCGCCAAGTGACCAGCGCCACCAGCCCTGTTGTGAGCACCGCCGGCGAGCGGCGGCGCATCGGATCCCTCGCCTGGCACGTGGGCGCGCTCCTCGTGCTCGCGGTCGTCCTCTACCCGGTGATCTGGGTGCTCGGCGCCTCGTTCAAGCCGAGCAAGGACATCATCGCCAGCCTCGACCTGCTGCCGACCAAGCCGGTCTGGGCGAACTTCTCCGGGCTCGCCGACGGCATCTCCGGCATCTCGATCGGCAACTTCTTCACCAACTCGCTGATGTACGCGGGCCTGGCCGTGGTCGGCGTGGTGATCTCCAGCTCGCTGACCGCGTACGCCTTCGCCAAGATCCGGTTCGCCGGCCGGAACCTGCTGTTCACGCTGATGATCGGCACGCTGCTGCTGCCGTACCACGTGCTGCTCATCCCGCAGTACGTACTGTTCCGCAACCTCGGCTACATCGACACGCTCGTGCCGCTCGTCGCCGGCAAGTTCCTCGCCACGGAGGCGTTCTTCGTCTTCCTGATGGTGCAGTTCATGCGCGGGCTGCCGCGCGAGCTGGACGAGGCCGCGAAACTCGACGGCTGCGGGCATCTGCGGACCTACTGGTCGATCGTGCTGCCGCTGAGCCGCCCGGCCATCATCACCAGCGCGATCTTCACCTTCATCAACGCGTGGAACGACTTCATGGGGCCGTTGATCTACCTCAACACGCCCTCCAAGTACACCGTTTCGCTCGGCCTGATGATGTTCCGCGACCAGGAGGGCATCTCCAACTACGGCAGCATGATCGCCATGTCGTTGGTGGCGCTGGTGCCCGTCGTCGCCTTCTTCATGGCCTTCCAGCGCTACCTCATCGACGGTATGGCGACCTCCGGACTGAAGGGCTGAGGCGGCGACCATGGCCCAAGCACGCGTGAAGGAACGCTCCCCGCGCAAGGCGCGCAAGGAGTCCGTGTTCGGCGAGCGCTTCGCGGTCTTCGCCGAGTGTCTGCTCACCGGCGTGTGGATCGCCGTGGCCTGTCTCGGAGTTGTCACCTACCCCGCCGCCTTCGCCGCCGGCGCACGGCATCTTCGGCGTCGCACGACCCATGTGGGCGGCGGCTGGCGGGAGTTCGTCGCCGACTTCCGGGCCGCCGTGCGCGGCGGATGGCTCGTCGGGCTCGCCGGCTGGGCGGTGGCCGCCGCGGTCTGGGTGGACGTCCTGGCCGCGCGGGCCGGGCTTCCCGGCGGGCGGTTCGTCGGGGCCGTCGGCATCTTCGCGTTGATCGCACTCGCCGTGGCCCTGCTGCGAGCGACGGCCGTCTGGACGCCGGGCGCCCCCTGGCGGGCGCTGCTCGCGGACGCCGGACGCCGGACCGTGCGCGATCCCGCCGGTTCCTTCCTGGTCGTCTGCGGGCTGGCCGTCGTGGCTCTGTCCGCGGGGTTTCTTCCGCCGCTGGCGGTTCCCGTCCTCGGGGCCGTCGCGGCGGCGTCCGTCGCCGTCGAGGAGCGGTACCGGCGCCGCTGACGGGCGGCGCCCTCGCACAAGGTCGGCGCCCCGGGCGCCGTACCTCTCTCTGTCATGCCCCTGACCACCCATGCATCCGCACGGAAAGGAAAGGCTGGTCCCTCATGTCTCCCATCCCCCGCAGGTCCCTTCTCAAGGCCGCCGCAGTCGCCGGAGCCGCCGCCCAGTTCAGCTGGGCCCTGGGAGCGAAGGACGCGCAGGCCGCGCCCAGAGCCGCCGAGACCGACGCCGGTCCCGTGACCCTGGACTGGCTGGAGGACGGCGGCCTCGGTGCCGCCCCCGGCTCCACGGTCGGCGTGCCCTGGCCGAAGGGCACCTACGACGCGAGCCAGACCTTCGCGCTCACGGACGCCGACGGCAAGTCCGTCCCCGTACAGTCGTGGCCGCTCGCCTACTGGCCCGACGGCACACTCAAGTGGACGGCGCACGCGGTCAGTTCGGGCAACGGCAAGCTGACGCTCGCCGCCGGGACGCCCGAGGCCCCCGCCGCGAAGATCACCGTCGACAAGAGCGGCGGGACCATCACCGTCTCGACCGGAGTCATCACCGCCCGCATCGCCAAGTCCGGCTCCACACTGGTCAAGTCGGTGACCCGCGGCTCCACCGAGATCGCCAAGAACGGGCGGCTCGTCCTCATCCGCCAGCCCGAGATCGAGGACGAGGACCAGGGCGCCACCAAGTTCGAGCGCTTCGACAGCGCCATCGACAAGGTCGAGGTCGAACAGGACGGCCCCGTCAGGGCAGTTGTCCGCATCGACGGCAAGCACCGCAAGGGCAGCCGCAGTTGGCTCCCCTTCTCGATCCGCCTCTACTTCTACGCCGGCGCCGACTCCTTCCGCATGGTCCACACCATCACCTACGACGGCACCCAGGAACCCGGCAAGTCCAGCGGCGACTTCATCCGCGGCATCGGGGTCCGCTTCAGCGTGCCGATGCGGGACGCCTCGTACGACCGGCACATCCGGATCGGCGGCGACGGCGCCGGGCTGCTGCGCGAGGCCGTCAAGGGCATCACCGGGCTGCGGCGCGACCCCGGAGCGGCCGTCCAGGCGGCCCAGTTCGCGGGGGAGAAGCTGCCCGACCCCTCGACCTGGGACCAGCGGGTCACCACCCGCCTCCAGTACATCCCCGAGTGGGGCGACTACACGCTCTCCCAGCTCTCCGCCGACGGCTTCACCCTCCGCAAGCGCACGAAGAAGGGCCACGGCTGGATCGGCGCCGGCGGCGGCAAGCGCGCCTCCGGGTTCGGTTACGTCGGCGGGGCCAGTGGCGGACTGTCCTTCGGCCTGCGGGACTTCTGGGAGAAGCACCCCGCCCAGCTCGACATCCGCGACGCCCAGACCGACGAGGCCGAGGTCACCCTCTGGCTCTGGTCGCCCGAGGCCCAGCCCATGGACCTGCGCTTCTACCACGACGGCATGGGCCAGGACACCTTCGCCGAACAGCTCGAAGGCCTCAACATCACCTACGAGGACTACGAACCCGGCTTCGGCACCCCCTACGGCATCGCCCGTACCTCCGAACTCCTCTTCTGGGCCAACGAGTCGACCCCGAGCGCCGAGAAACTCGCCGAACAGGTCGAAGCCGTCCGGGTGCTGCCGCAGCTCGCCGCCCCGCCCAAGCAGCTCATCAAGGCCCAGGTCTTCGGCCCCGGCCTCTACTCCGAGCCCGATCGCTCCACCCCTGCCAAGGCCAAGATCGAGGACCACCTCGACTTCCTCTTCACCTACTACAAGGACCAGGTGGAGCAGCGCCGCTGGTACGGCTTCTGGGACTACGGCGACATCATGCACACCTACGACACCTACCGGCACCAGTGGCGGTACGACGTCGGCGGCTACGCCTGGGACAACTCCGAGTTGTCGCCCGACCTGTGGCTCTGGCTCGCGTATCTGCGCTCCGGCCGCGCCGACATCTTCCGCTTCGCGGAGGCGATGACCCGCCACACCGGCGAGGTCGACGTCTACCACCTCGGACAGTGGGCCGGCCTCGGCACCCGGCACGGCGTCCAGCACTACGCCGACAGCGCCAAGCAGCAGCGCATCGCCAACACCACCTACCGGCGCTACTACTACTTCCTCACCGGTGACGAACGCGTCGGCGACCTCATGCACGCCAACGTCGACAGCGACGAGACGTTCCTCGCCCTGGACCCGCTGCGCAAGATCCGCACCGAGCCCTACACACCCGACCGGCACGCCCTGTCGATCGGCTTCGGCACCGACTGGAGCGGCCTGGTGTCGGCCTGGCTGACCGAGTGGGAACGCAAGGGCCCCAAGTGGGAGAAGGCCAAGGCGCGCGTGCTCTCCACCATGGAGACCATCGCCGCCCAGCCCAACGGCTTCGTCCAGGGCAGCGGACTGTACGACCTCGACACCGGGAAGTTCGCCGTCGCCGCGGCTCCTGTCGTAGGCGTCTCGCACCTCTCCGCGGTCTTCGGACTCAACGAACTGTGCGCCGAACTCATCGACCTGGTCGACATGCCGAAGTTCAACGAGGCGTACTTCGACTACTGCCGCTACTTCAACGCCACCAAAGCCGAACAGGCGGCCCGCTACGGGTCCAACTTCGGCACCCTGCTCCTCTTCCAGGGCCACTCCCGGCTCGACGCGTACGCGGCCGTAAAGACCGGTGACGCGAAACTCGCCGCGCGCGCCTGGGACAAGTTCTACAACTCCGACGGCTACAAGGAGTCCGCCCCCTGGAAGACCGAGCAGGTGACCGGCCCGGTCGCCCTCGTCCCGGGCAGTGAGGCCACCTGGGTGGCCACCAACGACACCGCCCTCTACGGCCTCGCCGCCATCGAGAACCTCGCCCTGCTGGGCCACAAGATGCCCTCGTAACGGACACCGGTGCCCGCCCCCGCCCCGCGACGCGCGGTGAGGGCGGGCACGGGGGCACACTCCAACCCATGGACTGGAGTCACTACCGCTTCCGCGCCCGCTGGACCCTGGCAGCGCCCCTGGCCGCCGTGTACGACGCCCTGGAGCAGGCCGAGGACTACCCCCACTGGTGGCCGCAGGTGCGCGCGGTCGACCGCATCGACGACACCAGCGGGGTCATCCGCATCCGCTCCCTGCTTCCCTACGACCTGACCTTCACCGCGCGCGAGGTGCGCGGCGATCCGGCGGCCGGAGTCCTGGAGATCGCCATGACCGGCGACCTCGACGGCTGGGCGCGCTGGACACTCACCGCGGTCGGCTCCGGCACCCAGGCCGACTACGACCAGGAGGTAGACGTCACCAAGCCGCTGATGCGCCGCCTCGCCGTGCCCGGCCGGCCGCTCTTCCGCGCCAACCACACCCTCATGATGCGCGCGGGACGCCGCGGACTGGCCGCACACCTCCGAGCGGCCTGAACGAAGCGGCCTGAACGAAGCGGTTTGAACGAAGGCCGCCCGGACCTGTATTGTTCGGTGCGTTCCCGGGCGATTAGCTCAGTGGGAGAGCGCTTCGTTCACACCGAAGAGGTCACTGGTTCGAACCCAGTATCGCCCACCGGGAGAAAGCCGGTCCGTCATCGACGGACCGGCTTTTTTCATGCCGTCGTACAGCTGTAGTACGGCTAGGCCGCCGCCGGCATCTCCGGACGCAGTGGCCACGCCGGATCGACCGCCTCCGGCGTACCGCTCTTCGCGAACCACGCCTGCAGGCCGCGCGCCTGCCCCGCGTGCCACACCGCCTGGAGCGTGTGCAGTTCGGCGGGGGAGAGGCGCTCCAGCCGGGTCGCGAAACGGCGCCCGACCGCCCGTACGACCTCCAGGGAGGCCATCGCGTCCGCCGCCGCGTCATGGGCGCCCTCCAGCGTGACGCCGTAGTGCGCGCACAGGTCCGTGAGGGTGCGGCGGCCCTTTCGGTAGCGGTCCAGGTGCTTGTCCAGGACCCGGGGATCCAGCACCAGCAGCGGTGTCGACTCGAACCAGCGGTCGAGCGACGAGGCGCGATGGCGGCGCAACTCCCGGTCCAGCATGGTCAGATCGAAGGGCGCGTTCATGATGACCAGCGGGCGGCCCGCCGCCGCCTGCTCCGCCAGCGCCCGGGCTATCTCCTCCACCACAGGGGACGGCCAGCGGCCGTTGCGCTGCAGATGTTCGTCCGTCAGCCCGTGCACCGCCGTCGCCGAAGCGGGCACGGGCACACCCGGGTTGATCAGCCAGCGGCTGACCCGCGGCCGGACGGCCGGACCTTCCTGGACCACGACTGAAGCCGACACGATCCGGTCGGTCTCGACGTCCACACCCGTGGTCTCCGTGTCGAACGCGGCCAAAGGGCCCTCGTACCAGCACGTCATACCTATGCAACTCCTCGTTCACCCACGGCAGCTGACGCACCGTCTTCTGCCCGTTTGGTGATACCCGGGCTGTTTGCGCCGTACGCCGGAAGGAGACAACAGAGGTACAGGTTTACGCACTTCAGTGGCCTGTCATGGTAATTCGTCCGTCTTGGAAGGCATTTGGTCATGGCGATAGCGCAGCCCGAACGGGGCGGGCTGCTGCCCGAGCGCACGGCACCCCATCGAGGCACCCTCGCCACCACCGCCTGTATGGAGACCCTGCAGGTGGGTTATCTGCACGCTGTCGCCGCGGCGGCCGGCTGCTCGCTGTCCCAGCCGTTCCCCGACAACGGCATCGACTGGCACGTCAGCCACGGCTCCCCCGGGCACACGGTCGACGACGAGGTCACCATCAAGGTCCAGCTGAAGTGCACGTACCAGATCGCACCGAACCCGCCGGGCCCGTACTTCTCCTTCACGCTCGACAACGCCCACCTGGCGAAGCTCGCCCGCACCCCGGTCTCGGTGCACAAGATCCTGGTCGTGATGCTCGTACCGCGCTCGCAGGACGACTGGCTGCGCGCCGGCCACGACCGCCTCGATCTGCGGCACTGCTGCTACTGGATCAACCTCGCCGGCCAGCGCGTCACCGGCCGGCACCGGACCACCGTGCGGATACCGACCTCACGCATCTTCGACGACCGCGCGCTCTGCGAGATCATGACGCGGGTCGGGACGGGAGGCAGACCGTGACGCACCGGCCCAATGAGGAGCCCCTGCGGCCCGTCCGCCCGCACCCTGTGGACGCCCCCTGGCACGACGAACCGCCCGCCCTCGAGCAGGTCGACCCCACCGTGCTCGGCGCCCTCCTGCGCCGGCACGGCTGGCAGCGACGAGGGGGAGCCGTCGGACGGTACGGCCGCTGGACCCCACCCGGGCCCGGCGGCACCGGCACGAGCCTCCTCGTGCCCGAGAGCCGCGCCTTCCCCGACAGTGACGACCTGCTCGGCGAGGCCCTCGTAGCGCTGGCCCGCAGCGGATCGCCCGCCGCGCGCGAGGTGCTCGTCGCCCTCGCGGTGCCCAGTGACGAGATCCGCTGGTGGCGTGACGTCCCGACCGGCCCCGCCGGCGTCGCATCCTGGCCCGTCGAGGAGCAACTGCGCTCGGCCGCCCGCCGGATGATGCTCGCCGGAGCGCTCGCCACGCGCGCGCGTGCCGGCTACTACGGCGCCCGCCACCGCAGGACCGCCGACGCCCTCCTCGACCACGTCCTCGTCGGCGCCGCCCCCGCCGGACGCAGCCTCACCGCGTTCGTCCCCGTCGGCACGGGCCGCCCCCTCGCCGTGCGGCTCCACCAGGCCCTGTACGCGGCCCGCGAGGCCATCGACTACCACCGGGCCACCGGCGGCATGGACGCCTTCGACGGCGCCGTCGAGGCAGGCGTCAGCCATGAACTGACGGAGGCCCTCGTCGGCCTGGTGCGCGGTACGGAGGGCGCCCGGATCGCCGTCGAGTGGGCACCCGGCGCGCGGGTCCCCGAAGGCTGCTCGGCCCGCCCCGAGCCCGTCGAGTTCTCACCCGGGGATCTGCCCGCCCTGCGCGCGGCCGGCTCGCGGTACCTGCGCGAGGAGCCGTCGGTGCCGGTCCGTATCACCGGCACCGTGGTACGGATGCGCAGGTCGGGGCCGCGCGGCGAAGGCGCCGTACGTCTGCGGGTGCTGGCCGGCGCCGAGATCCCGCACGTCCGGATGACGCTGGACGAGGAGGCGTACCGGATCGCCGGGCACGCGCACCTGGTCGGGCTGCCGGTGCGGGTGCACGGCCGGCTGGAGAGCCGGGGCGGCTTCCGCCGGCTGACCCAGGCCTCCGGCGTCGTACCCGTACAGGTGGACGAGGCGGAGCGGGACCGGCTGATGAAGTCGCTGCAGGAGAACCTCGATTTCTTCGAGGAGGCGTGCAGCGGGGACGACTGAGGGCGGTGGTGCCGAGGGCTTCCCGGTATCTGTTTCGCGGAGGGCGGGCCCAGGTCGGTACGATCCTCCCTTGCGCGCGCTCTCGGTATGGCGCCGCACCCACCTGCAGTCAGGAGAGACCGGTGTCAGACGTCCGTGTGATCATCCATCGCGATTCCGAGCGGGAAGAGCGCGTGGTGACGACGGGGACTACGGCCGCCGACCTCTTCGCCGGCGAACGTTCGATCGTCGCCGCGCGCGTGGGCGGAGAACTCAAGGACCTCGCGTACGCGGTGGCGGACGGCGAGGAGGTCGAGCCGGTCGAGATCTTCTCCGAGGACGGCCTCAACATCCTGCGCCACTCCACCGCCCACGTGATGGCCCAGGCCGTACAGGAACTGTTCCCGGAGGCCAAGCTCGGCATCGGCCCGCCGGTCAAGGACGGCTTCTACTACGACTTCGACGTCGAGAACCCGTTCACCCCCGAGGACCTCAAGGTCATCGAGAAGAAGATGCAGGAGATCCAGAAGCGCGGTCAGCGGTTCTCCCGCCGGGTCACCACCGACGACGCTGCCCGCGAGGAGCTCGCCGGCGAGCCGTACAAGCTGGAGCTCATCGGCCTCAAGGGCAATGCCGCGCAGGCCGCCGACGGCGCGGACGCCGAAGTCGGTGGTGGCGAGCTGACCATCTACGACAACCTTGACGCCAAGACCGGCGACTTGTGCTGGAAGGACCTCTGCCGCGGTCCCCACCTGCCCACCACTCGCAACATCCCGGCGTTCAAGCTGATGCGCTCCGCCGCCGCGTACTGGCGGGGCAGCGAGAAGAACCCGCAGCTCCAGCGGATCTACGGCACCGCGTGGCCGACCAAGGAGGAGCTGAAGGCCTACCTGGACTTCCTGATCGAGGCCGAGAAGCGCGACCACCGCAAGCTCGGCGCCGAGCTGGACCTCTTCTCCATCCCGGAGGAGCTGGGCTCCGGCCTCGCGGTCTTCCACCCCAAGGGCGGCATCGTCCGCCGGGAGATGGAGACCTACTCGCGCAAGCGCCACGAGGACGAGGACTACCAGTTCGTCAACACCCCGCACATCTCGAAGGAAAGCCTCTTCGTGACCTCGGGGCACCTGCCGAACTACGGGGACGCGATGTTTCCGCCGCTGGAGTTCGACGGACAGAACTACCGCCTCAAGGCGATGAACTGCCCCATGCACAACCTGATCTTCAAGGCGCGCGGCCGCTCCTACCGTGAACTTCCGCTGCGGCTCTTCGAGTTCGGCACGGTATACCGCTACGAGAAGTCGGGTGTCGTGCACGGAATGACCCGCGCCCGCGGCTTCACTCAGGACGACTCGCACATCTACTGCACCAAGGACCAGATGGCGAGCGAGCTGGACTCGCTGCTCACCTTCGTCCTCGACCTGCTGCGCGACTACGGCCTGAACGACTTCGAGCTGGAGCTGTCCACCCGCGACGACTCCCCGAAGTTCATCGGTGAGGACGAGGAGTGGGAGGAGGCCACCGACGCGCTGCGCCAGGCGGCCGAGAAGCAGGGCCTCCCGCTGATTCCCGACCCGGGTGGCGCCGCCTACTACGGTCCGAAGATCTCCGTCCAGGTCAAGGACGCCATCGGCCGCTCCTGGCAGATGTCCACCATCCAGGTCGACTTCCAGCAGCCCAAGCGGTTCGGCCTGGAGTACACGGCTGCGGACGGCTCCAAGCAGCAGCCCGTCATGATCCACCGCGCGTTGTTCGGCTCGATCGAGCGGTTCTTCGCCGTGCTCCTGGAGCACTACGCGGGTGCCTTCCCGGCGTGGCTGGCGCCGGTCCAGGCGGTCGGTATCCCGATCGGCGACGGGCACGTGGAGTATCTGCAGAAGTTCGCCGCGGAGGCGAAGAAGCAGGGGCTGCGGGTCGAGGTGGACTCGTCGTCCGACCGTATGCAGAAGAAGATCCGCAACGCGCAGAAGCAGAAGGTGCCGTTCATGGTCATCGTCGGCGACGACGACATGAACGGTGACACGGTGTCCTTCCGCTACCGGGACGGTTCCCAGGAGAACGGCATCCCCTTCGCGGACGCCCTCGCGAAGATCGCGAAGGTCGTGGAGGAGCGGGCGCAGGTCTGATCGAGAACTGTCGGGGCCCCGGGGGAAGGCACTTCCCCCGGGGCCCCTCGCCGTCCCGGGCCCGTCCCGCGCCGGCTCCTCCTCCCGCGAGAACGCCGACGGCCGCGAGGGTGGCGCCGGTCCACCACACGGCGTCGCCGCCAGCCCGGCGTACACGATCCACGCGGGCGCCGGTGCAGCAGGGGCAGCAGCAGGAAGAGGGTGTCCAGTTGGTGGGTGCGTACGAACCGGGGCCCTCTGCGTTGAGTCGCCGACGCGCCGCGTAGTCGAGCGAGAAGACCGCCCGGCGGCCGGCCGCACAGCCCGGCAGAGGAGCCGTCCGGCGTCGGACCTGGTCCATTTCGCCGGCTTGGCGGCGGGTGCCTCCGTGTGTGCCCCGGCGACACGCTCGATATGGGCGAAGCAATATGCTGCATGGCATGACGAGTGAGCCGGAGCAGCAGATCGGAGTCGGGACGCAGGACGCGTTTCAGCGCCTGTGGACGCCTCACCGGATGGCGTACATCCAGGGCGAGAACAAGCCGACCGGCCCGGGGGCCGACGACGGCTGTCCCTTCTGCTCGATCCCGGCCAAGTCCGACGAGGACGGCCTCATCCTCCGGCGCGGCGAGCAGGTCTACGCGGTGCTGAATCTGTACCCGTACACGGGCGGCCATCTGATGGTCGTGCCGTACCGGCATGTCGCCGACTACACGGACCTGACGGATTCCGAGACCGCCGAACTGGCCGAGCTGACCAAGCAGGCGATGACGGCTCTCCGCAGGGCCTCCGGGGCGCACGGGTTCAACATCGGGATGAACCAGGGCACGGTGGCGGGCGCGGGTATCGCGGCCCACCTGCACCAGCACATCGTCCCGCGCTGGGGCGGCGACACCAACTTCATGCCGGTGGTGGGCCACACCAAGGTGCTGCCCCAACTACTGGGCGACACAAGAAAGATGCTGGCGGAGGCATGGCCGCCACCAAGTGACGGCTGAGGCGATCTGACGGGCGCAGAGGCCCACTCAGCCCGTCCGGCGATTGAGGACGAGGCCGTTCCGGCCGAAGCGGGGGTCTGGGGGCGGCAGCCCCCAGTGACGCCCACCCCGACCGACCCGCACCGTCCAACTGCCCAACCGCCGGAGGCCTACGCGTCGTAGACGTCCGCCTTGCGCGGCATCGGGTCCTGCACCGCCGTGCTGAGGAACGACGACCGGGTGCCGAACTTCTCGGTGTCCACGCCGTTCTCCTCCAGGACCTTGATCGCCGCCGCGTGCACGACCCGCAGCACCGGTGTGGCCGCCCGCAGCGCGTCGTCGGCCATGAAGCGGTGGCGCCACGGCTGGTCCGCCCACGAGTGCCGCAGGCCGAACGGTTCCGGCAGGGCCAGTGAGCCACCCAGCCAGTTCAGCAGCGGTGGGTACCAGGTCAGGGGCGCCCGCGCGGCGAGCCGCACGACCTCGTCCGCGTCGACCAGGGCAGCTTGACCTTACGTGTCTCCCAGAACCTGACCGACTTCTGGACCTCCTTCTCCTTGGCCGCGGGCTTGCTGGTGAAGAGGGAGTGCACCGGGCCGAGCGCGTGCCCGGTCACCTCGATGCGCAGGGTCTCGTGCAGCACGGTGACCGTGATGAGCATCGTGATGATCAACTGGCCGTCCCAGAGCGTCCACTGAACCCCGAGGTAGTGCCGCTGACCGCTGCCGAACTGCTGCTTGTTGCAGATGTCCTGTATCGCGTGGTTCTTGATCTGGTACGCGTCCACGTCCGTGCCGCTGGGCCGGGAGACCTCCTTGGCGCCCTCGCCGACGGGCGTGACGATCCAGTGCTTCAGGGTCGGCTTGGTGAACCCGCCGGTGTTGAGCGGGCCTCGCTCCAGCATGCGCAGCTTGTCGTGGATCGAACGTATGACGTCCCAGCTGCGGAAGGGGTGGATCTCCTTGCCCGCGTCCCGGGGGACCAGTTCCTCGGCGAGCTGCCAGCTGCCCCACCGGGTGCCCATGCCGAGTATGCCCTTGGGGCCGGCGTAGAAGACGGCGTTGGACTGCTGCTCGGCGCTGAGCCGGGCCAGTTCCTTGCGCAGGTGTTCGGCGGCGGTCTCGCCGGGGCTGCCGGGGACCGCCTCGGGGATCTTGGCGCCGACGCCACCACCGGCCAGCAGGCCGGCCCAGCGGTCGCGGAGGTCCTGCGCGGTGCGCTCGCAGATCCGCTTGGCCCACAGCCAGCCGACGACCGGCAGTACGACGCACGCGCGTGCGTACCAGGCCCAGAAGCCGGTGAAGGGCATCTTGACCAGGAAGATCACGGCGAAGGCGCCCACGGCGACCAGCAGGGTGGTGGCGAGGGCGGAGGCCCGCTTGTCCGCGCGCCTGGCGACGTTCGCGCGGCCGACGAAGACCAGCAGCCACAGCAGGAGTCCGGGAAGGAAGAGCACCCCGCACAGCACCATCACCGCGGAGAGCCAGTTGTCGCGGTCGCGCCGGATGCGATGGGCCGCGAGGGCGTGCTCGACGACGACCTGCGGTTCGGTGCCGAAGGACTGGATGAGCGGCTTGCGGCCGGCGCCCAGCATGCGGTCGATCACCGCGCGGGAGAACGCCTCACCGAGCTTGGGCCGGAAGATCTTCCCCAGGGCGCCTCGGGGAGGCTTGACCGTCGACTGGTGCCACTCGTTGTCGGCTTCCAGGATCTTGGTGACCTCGTCGTCCTCCCGGTAGGCCGCCGAGGCCAGCGCGAAGGTCGCCGCCGTCTGGCCCGCGGAGCCCGACAGGGGCACCTGCGCCCCGGGACTGAAATCGAAACCGTCGTCCGCCACTGTGCCGCCCCCTCGCCGCCGTACCCGCTTCTGCGGCCTTTCCCGACTTCCGTGCTCCGCACACCTGTTGAACAGGTCATCACGTTGATCGAGTCACAACTTGATCAGGTGATCAGCGTATCCGCAGCCACCGACAATTGGGCGGCGGACGGCACAAGCCGTCCGCCGATGTGGAGGAAAGCGTTCCGCGAAGGCCACTTGTCGGGTACCGGTCGCCAACTACGGGGCCCCCTCGGCCTGTTCGCGGACCCTCTCGGCGATCTGCGGCGGCATGGGTTCGTGTCGCGCGTACCGGCGGTCGAAGCGGGCGGTGCCGTGCGACAGGGAGCGCAGATCGACGGCGTACCGGCCGATCTCGATCTCGGGCACCTCGGCGCGTACGAGGGTCCGCCCGCCGCCCGCCTGCTCGGTGCCGACGACCCGGCCGCGCCGCCCCGACAGGTCGCTCATCACTGACCCCACGTAGTCGTCGCCGACGAGCACCGTCACCTCGGCCACGGGTTCGAGGAGGTGGATCTTCACGTCGGCGGCGGCCTCGCGCAGCGCGAGCGCGCCGGCGGTCTGGAACGCGGCGTCGGAGGAGTCCACCGAGTGCGCCTTGCCGTCGAGCAGGGTGATCCGTACGTCGATGAGCGGATAGCCGGCGGCGACCCCCTTGTCGGCCTGGGCCCGTACACCCTTCTCCACGGACGGGATGAACTGCCTGGGCACGGCACCCCCGACGACCTTGTCGACGAACTCGATGCCCGAGCCGCCCGGCAGCGGCTCCACCTCGATCGCGCAGATCGCGAACTGCCCGTGTCCGCCGGACTGCTTGACGTGGCGTCCGCGCCCTGCCGACCGGCCGCCGAACGTCTCCCGTAGGGAGACCTTGTGCGGGACGACGTCGACCTGGACGCCGTACCGGTTGCGCAGCCGCTCCAGGGCGACGTCCGCGTGGGCCTCGCCCAGGCACCACAGGACCACCTGGTGGGTGTCCTGGTTGTGTTCGAGCCGCATGGTGGGGTCCTCGGCCACGAGCCGGCCGAGGCCCTGCGAGAGCTTGTCCTCGTCCGCTTTGCTGTGCGCCTGGATGGCGAGCGGCAGCAGCGGGTCGGGCATCACCCACGGTTCCATCAGCAGCGGGTCTTCCTTCGCGGAGAGGGTGTCGCCGGTCTCCGCCCGGTTCAGTTTCGCCACACAGGCCAGATCGCCCGCGATGCAGTGCGTGAGCGTGCGCTGCTGTTTGCCGAAGGGCGCGGACAGGGCGCCGACGCGTTCGTCGACATCGTGGTCCTCGTGGCCGCGGTCGGCGAGGCCGTGCCCGGATACGTGGACCGTCTCGTCGGGCCGCAGGGTGCCGGAGAAGACGCGGACGAGCGACACCCGGCCCACATAGGGGTCGCTGGCCGTCTTCACTACCTCCGCGACCAGCGGGCCGTCCGGATCGCAGGGCTTCAGCTCGCGCGGGCGGCCGTCCACCGTGGTGACCCCGGGCGCCGCCCGCTCCAGCGGGGTCGGGAAGCCCCCGGTGACCAGCTCCAGCAGCTCCACCGTGCCCAGGCCCTGCCGGGCACCCTCGGCGGCGGGGGCGGCGGCGAGCACGGGAAAGAAGGTCCCGCGCGCGACGGCGCGTTCCAGGTCGTCGACCAGGGTCTTGACGTCGATCTCCGCGCCGCCGAGATAGCGGTCCATGAGGGTCTCGTCCTCGCTCTCCGCGATGATCCCCTCGATGAGCCGGTTGCGGGCCTCCGCAAGGCCCGGGAGCTGGTCGGGACCCGGTTCGGACTCCTTGCGCTCCCCGGAGGAGTAGTCGAACAGCTTCTGCGACAGCAGCCCGGTCAGCCCGGTCACGGGCGCGTGCCCGTCCGGCCCCGGCGCGCCGTGCAACGGCAGGTAGAGCGGCAGTACGGCGTCGGGGTCGTCCGCGCCGAAGGCCTCCGCGCAGATCCGCGTCATGTCGTCGAAGTCCGCGCGCGCGGACTCCAGATGTGTGACGACGATGGCTCGCGGCATACCGACAGCCGCGCACTCCTCCCACACCATCCGTGTCGAGCCGTCCACCCCGTCCGAGGCCGAGACGACGAAAAGGGCCGCGTCCGCCGCGCGCAGACCGGCCCTGAGCTCCCCGACAAAGTCGGCGTATCCGGGAGTGTCCAGAATATTGATCTTGTATCCGCCCCATTCGACGGGTACCAGCGAGAGCTGTACCGAGCGGTGCTGCCGGTGCTCGATCTCGTCGTAGTCGGAGACGGTGCCGCCGTCCTCCACGCGGCCCGCCCGGTTGACCGCCCCCGCGGTCAGCGCGAGAGCCTCCACCAGAGTCGTCTTGCCCGACCCGGAGTGGCCGACCAGCACCACATTCCGTACGGACGCGGGGTGGTCGGCCGCCGTAGCTCTGCCGGCGGCTCCGGGGTGTGCGTTCGCCTTGTCGCCCATGGTCCTGCCTCCCGTGCACGGTGAGGTCACTGTGGGCGCGGACGTGCGAATCCGCGTTGGGCGGCGGCTCCGATGGCGCCCGCGGTGCTTCGAGCTTCGCACTCGTGTCACGGTGCGTCCATACGACGGACGCGATCGCGCGGGCGGGTCCCCGCGCGCGGGGTGATCCGGCCTGCCGACATCCCCCCGTGACCCGGATGCCGTCAGGCCGTGACACAGGGGCGCGGGTGCCCGACCGTCGCACACGCGCGCGCGTGGCTACGATGGGCCAGCCGGTGGCCAGTAGGGGCCGCACGGCGACACCGACCCTCGGGAAGGCCATGCTGAACAAGTACGCGCGTGCATTCTTCACGCGTGTCCTCACACCGTTCGCCGCGTTTCTGATCCGCCGGGGCGTCAGTCCCGACACGGTCACGCTCCTCGGCACCGCCGGAGTGATCGCGGGCGCACTGGTCTTCTACCCCAGGGGTGAGCTCTTCTGGGGCACGATCGTCATCACGCTGTTCGTGTTCTCGGACCTCGTCGACGGCAACATGGCACGCCAGCTGGGCCGTTCCAGCCGCTGGGGCGCCTTCCTGGACTCCACTCTGGACCGGGTGGCCGACGGCGCGATCTTCGGCGGCTTCGCCCTCTGGTACGCGGGCGGCGGCGACGACATCGTCCTGTGCGCGGTCTCGATCTTCTGTCTGACCAGCGGCCAGGTGGTCTCGTACACCAAGGCGCGCGGTGAGTCGATCGGTCTGCCGGTCGCCGTCAACGGCCTGGTGGAGCGCGCCGAACGTCTGGTGGTCTCGCTGGTCGCGGCCGGACTCGCGGGCATGCACAAGTTCGGGGTGCCCGGCATCCAGTACCTGCTGCCGGTCGCCCTGTGGGTCGTCGCCGTCGGCAGTCTGGTCACGCTGATCCAGCGCGTCGTCACGGTCCGCCGGGAGGCCGCCGAGGCGGACGCGGCAGCCGCCGCGAGCGAGAAACCCGCCCAGAGCAGCGAGACGGCGTCGTGAGCGACCTGCGGGGTCGGCTCACGGACAGCGCGTACGCGGCGGGCTGGGGGGCCGTCAAGAAGCTCCCCGAGCCCGTCGCCGAGCGGCTCGGCCGGACCATCGCCGACCTCGCCTGGAAGCGGCGCGGAGAGCGCGTACGACGGCTCGAATCGAACTACGCGCGCGTGGTGCCCGACGCGAGCCCGGAGCGCCTCGCCGAACTGTCGCGCGCGGGCATGCGTTCGTACCTGCGCTACTGGATGGAGTCCTTCCGGCTCCCCGCGTGGAGCGCGGAGCGGATGAGGACGGGCTTCGAGCCGGAGGGCCTGCACAACCTGACCGACGGTCTGGCCTCGGGACGGGGAGTGATCATCGCGCTTCCGCACCTGGGCAACTGGGACCTGGCCGGTGCCTGGGTCACCACCAAACTGGAGACACGGTTCACGACGGTCGCCGAGCGTCTGAAGCCGGAGACGCTGTACGACCGGTTCGTGGCCTACCGCGAGGGCCTGGGCATGGAGGTCCTGCCGCACAACGGCGGCACCGCGTTCGGCACCCTGGCCCGCCGGCTGCGGGACGGCGGCCTGGTCTGTCTGGTCGCCGACCGGGACCTGTCCGCCTCGGGTGTCGAGGTGAAGTTCTTCGGCGACGCGGCCCGGATGCCGGCCGGCCCTGCCCTGCTGGCTCAGCAGACGGGCGCACTCCTGCTCCCCGTGACCCTGTGGTACGACGACTCGCCGATCATGCGCGGACGGATTCATCCCCCGATCGAGGTACCCGAGGCAGGTACGAGGGCCGAGAAGACGTCTGTCATGACACAGGCGCTGGCCGATGCCTTCGCCACGGGAATCGCCGATCACCCGGAGGACTGGCACATGCTGCAACGGCTGTGGCTCGCGGATCTCGACCCCGCGAAGGATCCGGAGAACGGCACGGAGAAGACCACGGGGGAGGGCACCCCGTGAAGATCGGCATCGTCTGCCCGTACTCCTGGGACGTGCCAGGGGGTGTGCAGTTCCACATCCGAGACCTGGCCGAGTACTTCATCCGGCTGGGCCACGAGGTGTCCGTCCTCGCCCCCGCCGACGACGACACCCCCCTGCCGCCGTACGTCGTGTCGGCCGGCCGCGCTGTCCCGGTGCCGTACAACGGCTCGGTGGCCCGGCTGAACTTCGGCTTCCTGTCGGCGGCGAGGGTGCGACGCTGGCTGCACGACGGCGAGTTCGACGTCATCCACATCCATGAACCGGCCTCGCCCTCGCTCGGTCTGCTGGCCTGCTGGGCGGCCCAGGGCCCGATCGTGGCGACCTTCCACACCTCGAACCCGCGCTCCCGGGCCATGATCGCCGCGTACTCGATCCTCCAGGCCGCCCTGGAGAAGATCAGCGCCCGGATCGCGGTGAGCGAGTACGCCCGGCGCACCCTGGTGGAGCACCTGGGCGGCGACGCGGTCGTCATCCCGAACGGAGTCGACGTCGACTCCTTCGCCGGCGCCAAGCCGAAGCCCGATTGGCAGGGCGACACGATCGGCTTCATCGGCCGCATCAACGAACCACGCAAGGGCCTGCCGGTCCTGATGAAGGCGCTTCCGAAGATCCTCGACGCCCGTCCCGCGACCAGGCTGCTGGTCGCGGGCAAGGGCGACGAGGAGGAGGCGCTGGAGGGCCTGCCGCCGGAGCTGCGCTCGCGGGTCGAGTTCCTCGGCATGGTCAGCGACGAGGACAAGGCGCGGCTGCTGCGCAGCGTGGACGTGTACGTCGCCCCCAACACCGGCGGGGAGAGCTTCGGGATCATCCTGGTCGAGGCCCTGTCGGCGGGCGCACCGGTCCTGGCCTCCGACCTCGACGCCTTCGCCCAGGTCCTGGACCACGGAGCGGCGGGCGAACTGTTCACGAACGGGGACGCGGACGCCCTGGCCGACGCGGCCGTCCGGCTCCTGGGCGACCCCGGCCGCCGGGACGAGCTGCGGGAGCGCGGCAGCGCCCATGTGAGGCGGTTCGACTGGTCGACGGTCGGGGCGGACATCCTGTCGGTGTACGAGACGGTGACGGACGGTACGACAGCGGTCGCGGCGGACGAGCGGACGGCGACGGGGCTGCGGGCGCGGTTGGGGCTGGCCAGGGACTGACCGAGGCAGCCACCAGGGGTACGCGGGAGCGGCGCCGGTGAACGGTAGCCTTGCCGCCCGTGACCGCAACCCTCATCTGGATCCTTGTCGGGCTCGTCGTGATCGGCCTCTATCTGAGCTGGACCGCCGGGCGGCTCGACCGCCTGCACGCACGCATCGACGCCACCCGCGCCGGCCTCGACGCGCAGCTGCTGCGCCGGGCTTCCGTCGCCCAGGAGTTGGCCACGTCGGGCGTCCTCGATCCCGCCGCCTCGATCGTGCTCTACGAGGCGGCGCACGCCGCGCGGCAGGCCGAGGAGGAGCAGCGGGAGGTCGCCGAGAGCGAGCTGAGCCAGGCGTTGCGGGCCGTCTTCGCCGAGGCGGGGCAGGTCGAGGCGGTACGTGAGGTCCCCGGTGGGGAGGCCGCGGCGGGTGAGCTGACCGAGGCGGTGATCCGGGTGCCGATGGCACGGCGGTTCCACAACGACGCGGTGCGGGCGGCGCGGGCGCTGCGCCGGCATCGAAAGGTGCGGTGGTTCCGGCTGGCGGGGCACGCCTCGTTCCCCCTGGCGTTCGAGATGGACGACGAGCCACCGACGGCACTGGCGGAACGCGCGCCGGCGTAAGGCTGTTTTCTCGGGGGCGCTGCCCCCGGACCCCTCGCCGCAACTCTCAGCCCGTCCGGCGTTTGAGGACGAGGCCCGTTCGGGGCCGGAGCGGGGGCTGGGGGCGCAGCCCCCAGGATGGGACGGGTAGGGGCGGCGGGGGCGAAAACGATCCACCGGCTCCCCATTGGCCCTTGCAGTGGCCTGCTCCCTCGCGTTTCCTCGGTACTGCAGCAGCCCTCTTTCACCGAGTGAGGTCAAACCGTGTCCAGCACGCTCTCCAACTCCGCCCAGACGTCCGAAACCGGCACCGCCCGCGTGAAGCGCGGCATGGCCGAGCAGCTCAAGGGCGGTGTGATCATGGACGTGGTCAACGCCGAGCAGGCCAAGATCGCCGAGGACGCCGGCGCCGTCGCCGTCATGGCCCTGGAGCGTGTCCCGGCGGACATC
This sequence comes from Streptomyces sp. B21-083, assembly GCF_036898825.1. Classification (GTDB taxonomy): domain Bacteria; phylum Actinomycetota; class Actinomycetes; order Streptomycetales; family Streptomycetaceae; genus Streptomyces. The sequence continues at coordinate 1,699,243 of NZ_JARUND010000002.1, read as the reverse complement.
CGTAAGGACGGCGGCGTGGCCCGTATGTCCGACCCGGACATGATCGAGGGCATCATCGAGGCCGTGTCCATCCCGGTCATGGCGAAGTCGCGCATCGGTCACTTCGTCGAGGCCCAGGTCCTGCAGTCCCTCGGGGTCGACTACATCGACGAGTCCGAGGTGCTCACCCCGGCCGACGAGGTCAACCACTCCGACAAGTGGGCCTTCACCACCCCCTTCGTATGTGGCGCCACCAGCCTCGGAGAGGCCCTGCGCCGTATCGCCGAGGGCGCGGCGATGATCCGCTCCAAGGGCGAGGCCGGCACCGGCAACGTCGTCGAGGCCGTCCGCCACCTGCGGCAGATCAAGAACGAGATCGCCCGTCTGCGCGGCTACGACAACAACGAGCTGTACGCCGCCGCCAAGGAACTGCGTGCCCCGTACGAGCTCGTCCAGGAGGTCGCCGATCTCGGCAGGCTGCCGGTCGTGCTGTTCTCCGCCGGCGGTGTGGCGACCCCCGCCGACGCCGCGCTCATGCGTCAGCTGGGCGCCGAGGGCGTCTTCGTCGGCTCCGGCATCTTCAAGTCGGGCGACCCCGCCAAGCGCGCCGCCGCCATCGTGAAGGCGACCACCTTCTACGACGACCCGAAGATCATCGCGGACGCGTCCCGCAACCTCGGCGAGGCCATGGTCGGCATCAACTGCGACACGCTGCCCGAGTCCGAGCGCTACGCGAACCGGGGCTGGTAGCACCCATGTCACCCATGTACGACACCCCCGTCATCGGTGTCCTGGCTCTCCAGGGCGATGTGCAGGAGCATCTCATCGCCCTGGCCGAGGCCGACGCCCTGGCCAGGCCGGTGCGACGCCCCGAGGAACTCGCCGAGGTTGACGGCCTGATCATCCCCGGCGGCGAGTCCACCACCATCTCCAAACTGGCCGTTCTCTTCGGCGTGATGGAGCCCCTCCGCGCGCGCGTGCGGGCCGGAATGCCCGTCTACGGCACCTGCGCCGGCATGATCATGCTCGCCGACAAGATCCTCGACCCGCGCTCGGGCCAGGAGACCGTCGGCGGTATCGACATGATCGTGCGCCGCAACGCTTTCGGACGCCAGAACGAGTCCTTCGAAGCGGCGGTCGACGTGACGGGCGTCGAGGGCGATCCTGTGGAGGGCGTCTTCATCCGCGCTCCCTGGGTCGAGTCCGTGGGCGCCGCGGCCGAGGTGCTCGCCGAGCACGCCGGGCACATCGTCGCCGTACGCCAGGCCAACGCGCTCGCCACCTCGTTCCACCCGGAACTGACCGGCGACCACCGCGTGCACTCCCTCTTCGTCGACATGGTGAGGGCCCACATGGCACGCGCGGTGGGCGCTGACCGTGCAGCGGAGTCCTTGTAGGATCTCTGGGGTTCGTACAGGGTTGGGTTACGCGAAGGAGACAGGCAGATGTCCGGCCACTCTAAATGGGCTACGACGAAGCACAAGAAGGCCGTGATCGACGCCAAGCGCGGCAAGCTCTTCGCGAAGATGATCAAAAACATCGAGGTCGCGGCACGCACGGGCGGCGCTGATGTGTCCGGCAACCCGACGCTGTTCGACGCCATCCAGAAGGCCAAGAAGAGCTCGGTCCCGAACAAGAACATCGACTCCGCGGTCAAGCGCGGCGCCGGTCTCGAAGCCGGTGGCGCCGACTACGAGACGATCATGTACGAGGGTTACGGTCCCAACGGTGTCGCGGTGCTCATCGAGTGCCTCACCGACAACCGCAACCGCGCCGCCTCGGACGTCCGCGTCGCCATGACCCGCAACGGCGGCAACATGGCCGACCCCGGCTCGGTCTCGTACCTCTTCAACCGCAAGGGCGTCATCGTCGTCCCCAAGGGTGAGCTGACCGAGGACGACGTCCTGGGTGCCGTGCTGGAAGCCGGCGCCGAAGAGGTCAACGACCTCGGGGAGTCCTTCGAGGTCATCTCCGAGGCCACCGACCTGGTCGCGGTGCGCACCGCGCTCCAGGAAGGCGGCATCGACTACGACTCCGCCGACGCCAACTTCGTCCCGACCATGCAGGTCGAGCTGGACGAGGACGGCGCCAGGAAGATCTTCAAGCTGATCGACGCCCTGGAGGACAGCGACGACGTGCAGAACGTCTTCGCCAACTTCGACGTCAGCGACGAGGTCATGGAGAAGGTCGACGCGTAGCACTGCCGCGAGAGCCCGCCCAGGGCGAGCGGTTCCGGCGGGCCGGTGGGACACGTCCTACCGGCCCGCCGCTGTTGTCAGTGGCAGCGGATAGCCTGACGGCAGTCAAAGATCACCGTCGACGGACCGCGACCGGACAGAGGGGTGGGGCGGGTGCGCGTACTGGGAGTTGACCCGGGACTGACCCGATGCGGTGTCGGTGTCGTCGAGGGCGTCCCCGGGCGCCCGTTGACGATGATCGGCGTCGGCGTCGTACGCACGCCCGCGGATGCCGAACTGGGCCTGCGGCTCGTCGAGATCGAGCGGGGCATCGAGCAGTGGCTCGACGAACACCGGCCCGAATTCGTCGCTGTGGAGCGGGTGTTCAGCCAGCACAACGTCCGTACGGTGATGGGCACGGCCCAGGCCAGCGCCGTGGCGATGCTGTGTGCGGCCCGGCGCGGCATCCCCGTAGCCCTGCACACCCCCAGCGAGGTGAAGGCCGCCGTCACCGGCAGCGGACGGGCCGACAAGGCCCAGGTCGGCGCGATGGTGACCCGGCTGCTCCGGCTCGACGCACCCCCCAAGCCCGCCGACGCCGCCGACGCCCTCGCACTCGCCATCTGCCACATCTGGCGCGCACCCGCTCAGACGCGCCTGCAGCAGGCCGTCGCGCAGAACCGGCTCCAGCAGGCCGTCGCTCTTCACAGAGCACAGGCCAAAACACCCTCGTCGACAACGACAGCACCCGCCTCGAAAGGCCGCCCCGCATGATCGCCTTCGTCAGCGGCCCGGTGGCCGCCCTCGCCCCCGACTCCGCGGTGGTCGAAGTGGGCGGGATCGGCATCGCCGTCCAGTGCGCCCCCAACACCCTGTCCGGACTGCGCATGGGACAGCAGGCCAGACTCGCCACCTCCCTGGTGGTCCGCGAGGACTCCCTGACCCTGTACGGCTTCACGGACGACGACGAACGACAGACCTTCGAGCTGCTCCAGACCGCGAGCGGTGTCGGCCCCCGCCTCGCCCAGGCCATGCTGGCCGTGCACTCGCCGGACGCCCTGCGCCGCGCGGTGTCCACGGCGGACGAGAAGGCGCTGATCGCCGTGCCCGGCATCGGCAAGAGGGGCGCCCAGAAGCTGCTCCTGGAGCTGAAGGACCGCCTCGGCGCCCCGCTGGGCACCGGCCCCGCCATCGGTTCCCCGGTCACCACCGGCTGGCGCGACCAACTGCACGCGGCCCTGATCGGCCTCGGGTACGCCACCCGGGAAGCCGACGAGGCGGTGGCCGCCGTGACACCCCAGGCCGAGGCCGCCGAAGGCACACCTCAGGTGGGCCAGTTGCTGAAGGCGGCCCTGCAGACCCTCAACAGAGCCCGCTGACCACGGGACCTGACGGACCGGCAGAAGACCGCTGACCTGCGGCGCCCCCACCGCCGTACGCCCCCTCCGCACGAACCACCCGACCGACCGCGACCGCGAGACACACGCTTGCCGCGCTGTCCGGGGGACACCCCCCAGAACGTGGGCCCCCCGGCCGGCACACGCGCCCGGCGCACCCAGCTAGGAGAACGCAGTGAACTGGGACGACACGACCGACGAGAGCACCGCCCCCGAGCGGCTCGTCGCCGCGTCCGCAGACGGTGAGGACCAGGCCGTCGAGGCAGCCCTGCGTCCCAAGGACCTGGACGAGTTCATCGGCCAGGAGAAGGTTCGCGAACAGCTCGACCTCGTCCTGCGCGCCGCGCGCGCGCGGGGCGCCACCGCCGACCATGTCCTTCTCTCCGGTGCCCCCGGCCTCGGCAAGACCACCCTCTCGATGATCATCGCGGCCGAGATGGGCGCCCCCATCCGCATCACCAGCGGCCCCGCCATCCAGCACGCCGGCGACCTCGCGGCGATCCTCTCCTCCCTCCAGGAGGGCGAGGTCCTCTTCCTCGACGAGATCCACCGCATGTCCCGGCCCGCCGAGGAGATGCTCTACATGGCGATGGAGGACTTCCGCGTCGACGTGATCGTCGGCAAGGGCCCCGGCGCCACCGCCATCCCCCTCGAACTGCCCCCGTTCACGCTGGTCGGCGCCACCACGCGCGCGGGACTGCTGCCACCCCCGCTGCGCGACCGCTTCGGCTTCACCGCGCACATGGAGTTCTACGAACCGGCCGAACTGCAGCGCGTCATCCACCGCTCCGCGAACCTCCTCGACGTCGAGATCGGTACCGAGGGCGCCGCCGAGATCGCCGGCCGCTCACGCGGCACCCCCCGGATCGCCAACCGGCTCCTGCGCCGCGTCCGGGACTACGCGCAGGTCAAGGCCGACGGCGTCATCACCCGCGCCATCGCGGAGGCGGCCCTCAAGGTCTACGAGGTCGACGCCCGCGGTCTGGACCGTCTGGACAGAGGCGTCCTCGAAGCGCTGCTGAAGCTGTTCGGCGGCGGACCGGTGGGGCTCTCCACGCTGGCCGTCGCGGTGGGGGAGGAGCGGGAGACCGTCGAGGAGGTCGCCGAGCCCTTCCTCGTACGGGAGGGACTGCTGGCCCGTACCCCGCGTGGACGGGTCGCGACGCCCGCCGCATGGGCGCATCTCGGCCTCACGCCGCCCCGTTCCACAACGGGGGGAAGCGGACAACAGGACCTGTTCGGGGCGTGACGGCGAGGGTGCTCGCGGGCTCAGGAACCGTGGTGCCATGCTGAGCGTTGTTCCTGGAGTGCGGACTCGCTTAGACTCCGCCGATGCCGCCTTTGTAACTTTGTAGGCGGCGCCGACCACACCCCCATCCACCAGGCCGCTCACCTACGCGGTAGTGCGAAGGAAATCCCGTCCCGTGAATATCGTGACCCTCCTCCCGTTCATCGTGCTCATCGGGGCCATGTTCCTGATGACCCGCTCGGCCAAGCGCAAGCAGCAGGCCGCATCGCAGATGCGAAACGACATGCAGCCCGGCACCGGTGTCCGCACGATCGGGGGCATGTACGCGACGGTCAAGGAAGTCAACGAGGAGACCGTCCTCCTTGACGCGGGCCCGGGTGTGGAGCTTCTCTTCGCGAAGAACTCGATCGGCGCCGTCCTCACGGACGACGAGTACAACCGCCTGGTTCACGGTATCGAGCACGACCTGAAGTCCGACGAGTCCCTCGTCCCGGACGACGCCTCCTCCATCACCGAGACCGACGAGCCCTCCGACGACGCTCCCGCCGCTTCCGACGACAAGCCCATCGACCTCGGCAAGAAGGACGCGGCCGACGAGACGGCCGACGAGACCGAAGCCGCTGAGGTGAAGGCGGAAGAAGAGCCGAAGAAGACCGACGGCGAGTCCGACGCGAAGTAGCCGCGTTCCGGGGGAGGAGCGCGGCGCGATCCGCTCACGTCCCGTACCCCCGGCACGTGCGGTTCTCGCAGGGAGTCCCGACACCATGTCATGGCCGCCGGCCGCGCTGACCCGGCGCGAGGCGGCCCGAGAGGGAGTACGAGAAGGTGGCAGCACCTAAGAAGGGCCGGAGCGCAAGCTCCCAGAGCAAGCCAGGACGCTCGCTGGCCCTCATTCTGATCGCCATCGTGGCGCTCACCGGAGGCATGTTCCTCTCGGGGCACACGACTCCGCGTCTCGGCATCGACCTGGCCGGTGGTACGAGCATCACGCTCGGGGCCAAGAGCGGCCAGGAATCCGCCATCAACAAGACCAACATGGACATCGCGGTCGACATCATGAACCGCCGTGTCAACGGTCTGGGCGTCTCCGAGGCCGAGGTGCAGACACAGGGCGATCGCAACATCATCGTCAACATCCCCAAGGGCACGAACTCGAAACAAGCCCGGGATCAGGTAGGCACCACCGCCAAGCTCTACTTCCGTCCGGTTCTGACCTATGAGGTCCAGGGCGGCGCTGCGACGGCCAGCCCCACGCCGAGCACGAGCACGTCCGGCAGCCCCTCGCCGTCGGCCTCGAAGACGGGCGAAAAGGCGACCTCGACGTCGTCCGGCTCACCCAGCCCGTCGGCCAGCTCCACCTCTCAGGGCCGCCCGGTCACCGACGCCCTGAAGGCCGACGCGACCCCGACGCCGAGTGGCTCGCCGTCGGCCGCCACCAGCACGTCGCCCTCGGCGAGCACCGCCCCCGACCCGGCGACCGCGGCCCTTCAGGCGAAGTACGCGGCGCTGGACTGCACCAAGAAGGCGGTCCGCGCGGTCACCGGTGACGGCGTCAAGCCCACTGAGCCGACGGTGGCCTGCGGCAAGGACTCGCAGGGCCAGTGGCAGAAGTTCATCCTCGGCCCGGCCGAGATCGACGGCACCGAGGTCAAGAAGGCCCAGGCCGTCTTCGACACGCAGGGTGCCGCCGGCTGGCAGGTCACCATGGACTTCACGAGCAAGGGCAGCAAGCAGTTCGGTGAGGTCACCGGCCGTCTCGCCCAGAACCAGCCCCCGCAGAACGAGTTCGGCATCGTCCTGGACGGTGAGGTCGTCTCCAACCCGCGTGTCAGCACGGCCATCACGGGCGGCTCCGCCCAGATCTCCGGCAGCTTCGGCCAGACCGAGGCGCAGGACCTGGCGAACATGCTGTCGTACGGTGCCCTGCCGCTCACCTTCAAGACGGACAGCGTCAGCACGGTGAGCCCCGCACTCGGCGGCGAGCAGTTGCACGCGGGTCTGATCGCGGGTGCGATCGGCCTGGCCCTGGTCGTCATCTACCTGGTGGTCTACTACCGGGGCCTGTCGACCGTCGCCATCGCCTCCCTCCTGGTCTCCGCTGCCCTCACGTACGTGATCATGTCGTTGCTCGGTCCGGCCATCGGCTTCGCGCTGAACCTGCCGGCCGTCTGTGGTGCGATCGTCGCGATCGGTATCACCGCGGACTCGTTCATCGTGTTCTTCGAACGCATCCGTGACGAGATCCGGGAGGGTCGTTCACTGCGGCCCGCCGTCGAACGCGCGTGGCCGCGCGCCCGGCGCACCATCCTGGTCTCCGACTTCGTGTCCTTCCTCGCCGCCGCGGTGCTCTTCATCGTCACCGTCGGCAAGGTCCAGGGCTTCGCGTTCACCCTCGGTCTGACCACCGTGCTCGACGTGGTCGTCGTCTTCTTCTTCACGAAGCCGTTGATGACCATCCTCGCCCGCAAGAAGTTCTTCGCGGAGGGCCACCGCTGGTCAGGCCTCGACCCGCAGCGCCTGGGCGCCCAACCGCCAATCCGCCGCACCCGTCGCGCGTCCGCGCCCGTCGACATGAAGGAGGCGTGAGATGTCGAAACTCGGCACCCTCGGCGCCCGGCTCCACCGCGGCGAGATCGGCTACGACTTCGTCGGCAAGCGATTCATCTGGTACGGCATCTCGATCCTGATCACCATCACGGCCATCCTCGGCCTGTCGGTGCGCGGCCTGAACATGGGCATCGAGTTCGAGGGCGGCGCCGTCTTCACCATCGAGAAGACCAGCGTCTCGGTGACTCAGGCCGAGAAGTACGCGGAAACGGCTTCCGGCCACGACGCGATCGTCCAGAAGCTCGGCAAGGACGGCCTGCGCATCCAGGTCGCCACGATCGACACCAAGAAGGCGGACGACGTCTCGGCGCAGCTCGCCAAGGACCTCGGTGTCTCGGAGAAGGCCATCACCGGTGAGCTGGTCGGCCCCAGTTGGGGTGACCAGGTGGCGAACAAGGCCTGGCAGGGCCTGGTGATCTTCATGATTCTGGTGGTGATCTATCTCGCCATCGCCTTCGAGTGGCGCATGGCCATCGCCGCGCTGGTGGCGCTCATCCACGACATCACGATCACGGTCGGCATCTACGCCCTCGTCGGCTTCGAGGTCACGCCAGGCACGGTGATCGGTCTGCTCACGATCCTCGGTTACTCGCTCTACGACACGGTCGTCGTCTTCGACAGTCTCAAGGAGCAGACCAAGGACATCACCAAGCAGACCCGCTGGACCTACAGCGAGATCGCCGACCGGTCGATCAACGGGACCCTGGTCCGCTCCATCAACACCACGGTGGTCGCGCTCCTCCCGGTCGCCGGTCTGCTGTTCATCGGTGGCGGTGTGCTCGGCGCGGGCATGCTCAACGACATCTCGCTGTCGCTGTTCGTCGGCCTCGCGGCCGGCGCGTACTCCTCGATCTTCATCGCCACGCCGCTCGTCGCCGACCTCAAGGAGCGCGAGCCGCAGATGAAGGCCCTGAGGAAGCGCGTTCTCGCCAAGCGGGCGCAGGCCGCGCAGGGTGGGGCCCCGGCGGCGCAGGTCAGCGACGAGCAGCCGTACGACGAGGACGACGACGCCGCTCCCGCGGTCGTCGGCCCGCGCAATCAGCCCGCGTCCCGTAACCGGGGTCGCGGCCGGCCCTCGGGCAAGCGCCGATGACGGCCGTCCAGGAGTTGCTGCTCAGCCGTATCCGCGATGTGGCGGACTACCCGGAGCCGGGGGTGATGTTCAAGGACATCACCCCGCTCCTGGCGGACCCCGAGGCGTTCACCGCGCTCACCGACGCGCTGGTCGACATCGCTGTCCGCAGCGGTGCCACGAAGATCGTCGGCCTGGAGGCCCGCGGCTTCATCCTGGGCGCCCCTGTCGCGGTCCGGGCAGGCCTCGGCTTCATCCCCGTACGCAAGGCGGGCAAGCTCCCCGGAGCCACCCTCAGCCAGGCGTACGACCTGGAGTACGGCTCCGCCGAGATCGAGGTGCACGCCGAGGACCTGGCGGCGGGCGACCGCGTCATGGTCATCGACGACGTACTGGCCACGGGCGGCACCGCCGAGGCCTCGGTCCAGCTGATCCGGCGGGCCGGCGCGGAGGTCGCGGGTCTCGCGGTCCTCATGGAGCTCGGTTTCCTCGGCGGCCGGCAGCGACTCGAACCCGCTCTGTCCGGAGCGGCGTTGGAGGCGCTGATCACCGTCTGAGGCAGCCCACCAGGGCTGCCCGCGGACACGTGAAGCGACGGAGGCGGGCACCGGAGGAATCCGGTGCCCGCCTCTCGCGTTCCTTGAGTAGAAGGCCGTTTCAGTGGCCTGAAGGCGATCCCGGAGCCCGGGATCGCTACCATGGGCACTCCGGAGCCTGACCGGGGGACCCGGATCGCGCACGAGGAGTCCTCTTGGCAGACGAGGCCCAGCCCCTGACCGCCGCCAAGCCCGAGCCAGCCTCGGAGCCCGCGGCGACGCCCGCGCGGACCGCGAACAACGACGCGCACGGGCCGGTGGAGCACGCCCAGTCCGCGCCCGTCGACCGCGCGGCCGAGCCCTCGCGCCCCAAGCCGGCCACGCCCGAGCCCGCCCCGGCCCCCGCGCCCCCGCCCCGCCCTGCCGCCGGCCAGCCGCCCGCCCGCTCCGCCTCGCCCAACCGGGTACGCGCCCGGCTGGCCCGGCTCGGCGTGCAGCGTTCCAATCCGTACAACCCGGTCCTTGAGCCGCTGCTGAGGGCGGTGCGCAGCAACGACCCGAAGATCGAGACGGCGACGCTCCGCCAGGTCGAGAAGGCCTACCAGGTCGCCGAACGCTGGCACCGCGGCCAGAAGCGCAAGAGCGGCGACCCATACATCACCCACCCGCTGGCCGTCACCACGATCCTCGCCGAGCTGGGCATGGACCCGGCGACGCTCATGGCGGGCCTGCTGCACGACACGGTCGAGGACACCGAGTACGGCCTGGACCAGCTCCGCCGCGACTTCGGCGACTCCGTCGCGCTCCTCGTCGACGGCGTCACCAAGCTGGACAAGGTCAAGTTCGGCGAGGCCGCGCAGGCCGAGACCGTACGCAAGATGGTCGTCGCCATGGCCAAGGACCCGCGTGTCCTGGTCATCAAGCTCGCCGACCGGCTCCACAACATGCGCACCATGCGCTATCTCAAGCGCGAGAAGCAGGAGAAGAAGGCGCGCGAGACGCTGGAGATCTACGCGCCGCTCGCCCATCGCCTGGGCATGAACACCATCAAGTGGGAGCTGGAGGACCTCGCCTTCGCGATCCTCTACCCCAAGATGTACGACGAGATCGTCCGGCTGGTGGCCGAGCGGGCACCGAAGCGGGACGAATATCTGGCCATAGTGACCGACGAGGTCCAGTCCGACCTGCGCGCGGCCCGGATCAAGGCGACGGTCACCGGCCGCCCGAAGCACTACTACAGCGTCTACCAGAAGATGATCGTCCGAGGCCGTGACTTCGCGGAGATCTACGACCTCGTGGGTATTCGTGTACTTGTCGACACGGTCCGCGACTGCTATGCCGCCCTCGGCACCGTGCACGCGCGCTGGAACCCGGTCCCCGGCCGGTTCAAGGACTACATCGCGATGCCCAAGTACAACATGTACCAGTCCCTGCACACGACGGTCATCGGGCCCAACGGCAAGCCCGTCGAACTCCAGATCCGTACGTTCGACATGCACCGGCGCGCCGAGTACGGCATCGCCGCGCACTGGAAGTACAAGCAGGAGGCGGTCGCCGGTGCCTCCAAGGTGCGGTCGGACCAGCCGAGGACCACCGGCAAGGACGACCACCTCAACGACATGGCCTGGCTGCGGCAGCTTCTCGACTGGCAGAAGGAGACCGAGGACCCCGGCGAGTTCCTGGAGTCCCTGCGCTTCGACCTGTCCCGCAACGAGGTCTTCGTCTTCACGCCCAAGGGCGACGTGATAGCGCTTCCGGCGGGAGCGACCCCGGTCGACTTCTCGTACGCGGTGCACACCGAGGTCGGCCACCGGACCATAGGGGCACGTGTCAACGGCCGCCTCGTACCGCTGGAGTCCACCCTGGACAACGGCGACCTGGTGGAGGTCTTCACCTCCAAGGCGGCCGGCGCGGGGCCCTCCCGCGACTGGCTCGGCTTCGTCAAGTCGCCGCGCGCCCGCAACAAGATCCGCGCCTGGTTCTCCAAGGAGCGGCGCGACGAGGCGATCGAACAGGGCAAGGACGCCATCGCGCGCGCGATGCGCAAGCAGAACCTGCCGATCCAGCGCATCCTCACCGGCGACTCCCTCGTCACCCTCGCCCACGAGATGCGCTACCCGGACATCTCGTCCCTGTACGCGGCGATCGGCGAGGGGCATGTGGCCGCGCAGAACGTCGTGCAGAAGCTCGTACAGGCTCTCGGCGGCGAGGAGGCGGCCACCGAGGAGATCGACGAGTCCGTTCCGCCCGCCCGGGGCCGCAAGCGGCGCAGCAACAACGACCCGGGCGTGGTGGTCAAGGGCGTCGACGACGTCTGGGTGAAGCTCGCCCGCTGCTGTACGCCCGTACCCGGCGATCCCATCATCGGTTTCGTCACGCGCGGTAGCGGCGTATCGGTTCACCGCAACGACTGTGTGAACATCGAGTCCCTGTCCCGGGAGCCCGAGCGGATCCTCGAGGTCGAGTGGGCGCCCACCCAGTCCTCGGTCTTCCTGGTAGCCATCCAGGTCGAGGCGCTGGACCGCTCCCGCCTCCTCTCGGACGTCACCCGCATTCTGTCCGACCAGCACGTCAACATCCTGTCGGCGGCCGTCCAGACGTCGAGGGACCGGGTGGCCACCTCCCGCTTCACCTTCGAGATGGGCGACCCCAAGCACCTGGGCCACGTCCTGAAGGCCGTGAGAGGCGTCGAGGGCGTCTACGACGTGTACCGGGTGACCTCGGCCCGCAGGCCGTAACCACAGGCGCCGCCACGCGGAAGGGCTCCCGTACGAGATGTACGGGAGCCCTTCTCGCGTCGCGGTGTGCGAGGAAACCGGCGGGACCTAGCCGCCGAACTCCTGCAGTCCCTTGAGCGCCTGGTCCAGCAGTGCCTGACGGCCGTCCAGCTCCTTCTGGAGCTTGTCGGCCCTGGCGTTGTTGCCCTGCGCCCGAGCGGTCTCGATCTGGCCGCCGAGCTTGTCCACGGCAGCCTGGAGCTGGCCGGTCAGACCCTCGGCACGCGCGCGTGCCTCCGGGTTCGTCCGGCGCCACTCGGTCTCCTCGGACTCCTGAAGGGCCCGCTCGACCGTGTGCATCCGCCCCTCGACCTTCGGGCGCGCGTCCCGCGGCACATGGCCGATGGCCTCCCAGCGCTCGTTGATCGAACGGAACGCGGCCCGGGCGGCCTTCAGGTCCGTGATCGGCAGGAGCTTCTCGGCCTCCTGGGCCAGCTCCTCCTTCAGCTGGAGGTTCTCGGTCTGCTCCGCGTCCCGCTCGGCGAAGACCGAACCGCGCGCCGCGAAGAACACGTCCTGGGCGCCGCGGAAGCGGTTCCACAGGTCGTCCTCGTGCTCGCGCTGGGCGCGGCCCGCGGCCTTCCAGTCCGTCATCAGCTCGCGGTAGCGCGCCGCCGTCGGACCCCAGTCCGTCGACGCGGACAGCGCCTCGGCCTCCGCGACCAGCTTCTCCTTGACCTTGCGGGCGTCCTCGCGCTGCGCGTCCAGGGACGCGAAGTGCGCCTTTCGGCGCTTGGAGAACGCCGAGCGAGCGTGCGAGAAGCGATGCCACAGCTCGTCGTCCGACTTCCGGTCGAGCCGCGGCAGCCCCTTCCAGATGTCCACCAGCGCGCGGAGCCGCTCACCGGCGGACCGCCACTGGTCGGACTGCGCCAGCTCCTCCGCCTCGACGACCAGCGCCTCCTTGGCGTGCCGTGCCTCGTCGGACTGCTTGGCCCGCTGCTGCTTGCGCTCCTCGCGGCGGGTTTCGACGGTCTCCACGAGCTTGTCCAGCCGGACCTTCAGCGAGGCCAGATCGCCCACCGCGTGGTGGGCGTCCACCTGCTCGCGGATGTGATCGATGGCCACCTGGGCGTCCTTCGCGGACAGGTCGGTGGTCTTGACTCGCTTCTCGAGGAGGCCGATCTCGACAACCAGGCCCTCGTACTTGCGCTCGAAGTAGGCCAACGCCTCCTCGGGGGAGCCGGCCTGCCAGGAACCGACGACCTGCTCACCGTCGGCAGTACGCACGTACACGGTCCCCGTCTCGTCGACGCGGCCCCACGGGTCGCTGCTCACAGCGCCTCCTCCACATGATGCCTGCGGAGGGCTCTGCACCCCCGGGCATCGTCCACAGTTTCGTCACGGCCAACATAGGCGACCGGCAGGGATGCTGTCCGCATCCCGCGCGACCGAAGTTTCGCAGTTGGCGGTCAGGATTTCGTTACTGTCGCCTTGTTGATCACAACGGTCGCATTCGGTGCGCCGTCGCCCTGTCCCGTGGCCTCACCGGCCGCGGCGATTTTCTTGAGCACCTTCATTCCCGACGCGGAAATCGTGCCGAACGGTGTGTAACTGGGCGGAAGCTGACTGTCCTGGTAGACCAGGAAGAACTGACTGCCGCCGGTGTGCGCCTGGCCCGTGTTGGCCATGGCGATCGTGCCCGCCGGGTAGATGTTCTTCTTGAGGGTTTTGTCCTTCAGGTTCTCGTCCGGAAGGGTGTAGCCCGGGCCGCCCATGCCGGTGCCCTTCGGGTCGCCGCACTGCAGCACGTAGATGCCGTTCGTGGTGAGCCGGTGGCACTTGGTGTGGTCCAGGTAGCCCTCGCCCGCCAGGAAGTTGAACGAGTTCACCGTGTGCGGGGCCGCGGACGTCTTCAGGGCTACGTCGATGTCGCCGCAGGTCGTCGCGAGCTTCAACTCGTACTTCGCCGACTTGTCGATGGTCATCGCCGGCTCCTTCTTCCAGCTCAGCGACTTCACCTTCCCCTCGGCGGCCTTCGCGCAGGGGTCCGGGGCCTTGCTGGGGGAGGCGCTAGGGGTGACCTCCGCGCTCGCGTTCGTCTTCGACTTGCTGTCGTCGTTCTTGAAGACTCCGGTCGCGTACGACAACACGCTTCCCACGACGATCACGCCGAGGACCGACGCGATCACCGAGTTGCGCACGTTCGCCTTGCGCCGCGCGGCCGTACGCCGCTGCTGCTGCCGCAAGAACTTCTCCCGGGCGAGCTGACGCCGCCGCTGCTCCTGGGTGACCACCGGGTTCTCTCCTCATGCGTCTCGTACGTCAACTGGGACGCGTGCGTCTTGTGTGCCGATCGCCTGCGTGTGCCCCGTACCGTATATGGGTTCGCTGAGGAAACGGCAGCGCCGGTAGGCTCTGGGGCACTGCCATCCACCCCGTACGATCACGTACGCCACAAATCGAAGGATGATCGTGCTCATTGCCGGGTTCCCGGCCGGCGCCTGGGGGACGAACTGTTATCTCGTCGCCCCCGCCGCCGGTGAGGAGTGCGTGATCATCGACCCGGGCCACCAGGCCGCCGAGGGAGTCGAGGAGACGCTCAGGAAACATCGGCTCAAGCCCGTCGCGGTCGTCCTCACCCATGGCCACATCGACCATGTCGCCTCGGTCGTCCCGGTGTGCGGCGCGCACGGTGTCCCGGCGTGGATCCACCCCGACGACCGATTCATGATGAGCGACCCGGAGAAGGCGCTCGGCCGGTCCATCGGCATGCAGCTGATGGGCGAGCTGACCATCGGCGAACCGGACGACGTCAAGGAACTCACGGACGGCGCGCGGCTGGAGCTGGCCGGGCTGGAGCTGTCCGTCGCGCACGCGCCCGGCCATACGAAGGGGTCGGTGACCTTCGGCCTGCCCGAGGCGGCGGACATCCCGCCGATCCTGTTCTCGGGCGACCTGCTGTTCGCCGGCTCCATCGGACGTACCGACTTCCCCGGTGGCTCCATGGAGGACATGCTCGAATCGCTGGCCCGTGTGGTCCTGCCGCTCGACGACTCCACCGTGGTGCTGCCGGGTCACCAGGACTACACGACCATCGGCCAGGAGCGCGCCACCAATCCGTATCTGCGGCAGGTGGCGGCCGGCCTTCACGATCGCGGCGAGGGTTCGAACCCCCCTCCCCGACGAGGAATGTGACGAGACACCCGTGAGCACCTTCAAGGCCCCCAAGGGCACGTACGACCTGATCCCGCCGGAGAGCGCGAAGTTTCTGGCGGTACGGGAAGCCATCGCGGCCCCGCTGCGCAACTCCGGCTACGGCTACATCGAGACGCCGGGCTTCGAGAGCGTCGAACTGTTCGCCCGGGGCGTCGGCGAATCGACGGACATCGTGACGAAGGAGATGTACGCCTTCGAGACCAAGGGCGGCGACAGGCTGGCCCTGCGCCCCGAGGGCACCGCGTCCGTACTGCGCGCGGCGCTGGAGGCCAACCTCCACAAGCTGGGCAACCTCCCGGTCAAGCTCTGGTACTCGGGCTCGTACTACCGCTACGAGCGCCCCCAGAAGGGCCGCTACCGCCACTTCTCGCAGGTCGGCGCGGAGGCGATCGGCGCGGAGGACCCGGCGCTGGATGCCGAGCTGATCATCCTGGCGGACCAGGCGTACCGCACGCTGGGCCTCAGGAACTTCCGCATCCTGCTGAACAGCCTGGGCGACAAGGAGTGCCGTCCGATCTACCGGGCGGCGCTGCAGGACTTCCTCCGGGGCCTCGACCTGGACGAGGAGACGCTGCGCAGGGCCGACATCAACCCGCTGCGAGTGCTCGACGACAAGCGGGACGACGTCCAGAAGCAGTTGGTGGGGGCGCCACTCCTGCGGGACTACCTCTGTGACGCGTGCAAGGCCTACCACGAGGAGGTCCGCGAGCTGATCACCGCGGCGGGCGTCACCTTCGAGGACGACCCGAAGCTGGTCCGCGGCCTCGACTACTACACACGTACGACCTTCGAGTTCGTCCACGACGGACTGGGCTCGCAGTCCGCGGTGGGAGGCGGCGGGCGCTACGACGGCCTCTCCGAGATGCTCGGTGGTCCCGCGCTGCCTTCGGTGGGCTGGGCGCTGGGCGTCGACCGTACGGTGCTGGCGCTTGAGGCGGAGGGCGTCGAACTCGAACTCCCGTCCGCGACAAGCGTGTTCGCGGTGCCGTTGGGCGAAGAGGCTCGCCGGGTGCTGTTCGCGAAGGTCACGGCGCTGCGCAAGGCGGGCATCGCGGCGGACTTCTCGTACGGGGCCAAGGGACTCAAGGCGGCTATGAAGGCGGCCAACAGGTCGGGCGCCCGCTTCGCACTCGTCGCCGGTGAGCGGGACCTCGCCGAGGGCGTGGTCCAGCTGAAGGACATGGAGTCCGGCGAGCAGACGGCGATCGGCGTGAACGAGATCGTCGCCGAACTGGAGTCGAGGCTGGGCTGAGGCGGCGGGGGCGCGCTCGCCCCCGCCACGCTCACCGCGTTCCGTCAACCTGGCGGACGCCCGTTCGTCCTGTCGGACGATTCCGACGCGTGAGTACCACGCGCGTGGTACTCACGCTGGTGTTCACGCGCGCGCCATGGTCCCCATCAGGCCGAATACCTCGTACGTCCACCCCGCGGCCCCTCATGTGAGACGCCGTGCCTTCGAGCCAAGGGTGCGTCTTCTTATGTCCACCGAACGGTGGACACGCGCCCGCGTGCGGCACAATGACCGTGCCCGCCAACCCCCCCCTCTCGAAGCAACGGAACGGCGTGATGACCAAGACGACAACGCTGAAGGACGGCGCCTCCACCGACCAGCCCGAGCCCCCCGCCGAGGCCTCGGCCTCCGTGGGCGGCAGCCGTGCGTTCGCCGTGATGCTGTTGCTCACCGGTGCGGCCGGACTGCTGGCGGCGTGGGTCATCACGATCGACAAGTTCAAGCTGCTCGAAGCGAAGGTCGCGGGCACGACGTTCACGCCCGGCTGCAGCCTCAACCCCGTGGTGTCCTGCGGCAGCGTGATGGAGAGCAAGCAGGCCGCCGCCTTCGGGTTCCCGAACCCGATGCTCGGCCTGGTCGCCTACGGCATCGTCATCTGTGTCGGCATGAGCCTGCTGGCCGGGGCCCGTTTCCCGCGCTGGTACTGGCTCACCTTCAACGCCGGCACCCTCTTCGGTGTCGGATTCTGCACCTGGCTGCAGTTCCAGTCCCTGTACCGGATCAGCGCGCTGTGCCTGTGGTGCTCTCTGGCCTGGGTCGCGACGATCCTCATGTTCTGGTACGTGACCTCGTTCAACGTGCGGAACGGCTTCATCCCCGCGCCGAAGTGGCTCAGGGGCTTCTTCGGCGAGTTCACCTGGGTCGTGCCGGTCCTGCACATCGGCATCATCGGGATGCTCATCCTGACCCGCTGGTGGGACTTCTGGACCAGCTGACAGCGCCGACGGCATTGTCAGTGGCGTGACATAGGGTTTTGGACGTGGAGCCCGACCTGTTCACCGCCGCAGCGGAAGCACGCCAGGAGAAGGACCCGTCCGGAAGCCCCCTGGCCGTGCGGATGCGCCCGCGCGTCCTCGACGAGGTCGTGGGCCAGCAGCATCTGCTGAAGCCGGGGTCGCCGCTGCGCAGGCTCGTCGGCGAGAGCGCGGGCGGACCGGCCGGACCCTCGTCCGTGCTCCTCTGGGGGCCGCCGGGCACCGGCAAGACCACCCTGGCGTACGTCGTCTCCAAGGCCACCGACAAGCGCTTCGTCGAGCTGTCGGCGATCACCGCGGGCGTCAAGGAGGTCCGCGCGGTCATCGACGGGGCCCGCCGCGCCACCGGCGGCTTCGGCAAGGAGACCGTCCTCTTCCTCGACGAGATCCACCGCTTCAGCAAGGCCCAGCAGGACTCCCTGCTGCCCGCCGTCGAGAACCGCTGGGTGACCCTCATCGCGGCGACCACCGAGAACCCGTACTTCTCGGTGATCTCACCCCTTCTCTCCCGCTCCCTCCTCCTCACCCTCGAACCGCTCACGGACGACGACCTGCGCGGCCTGCTGCGCCGCGCCCTCACCGACGAGCGCGGCCTGCGGAGCGCCGTCACCCTCCCCGAGGACACCGAGGAACACTTCCTGCGGATCGCCGGCGGTGACGCCCGCCGGGCCCTGACCGCCCTGGAGGCCGCCGCCGGAGCCGCGCTCGACAAGGGCGACGCGGAGATCACCCTCCAGACCCTGGAGGAGACCGTCGACCGGGCGGCCGTGAAGTACGACCGTGACGGCGACCAGCACTACGACGTCGCCAGCGCCCTCATCAAGTCCATCCGGGGCTCCGACGTCGACGCGGCCCTGCACTACCTCGCCCGCATGATCGAGGCCGGTGAGGACCCCCGCTTCATCGCCCGCCGTCTGATGATCTCCGCCAGCGAGGACATCGGCCTCGCCGATCCGAACGCCCTGCCCACAGTTGTCGCCGCCGCGCAGGCCGTCGCCATGATCGGCTTCCCGGAGGCCGCCCTCACCCTCAGCCACGCCACCATCGCCCTCGCTCTGGCCCCCAAGTCCAACGCCGCGACCATGGCGATCGGCGCCGCCATGGAGGACGTACGCAAGGGCCACGCGGGGCCCGTACCGATGCACCTTCGCGACGGGCACTACAAGGGCGCCGCCAAGCTCGGCCACGCGCAGGGGTACGTGTACCCCCACGACCTGCCCGAGGGGATCGCCGAGCAGCAGTACGCGCCGGAGGAGCTCAAGGACCGTACGTACTACGAACCGACCCGGCACGGAGCCGAGGCCCGGTACGCGGACGCGGTCGAGTGGACCAGGAAGCACCTCGGTCGAAAGCGGTCCTGAGTACGCTGTAGAATCCTGCGCAGTGCTGCGTCCCGTGTCCGGCTTCGGTCGGCGCCTCAGGCGGGACATCCAGCCGGATCTGTTGATCCAGGAGCGTCGCGCACCTTCGTAGGTGTCGCGGGCAGCCCACCACCACCCGGGGTTCCGGGGACGGTCGGTGGGCCGTTCGTGTGCTGCACGTATGTGCCCAGACCAGGGGAACGGCTGCCTGGCAAGTCCCTCGTGGACCTGTCGGGAATCCCCGGCTGCGGATGCGACCTCCCGTAACCCTGAGGCAGCCGAAAAGGAAAAGGAAAAGAAGTGGCTAACCAGCCCCGCCCCAAGGTCAAGAAGTCGCGTGCCCTCGGCATCGCGCTGACCCCGAAGGCCGTCAAGTACTTCGAGGCCCGTCCCTACCCGCCGGGTGAGCACGGTCGTGGCCGCAAGCAGAACTCGGACTACAAGGTCCGTCTCCTGGAGAAGCAGCGTCTGCGCGCGCAGTACGACGTGTCCGAGCGTCAGCTCGTCCGCGCCTACGAGCGTGCCGCCAAGACGCAGGGCAAGACCGGTGAGGCCCTGGTCATCGAGCTGGAGCGTCGTCTCGACGCCCTGGTTCTGCGTTCGGGCATCGCCCGCACGATCTACCAGGCCCGCCAGATGGTCGTTCACGGCCACATCGAGGTCAACGGCGGCAAGGTCGACAAGCCGTCGTTCCGTGTCCGTCCCGACGACGTCGTGATGGTCCGCGAGCGCAGCCGCAGCAAGACGCTGTTCGAGGTCGCGCGTGCCGGTGGCTTCGCCCCCGACGGTGAGACCCCGCGCTACCTGCAGGTGAACCTCGGCGCCCTGGCCTTCCGCCTGGACCGCGAGCCGAACCGCAAGGAGATCCCGGTGATCTGCGACGAGCAGCTCGTCGTCGAGTACTACGCCCGCTGATCCAGCGGTCGCAGCACCACGCATCACCGGCTTCGCGCCTCGGCCCGTCGTTTCCCCGCCCTCACCGGCGGGGGAGCGGCGGGCTTTCGCGTACGGCCACGCCCGCGCGCGAACGCCGTCCCGGCGGGTCCCGTCCGGGTACGGAGAGCCACCTCCGGCGCGATAGGGTCGGGGGCGACTTTCGAAGTACTCGGAACACACGTGAAGTACCCCAGAGTTCAGTCGATCTACGAGCGCAGAGAGCGGTGCGGTGTGACCGGTGGAGAGGTTGCCGGGCTCCTGGTGGCCGTCTTCTGGGCGATTCTGGTCTCCTTCCTCGCCGTGGCTCTGGTGAGGCTGGCCCAGACGCTCAGGGCGACCACGAAACTGGTCGCGGAGGTGACGGACCAGGCCGTGCCGCTGCTGGCCGACGCCTCCCAGGCCGTGCGCTCAGCACAGACCCAGATCGACCGGGTCGACGCCATCGCCACCGACGTCCAGGAGGTCACCTCCAACGCGTCGGCGCTGTCCACCACCGTCGCCTCGACCTTCGGCGGCCCGCTCGTCAAGGTCGCCGCGTTCGGCTACGGCGTACGCCGGGCGATGAGCCGTACCAAGGCCGACGAGGCGCCCGCACCCGAGCGGGCCCGGCGCACCGTCATCGTCGGCCGCACCGTACCGGCCCCGAAGGGCCAAAAGCGCCGCAGGCAGAAGGGCTGAACCCCGCCATGTTCCGCCGTACGTTCTGGTTCACCGCGGGCGCCGCGGCCGGTGTGTGGGCCACCACCAAGGTCAACCGCAAGATCCGGCAGCTGACCCCCGAGCACCTCGCCGCGCAGGCCGCCAACAAGGCGATCGAGGCCGGCCACCGGGTCAAGGACTTCGCCCTCGACGTGCGGGCCGGGATGGTCCAGCGCGAGGCCGAGCTGGGCGAGGCCCTCGGGATCGCCGAACCCCCGGGCCGCGGCCTGCCCCCGCAACGGCGGCTCGCCGCCCTCGACCGGGGCGCGGAAAACCTGAAGCACGATGAGAAGCACTACGGGATGCTGGACAACACGCACCCGTACAACCGGAATGAGGACCACTGATGGAGTCGGCTGAAATTCGTCGCCGCTGGCTGAGCTTCTTCGAGGAGCGCGGCCACACCGTCGTCCCTTCGGCGTCGCTCATCGCGGACGACCCGACTCTCCTCCTGGTCAACGCGGGCATGGTCCCCTTCAAGCCGTACTTCCTCGGTGAGACGAAGCCGCCCGCCCCGCGCGCCACCAGCGTGCAGAAGTGCGTGCGTACGCCCGACATCGAAGAGGTCGGCAAGACCACCCGGCACGGCACGTTCTTCCAGATGTGCGGCAATTTCTCCTTCGGGGACTACTTCAAGGAAGGAGCCATCAAGTACGCCTGGGACCTGCTCACCAACTCCGTCGCGGACGGTGGCTACGGCCTTGACCCCGAGAAGCTCTGGATCACCGTCTACCTCGACGACGACGAGGCCGAGCAGATCTGGCGCGAGCAGATCGGCGTCCCGGCCGAGCGCATCCAGCGCCTCGGCAAGAAGGACAACTTCTGGTCCATGGGCGTCCCCGGCCCCTGCGGACCCTGCTCCGAGATCAACTACGACCGCGGCCCCGAGTTCGGCGTCGAGGGCGGCCCGGCCGTCAACGACGAGCGCTATGTGGAGATCTGGAACCTGGTCTTCATGCAGTACGAGCGCGGCGCCGGCGACGGCAAGGAGGACTTCCCGATCCTCGGGGACCTGCCGTCGCAGAACATCGACACCGGTCTCGGCCTCGAACGACTCGCCATGATCCTGCAGGGCGTACAGAACATGTACGAGACGGACACCCTGCGCGTCGTCATGGACAAGGCCACCGAGCTGACCGGTGTGCGCTACGGCGAGAAGCACGACTCCGACGTCTCGATGCGTGTGGTCGCCGACCACATCCGTACGTCCGTCATGCTCATCGGCGACGGCGTCACCCCCGGCAACGAGGGGCGCGGTTACGTGCTGCGCCGCATCATGCGACGCGCCATCCGCAACATGCGCCTGATGGGCGCCTCCGGGCCGGTCGTCGCCGATCTCGTCGACGTCGTCATCAAGACGATGGGCCAGCAGTATCCGGAACTCGTCACCGATCGCAAGCGCATCGAAACCGTGGCCCTCGCCGAGGAGGCCGCCTTCCTCAAGGCCCTCAAGGGCGGCACCAACATCCTCGACACCGCCGTCACCGAGACCAAGCAGGCCGGCGGCCAGATCCTCTCCGGTGACAAGGCGTTCCTGCTCCACGACACCTGGGGCTTCCCGATCGACCTCACCCTCGAAATGGCCGCCGAACAGGGCCTTTCCGTGGACGAGGACGGCTTCCGGCGCCTGATGAAGGAGCAGCGGGACCGCGCCAAGGCCGACGCCAAGGCCAAGAAGACCGGCCACGCCGACATGGGCGCCTACCGCGAGATCGCCGACGCCGCCGGTGAGACCGAGTTCTTCGGGTACGACCGCACCGAGGGCGAGTCGACAGTCGTCGGCATCCTCGTCGACGGTGTCTCCTCCCCGGCCGCCACCGAGGGCGACGAGGTCGAGATCGTCCTCGACCGCACCCCGTTCTACGCCGAGGGCGGCGGCCAGATCGGCGACACCGGCCGCATCAGGATCGACACCGGTGCCGTCATCGAGATCCGCGACTGCCAAAAGCCGGTTCCTGGCGTGTACGTCCACAAGGGCGTCGTCCAGGTCGGCGAGGTCACCGTGGGCGCCAAGGCCCAGGCCGCCATCGACGTGCGCCGCCGCAAGGCCATCGCCCGCGCCCACTCGGCCACCCACCTCACCCACCAGGCCCTGCGCGACGCCCTCGGCCCGACGGCCGCCCAGGCCGGTTCCGAGAACCAGCCCGGCCGTTTCCGCTTCGACTTCGGTTCCCCGTCCGCCGTACCGACGGCCGTGATGACCGATGTCGAGCAGCAGATCAACGAGGTGCTCGCCCGCGACCTGGACGTGCACGCCGAGATCCTCAGCCTCGACGAGGCCAAGAAGCAGGGCGCCATCGCCGAGTTCGGCGAGAAGTACGGCGAGCGCGTGCGCGTCGTGACGATCGGCGACTTCTCCAAGGAGCTGTGCGGCGGCACCCACGTCCACAACACCGCCCAGCTCGGCCTGGTGAAACTGCTCGGCGAGTCGTCCATCGGTTCGGGCGTCCGGCGTATCGAGGCCCTGGTCGGTGTGGACGCCTACAACTTCCTGGCCCGGGAGCACACGGTCGTCGCCCAGCTCCAGGAACTGGTCAAGGGTCGCCCGGAAGAGCTTCCGGAGAAGGTTTCCGCCATGCTCGGCAAGCTGAAGGACGCCGAGAAGGAGATCGAGAAGTTCCGCGCCGAGAAGGTTCTCCAGGCCGCCGCCGGTCTCGCCCAGGGCGCCAAGGACGTACGCGGTGTGGCTCTCGTCACCGGCCAGGTCCCGGACGGCACGAGCGCCGACGACCTGCGCAAGCTGGTCCTCGACGTACGCGGTCGCATCCAGGGCGGCCGGGCCGCCGTCGTCGCCCTCTTCACCACGGCGGGCGGCAAGCCGCTGACGGTCATCGCCACCAACGAGGCCGCCCGCGAGCGCGGTCTCAAGGCGGGCGACCTGGTTCGTACGGCTGCCAAGACCCTCGGCGGCGGCGGTGGCGGCAAGCCGGACGTCGCCCAGGGCGGTGGCCAGAACCCGGCCGCCGTCGGCGAGGCCGTCGACGCCGTCGAGCGCCTTGTGGCGGAAACGGCCAAGTGAGCGGCGACGGAAACACCCTGCGCCGTGGCCGGCGACTCGCGATCGACGTCGGGGACGCCCGGATCGGGGTCGCGTCGTGCGACCCCGACGGGATCCTCGCCACTCCGGTGGAGACGGTCCCCGGCCGGGACGTTCCCGCAGCTCAGCGCAGGTTGAAGGAACTCGTCGACGAGTACGAACCCATCGAGGTCGTCGTCGGTCTCCCTCGCTCCCTCAAGGGGGGCGAGGGCCCCGCCGCCGTCAAGGTCCGAGGCTTCGCCGAGCAGCTGGTGCGCCTCATCGCGCCGGTCCCGGTACGTCTGGTGGACGAGCGCATGACGACGGTGACGGCCAGTCAGGGACTTCGCGCTTCTGGTGTGAAATCGAAAAAGGGCAGATCGGTCATTGACCAGGCCGCAGCCGTGATCATCCTGCAGCAGGCCCTGGAATCCGAACGGGTGTCAGGTAAAGCACCCGGCGAGGGCGTCGAAGTGGTCATCTGATCGCGATACGGTAACGTTCCGCGCGATTGTGGCTCTGTTCGAACAGCAGCCGCACAGTAAGAGGCGGAACGGTAGCGGCGATGTGGGGGCCGCGTGATCGGCCGCCTCGCGGCTCTAGGGGATTGATGACTGAGTATGGCCGGGGCCCAGGCTCCGAACCGTGGCATCCGGAGGACCCGTTGTACGGGGACGGCGGATGGGAAGGACAGCAGGCCCAGGCCGACCAGTCCTCCTACGGCGGCCAGCCGCAGCACTACCCGCAGCAGCCGCAGCAGTCCCAGTACGGCGACTGGAGCGCCGACGGCCAGCAGGCCGCCTACGGTCAGGCTCAGCAGCAGTACCCGCACCAGCAGCAGTATCCACAGCAGTACCAGCAGCAGCCCCAGCAACAGCAGTACCCGCAGCAGTACGGCGACCAGGCTCATCAGCAGCAGTACGTCGACCAGGGGCAGCAGCAGTACGCGGGCGGCGGCTGGAACGCCGGTCAGCAGGCGCAGGTCCCCTACATCGCCGACCCCACGGATCCGTACGCCCAGCAGGCCGCCGCGTACGGCGGTGAGCAGCCCGACTACTACGGCACGCCCGACGCGTACCCGCCGCCGCAGCCGCCGGCCAGGCGCGGTACCGAGCCGGAGGCGGAACCGGAGCCCGAGCCGGAACCGCAGAGCGGCTGGGACCCCGGCCCCGACCAGGGCGAGCACGCCTTCTTCGCGGGCGGTGACGATGACGGCGAGCCCGAGGACGAGGCGGAGGGGCGTCGGGGTCGCGGCGACCGGAAGGGCCGGGACGACGGGAAGAACAAGAAGGCCGGGAAGGGCAAGAAGGGCCGTACCGGTACGGCCTGCCTGGTCGTCGTGCTGGTGTTCGGTGGTGGCATCGCTGGAATCGGGTATTTCGGGTACCAGTTCTACCAAAATCGTTTCGGCCCGGCTCCTGACTACGCGGGCGACGGCGTGAGCGCGACAGTGACGGTCGAGATCCCCAAGGGTGCGGGCGGCTATGAGATCGGCCAGGCGCTGAAAGAAAAAGGTGTCGTCAAAAGTGTCGACGCCTTTGTCTCCGCACAGGCGGACAATCCCGACGGCAAGAAGATCCAGGCCGGCGTCTATGTCCTGAACAAGGAGATGTCCGGCAAGAGTGTCGTCACGTTGATGCTCGATCCCAAGAGTCAGAACAACATGATCGTCGTCCCCGGGCAGCGAAATGTTCAGGTCTACGCGGCCATCGACAAACAGCTCGGTCTTGCCGAAGGTACCACCGCGAAGGTCGCCAAAAAGGATTACAAGAGTTTCGGCCTGCCGGACTGGGCGAACGACAGCAAGAAGATCAAGGACCCGCTGGAAGGTTTCCTTTACCCGACGACCTATGCGGCCGCCAAGGGTATGAAACCCGCGGAGATCCTGAAGGAAATGGTCACGGCGGCCACCGCCAAGTACGACACCCTGGATCTCGAAGCCAAGGCGAAGACGCTCGACCTCGACAACCCGTTGCAGGTCATCACGGTGGCGAGCCTCGTCCAGGCCGAGGGTGTCACACACGACGACTTCAGGAAGATGGCATCTGTCGTCTACAACCGCCTCAAGACGTCGAACGACATCACCAACCAGAAGCTCGAATTCGACTCGACGTACAACTACCTCAAGAACCAGAGCAAGATCAATATTTCGACGTCGGAGATCCGGAACTACGACGACCCGTACAACACGTACTTCTACAGGGGTCTGCCGCCTGGGCCGATCGGAAATCCCAGCGACGACGCACTGAAGGCCGCGCTGAATCCCGACGGTGGTGCATGGATGTTCTTCATCTCCCTCGACGGCAAGACGACCAAGTTCACCAAGACCTTGTCCGAACACGAAGAGTTGGTCCGGCAATTCAATGCGCAACGTAAAAGCGGCAGCTGAGCACAGCGGGGGACGTCGGGCCGCAGTGCTCGGTTCCCCCATCGCCCACTCCCTCTCGCCGGTGCTGCACCGTGCCGCGTACGCGGAACTCGGGCTCACCGAGTGGACGTACGACCGTTTCGAGGTCGACGAGGGCGGGCTGCCGGGATTCCTGGGAGAGCTGGGGCCGGAGTGGGCGGGATTGTCGCTCACCATGCCGCTCAAGCGGGCGGTCATCCCGTGGCTCGACGAGATCAGCGAGACGGCCGCGTCGGTCGAGGCCGTCAACACCGTCGTGTTCGGCTCGGACGGGCGGTGCGTCGGGGACAACACCGACATCCCCGGGATCGTGGGCGCCCTGCGTGAGCACGGCATCGAGCAGGTGGACTCCGCCGCGATCCTCGGCGCCGGCGCCACCGCCTCCTCCGCGCTCGCCGCGCTGGCCCGGATCTGTACCGGCGAGGTCGTCGTGTACGTCCGCAGCGAGGCCCGGGCCGTCGAGATGCGGCAGTGGGGGGAACGTCTCGACATCGAGGTCCGTACGGCGGACTGGGCGGACGCGGCCCGAGCGCTGCACGCCCCGCTGGTGATCGCCACGACTCCGGCAGGTACGACGGACGTGCTCTCCGGTGCCGTCCCGGAACGGCCGGCGACTCTCTTCGACGTGCTCTACCACCCCTGGCCGACCGATCTGGCGGCACGCTGGTCGGCGTACGGCGGGGCGGTCGTCAGCGGGCTCGACCTGCTCGTGCACCAGGCGGTGCTTCAGGTGGAGCAGATGACCGGGCTCACCCCCGGCCCGCTGGGTGCCATGCGCAGGGCGGGCGAGAAGGCGCTCGCCGACCGCTGAGCCGATTCGCGAGGCGTCCGGTTGCTGGACCGCCGATCAGGCATTCGGCCCGGACGTGGGAGGATCGGGAGGTGGCGGGCCTGGGCCGCGCACCCGGTCACGCCGTCGCCGTACGCGAGGACGCGCGTACGCAGGGCAGTACCAGGGCGCGAGTATGAGGAGCACCGTTGAGCAGGTTGCGCTGGTTGACCGCGGGGGAGTCCCATGGTCCCGCACTCGTCGCGACGCTGGAGGGTCTTCCCGCCGGTGTGCCCATCACCACGGAGTTGGTGGCGGACCACCTGGCGAGGCGTCGGCTCGGTTACGGGCGCGGTGCCCGGATGAAGTTCGAGCAGGACGAGATCACCTTCCTCGGCGGTGTGCGGCACGGTCTGTCGATGGGTTCGCCGGTCGCGGTAATGGTCGGCAACACGGAGTGGCCGAAGTGGGAGCAGGTGATGGCGGCCGACCCGGTGGATCCGGAGATCCTGGCCGGCCTGGCCCGTAACGCCCCGCTGACCCGCCCCCGCCCCGGCCATGCCGACCTGGCCGGCATGCAGAAGTACGGCTTCGAGGAGGCCCGCCCGATCCTGGAACGCGCCTCCGCGCGCGAGACGGCGGCGCGGGTGGCCCTGGGTGCGGTGGCCCGTTCGTTCCTGAAGGCGGCGGCCGGCATCGAGATCGTGTCGCACGTGGTGGAACTGGCGGCGGCGAAGGCTCCCTACGGTGTCTACCCCAAGCCCTCGGACGTCGAGAAGCTGGACGCCGACCCGGTGCGCTGCCTGGACGCCGACGCGTCGAAGGCGATGGTCGCGGAGATCGACCAGGCCCACAAGGACGGCGACACCCTGGGCGGTGTGGTCGAGGTGCTGGCGTACGGCGTGCCGGTGGGCCTTGGCTCGCATGTGCACTGGGACCGGCGCCTGGATGCCCGGCTGGCTGCCGCGTTGATGGGCATCCAGGCGATCAAGGGTGTCGAGGTCGGTGACGGCTTCGACCTGGCGCGTGTGCCGGGTTCGAAGGCGCACGACGAGATCCTCGCCACGGATGACGGTATCCGGCGTGCGACCGGGCGTTCCGGTGGCACCGAGGGCGGCCTGTCCACGGGTGAGCTGTTGCGGGTGCGGGCGGCGATGAAGCCGATCGCGACCGTGCCGCGTGCTCTGCGGACCGTGGATGTGGTGACCGGTGAGGCGACGCAGGCGCATCACCAGCGTTCCGACGTGTGCGCGGTTCCGGCGGCCGGGATCGTCGCCGAGGCGATGGTGGCCCTGGTTCTGGCGGACGCGGTGGTGGAGAAGTTCGGCGGCGACAGCGTGCCCGAGACGCGCCGCAACGTGGAGTCCTACCTCGAACACCTGATCGTCCGGTGAGCGCTTTGGAGATTGTGCTGGTCGGGCCGATGGGCGTCGGCAAGTCCACCGTCGGGCGGCTGCTGGCCGAGCGGCTCGGCTGCTCGTACCGGGACACGGACGACGACATCGTCGCCGAGCAGGGCCGCACGATCGCCGACATCTTCGTCGACGAGGGCGAGCCGGTCTTCCGGGCCGTCGAGAAGCAGGCGGTCCAGCGGGCGCTGGCCGAGCACGACGGCGTCCTCGCCCTCGGCGGCGGCTCGATCCTCGACGAGGACACCCGCGGACTGCTGGCCGGACACCGGGTCGTCTACCTCTCGATGGACGTCGAGGAAGCGGTCCAGCGAACCGGCCTGAACGCGGCCCGCCCTCTGCTGGCGGTCAACCCGCGCCGGCAGTGGCGGGAGCTGATGGAGGCTCGCCGCCATCTGTACACGGAGGTCGCCGACGCGGTCGTCGCCACCGATGGCCGTACGCCCGAAGAGGTCACCCAAGCCGTTCTGGACGCACTGGAGTTGAAGTCAGCATGAGCAGCGAGGCAGTGACGCGGATCCAGGTCGGCGGCACCGCGGGCAGCGATCCGTACGAGGTCCTGATCGGCCGGCAGCTCCTTGAGGAACTGGGCGGGCTGATCGGGCCCAGGGCGAAGCGGGTCGCGGTGATCCACCCCGAGGCGCTCGCGGAGACGGGTGAGGCGCTGCGCGCCGACCTGGCGGGTCAGGGCTTCGAGGCGGTCGCCATCCAGGTGCCGAACGCGGAGGAGGCCAAGACCGCCGAAGTGGCCGCCTACTGCTGGAAGGCGCTCGGCCAGTCCAATTTCACCCGTACCGACGTCATCGTCGGTGTCGGTGGCGGTGCGACCACCGACCTGGCCGGCTTCGTCGCCGCGACCTGGCTGCGTGGGGTGCGCTGGATCGCGATCCCGACGACGGTGCTGGCGATGGTGGACGCGGCGGTCGGCGGCAAGACCGGCATCAACACCGCCGAGGGCAAGAACCTGGTCGGCTCCTTCCACCCGCCCGCCGGTGTGCTGTGCGACCTGGCGGCGCTGGACTCGCTCCCGGTCAACGACTACGTGTCCGGGCTCGCGGAGATCATCAAGGCCGGTTTCATCGCCGACCCGGTGATCCTGGAGTTGATCGAGGCCGACCCGCAGGCCGCCCGCAGTCCGGCAGGCCCGCACACCGCCGAGCTGATCGAACGCTCGATCAAGGTGAAGGCGGAGGTCGTCTCCTCGGACCTCAAGGAGTCGGGCCTGCGCGAGATCCTCAACTACGGGCACACGCTCGCGCACGCCATCGAGAAGAACGAGCGCTACCAATGGCGGCACGGCGCGGCTGTCTCCGTCGGCATGCACTTCGCGGCCGAACTGGGCCGCCTCGCGGGCCGGTTGGACGACGCCACGGCCGACCGGCACCGTACGGTCCTGGAGTCTGTCGGGCTGCCGCTGCACTACCGCTACGACCAGTGGCCCAAGCTGCTGGAGACGATGAAGCTCGACAAGAAGTCCCGGGGCAACCTGCTGCGGTTCATCGTCCTGGACGGACTGGCCAAGCCGACCGTCCTGGAGGGCCCTGACCCGGCCGTCCTCCTCGCCGCGTACGGCGAAGTGGGGGAGTAGCTCCCCACTCGGGCGCTTGGCCCGATTCGCTTGTGGCGATGGGCACTTCGGGCTGTTCCGGGCCGTTCACCAAACGGCGGCCCGGGACGGTACCGTTCGGGTGGAAGTCCCCCGCTCCTTCCGGGCAGTGGGGGAGAGCAGGGTTCGTGCCCCGCCGACCAGCGCCAATCGCCTGTACGAGATGGAGTGGCACCGGATGCAGGACGCAGTGGGGTCTCCGCTGCCGCCGCCCCACCAGCCGGGGCAAGGACCGGTCGCCGACTGGCCGTCGGCCGCCCCGCACGCGGGCCAGCACCACCCGGGCGCGCATCCGGGTTCCGCACCCCCCAGCCGGCCGCCGGCCCCGGCGCCGGTCTACACCGGCCCAGCCGCCTCGGGGCCGGGTCCGCAGGCCCAGCATCCGCCCGTCCCCCAGCACGCTCCCGTTCCGCACCACGCCCAGGTGCCGCCCACGCCGGACACCACCGGCCATATGCGGCTGCCGCAGGGTGACTTCGTCCCGACGCCGGGCCCGCCGCCCGCCACCGGCCCCGTGGACCCGTCCTCGGCGCCCCTGGCCGTGCTTCTGATCGGCCCCGCGGGCGCCGGAAAGACGAGCGTCGCGAAGTACTGGGCGGACCATCGCCGGGTGCCCACCGCGCACATCAGCCTCGACGACGTACGCGAATGGGTCCGCTCGGGCTTCGCCGACCCGCAGTCGGGATGGAACGACCACTCGGAGGCGCAGTACCGCCTCGCCCGCCGTACCTGCGGCTTCGCCGCGCGCAACTTCCTGGCCAACGGCATCTCGTGCATCCTCGACGACGCGGTCTTTCCCGACCGGCCGGTCGTCGGGCTCGGAGGCTGGAAACGGCACGTGGGGCCCGGTCTGCTGCCGGTCGTGCTGCTGCCCGGTCTGGAGATCGTCCTGGAGCGCAACGCCGAGCGCTCCGGCAACCGCCGCCTCACGGACGAGGAGGTCGCCCGCATCCACGGCCGGATGGCGGGCTGGTACGGCTCCGGCCTCCCGATCATCGACAACTCCCAGCTCGACGTCCCGGCGACGGCCCGGGTCCTGGACGACGTCCTCGCACGGCTGCTGGCCAGCCCGCCCAAGTGGTAGACGGGCCGCACGGTCCGAGACCGGGGCAGGGTACGCCCGGCTCCGGTTGCGTGCCTGCCGGGCGCTGAGCGGCGGTCGTGCGGTCGGCTGGGCCGAACGAGTGGTCGCCCCAGCCGCCCCTACCCGTCCCATCCCTGGGGGCTGCCGCCCCCCGGCCCCCGCTTCGGCCCTGAAGGGGCCTCGTCCTCAAACGCCGGACGGGCTGAAAACCCGGTCGGCCCTCCCTGACCGGCGGCAAGCCGCTCACGCTCTTACGCTCGGGGCATGTCAGAGGTCTACGCGGCGCGCAGAGCGCGGCTTCGGGAGCGGTGTCACGCGGGCGGCAGTGCGGGGGCCCTGGTCTCCCGGGCCGCCAATGTGCGGTATCTAGCGGGCGCGGCCCCGCACGGAGCCGTACTGCTGCTGGGAAAACGGGAGGATCTGCTCGTGTGGGCGGGGTCCGAGGACGACCGGCTCCCCGAGGGCAGCCGTCCGGACGAGGCGTTGCGTGTGCACACCCTGTCCGCGTCCGGAGGCGATCCGGCGGTCGCCGCCGCGGATCTCGTCGCCGCGCAGGGCGCCGAGTCCCTCGCCGTCGAGGAACACCATCTGACCGTGGCCCGGCACCGTGCCATCGGCTCGGTCGCGCCCCGGCTGCGCCTGGCCGACCTGGGTGGCGCGGTCGAGCAGCTCCGGGTGGTCAAGGACGAGGAGGAGATCGCCTGTCTGCGGATCGGCGCCGAGATCGCTGACCAGGCGCTCGGTGAACTGCTGGAGTCCATCCTCGTCGGGCGTACGGAGCGGCATCTCGCCCTGGAACTGGAGCGGCGGCTCGTCGATCACGGTGCGGACGGGCCGGCCTTCACGACCGCCGTCGCCACCGGGCCGAACTCCGGCCGCCGGGGGCATCGGCCCACCGATCGGCGTGTGGAGGAAGGAGACTTCCTCTCTGTTTGTCTCGGCGCCGCCTACCGCGGATACCGCTGTGAAATCGGCCGCACATTCGTCATCGGGACCTCGCCGGCCGACTGGCAGATCGAGCTCTACGACCTTGTCTTCGCAGCCCAGCGCGCCGGACGGGAGGCCCTGGCACCTGGCGCCGCCTACCGTGACGTGGACCGTGCGGCGCGCCAGGTACTGGACTCCGCGGGGTACGCGGACCGCCTTCCGGAGCTCACCGGACACGGTGTCGGGCTCGAAATCGAGGAGGAGCCGCAGCTCGCCCCCGCGGCCATGGGTAAACTGGACGCTTGCGTGCCGGTCACCGTCGAACCGGGGGTCCACCTCCCGGGCCGGGGCGGTGTCAGGATCGATGACACGCTCGTCGTACGCCCTGAGGCGGACGGCGGACCCGAACTACTTACCATCACGACCAAGGAACTGCTCGCGCTCTAGCTTCGAGCTGTCGCGTCTGCCCCGGGGTCGTCCACGTCAGTCCAGGAGATTCCGCAACCGTGGCTTCCACGAACGACCTCAAGAACGGCCTGGTTCTCAAGCTCGACGGGGGCCAGCTCTGGTCCGTCGTCGAGTTCCAGCACGTCAAGCCCGGCAAGGGCCCGGCCTTCGTGCGAACCAAGCTCAAGAACGTGCTCTCCGGCAAGGTCGTCGACAAGACGTTCAACGCCGGTGTCAAGGTCGAGACGGCCACTGTCGACAAGCGCGACATGCAGTTCTCCTACATGGACGGCGAGTACTTCGTCTTCATGGACATGGAGACGTACGACCAGCTCATGGTGGACCGCAAGGCCGTCGCCGACGCCGCCAACTTCCTGATCGAGGGCTTCACCGCCACGGTCGCGCAGCACGAGGGCGAGGTGCTCTTCGTCGAGCTGCCGGCCGCCGTCGAGCTGGTCATCCAGGAGACCGAGCCGGGTGTCCAGGGCGACCGCTCCACGGGCGGCACCAAGCCGGCCACGCTGGAGACGGGCCACCAGATCCAGGTCCCGCTCTTCATCACCACCGGTGAGAAGATCAAGGTCGACACCCGTACGAGCGACTACCTCGGCCGGGTGAACAGCTAACCGTGGCTGCCCGCAACACGGCCCGCAAGCGTGCCTTCCAGATCCTCTTCGAGGGCGACCAGCGCGGGGCCGATGTCCAGACGGTCCTCGGGGACTGGATCAGGTTGTCCCGGGACGACACCCGCCAGCCCCCGGTCAGCGAGTACACGATGGAGCTCGTCGAGGGCTACGCGCGGCACGCGCGGCGCATCGACGAGCTGATCGCGCAGTACTCGGTCGGCTGGACGCTCGACAGGATGCCGGTCGTCGACCGCAACATCCTGCGCCTCGGTGCCTACGAGCTGATCTGGGTCGACGAGACCCCGGACGCCGTCGTCCTCGACGAGATGGTGCAGCTGGCGAAGGAGTTCTCCACGGACGAGTCGCCCTCGTTCGTCAACGGGCTCCTCGGCCGGTTCAAGGACCTGAAGTCCACGCTGCGCCGCGACGACGTCTGAGTCAGGCCTTCAGACGTCCGGTCGTACGAATGCCGGTGGGCCCCAGCGACACACTGCTGGGGCCCACCGGCATTCGTACGACCGGATACGACCGATGGGGCCTGCGGGGCCCGCGAAACGCCGCCGGGGTGGCCGGAAACCATAAGGTTCCGGCCACCCCGGCGGCACGTTTCTGCTCAACGGCTGAAAGCCGTCGGGCTCAGCCCTCCTCGTGGGAGACGGCGCGGCGCGCGTCCGCGTCCAAGACGCCCCAGCTGATCAGCTGCTCGGTCAGGACCGAGGGCGACTGGTCGTAGATGACGGCGAGCGTGCGCAGGTCGTCCTGGCGGATCGACAGCACCTTGCCGTTGTAGTCGCCGCGCTGGGACTGGATCGTCGCGGCATAGCGCTGCAGGGGGCCCGCCTTCTCGGCCGGCACATGGGCCAGCCGCTCAAGGTCGAGGACGAGCTTCGGCGGCGGCTCGGCGGCTCCGCCCGGCGTGGTGCCCGGCAGCAGCTCCTGCACAGGAACCCCGTAGAAATCCGCCAGCTCGGCGAGGCGCTGCACGGTCACGGCACGATCGCCGCGCTCGTACGAACCGACCACGACCGCCTTCCAGCGTCCCTGGGACTTCTCCTCGACACCGTGGAGGGAAAGGCCCTGCTGGGTGCGGATCGCCCGGAGCTTGGCCCCGAGCTGTTTGGCGTATTCGCTGGACATATAGCTCCCGGACACAGTGTCGACGTGCGGACGAGCCGCGCGGCTGGTGACTCACTGTGAGGTTACGCAGCGTTACTCTTCCCCGTCAAGCTGAACGGTCTCGCCCGGCCTCCGCGCGCGGGGCGACGTGCGGTTACGGCAGACGGGTGACGTGTTGCGCCAATGGGGTGATCAGGTGCGATGCGCGGGCTGGTACCGTGGATGGCGCAATTCCGACGTCCTTTAATGATCCGTCCTGTGAGGCGGAGAAGGAGGTCCGTTTCCTATGGACTCAGAGCACGACAAGCAGCAGTACGAGGCCGGCGCACGGCCCGTTCTGGAAGCCCCCGACATCGCGCGGGTACTGACCCGCATCGCCCACGAGATCGTCGAACGCGCCAAGGGCGCCGACGACGTGGTGCTGCTCGGCATTCCGACCCGGGGCGTCTTCCTCGCCCAGCGGCTCGCGGCCAAGCTGGCGGACATCACCGACCGCAAGATCCCGGTCGGCTCGCTCGACATCACGATGTACCGCGACGACCTCCGTATGCACCCGCCGCGTGCGCTGGCCCGCACCGACATCCCCGGTGACGGCCTCGACGGCAGGCTGGTCGTCCTCGTCGACGACGTGCTCTTCTCCGGCCGCACCATCCGCGCCGCCCTCGACGCCCTGAACGACCTCGGGCGCCCGCGCGCGGTGCAGCTCGCGGTCCTCGTCGACCGAGGGCACCGCGAACTGCCCATCCGAGCCGACTACGTCGGCAAGAACCTCCCCACGTCGCTGCGGGAGACGGTCAAGGTCCAGCTCGCCGAGGAGGACGGTCGGGACACCGTGCTGCTCGGTGTGAAGCAGACCGCCCAGCAGTAGCACGCGTGCGCGTGCGGCCCCGCGCCGTATGCCCCTTCGCGTTGCCCTGCCTGCCCGGAATCTCCTGAACTTCCTTACGGAGCCTGAAAGATGCAGCGTCATCTCATTTCGGCCGCCGACCTCACCCGCGACGACGCCGTCCTGATCCTCGACACCGCCGAGGAGATGGCCCGGGTCGCCGACCGGCCGATCAAGAAACTGCCGACCCTGCGCGGCCGTACCGTCGTCAACCTCTTCTTCGAGGACTCGACTCGGACCCGGATCTCCTTCGAGGCCGCCGAGAAACGCCTCTCCGCGGACGTCATCAACTTCACCGCCAAGGGGTCGAGCGTCTCCAAGGGCGAGTCCCTCAAGGACACCGCCCAGACCCTCGAGGCCATGGGTGTCGACGCCGTCGTCATCCGGCACGGCGCTTCCGGAGCCCCCTACCGGCTCGCCACCTCCGGCTGGATCGACGCGGCCGTCATCAACGCCGGCGACGGCACCCACCAGCACCCCACGCAGGCCCTGCTCGACGCGTTCACCATGCGGCGCCGGCTGGTCGGCCGGGACGCCGGCATCGGGCAGGATCTCGCCGGCAAGCGCATCACCCTGGTCGGCGACATCCTGCACAGCCGCGTCGCCCGTTCCAACGTCGACCTGCTGCACACCCTCGGCGCCGAGGTCACCCTCGTCGCCCCGCCGACCCTGGTGCCGGTCGGCGTCGAGCGCTGGCCCTGCGAGGTCTCGTACGACCTGGACAGCACCCTGCCGAAGTCCGACGCGGTGATGCTGCTGCGCGTGCAGCGGGAGCGTATGAACGCCGCGTTCTTCCCGACCGAGCGCGAGTACTCGCGGCGCTACGGCCTCGACGGGGACCGCATGGCGCGGATGCCGGAGCACGCCATCGTGATGCACCCCGGGCCGATGGTCCGCGGTATGGAGATCACCGCAGAGGTCGCCGACTCGGAACGCTGCACGGCGATCGAGCAGGTCACCAATGGTGTCTCCATTCGGATGGCCGTCCTCTATCTGCTGCTCGGCGGCAACGAACCAGCCGTCACCCACACCCGTACCGAGGAGAAGTAAGTCACATGGGCAAGATCCTTATTCGTGGTGCGCGGGTACTCGGCGGCGAGCCGCAGGACGTCCTGATCGACGGCGAGACCGTCGCAGCCGTCGGCAGCGGTCTGTCCGACGAAGGCGCCGAGGTCGTCGAGGCCGAGGGGAAGGTGCTGCTGCCGGGGCTCGTCGACCTCCACACGCATCTGCGGGAGCCGGGGCGCGAGGACTCCGAGACCGTCCTGACCGGGACCCGCGCCGCGGCAAGCGGCGGCTACACGGCCGTGTTCGCCATGGCCAACACCTTCCCGGTCGCCGACACCGCCGGTGTGGTCGAGCAGGTCTACCGGCTCGGGCAGGAGCACGGCTACTGCGATGTGCAGCCCATCGGCGCCGTCACCGTCGGCCTGGAGGGCAAGAAGCTCGCCGAGCTGGGCGCCATGCACGAGTCGGCCGCCGGTGTCACCGTCTTCTCCGACGACGGCAAGTGCGTCGACGACGCCGTGATCATGCGGCGCGCCCTGGAGTACGTGAAGGCCTTCGGCGGGGTCGTCGCCCAGCACGCGCAGGAGCCGCGGCTGACCGAGGGCGCCCAGATGAACGAGGGCGTCGTGTCGGCCGAGCTGGGGCTCGGGGGCTGGCCCGCCGTCGCGGAGGAGTCGGTCATCGCGCGCGATGTGCTGCTCGCCGAGCACGTCGGCTCCCGCGTCCACATCTGCCACCTCTCGACCGCCGGTTCCGTCGAGATCGTCCGCTGGGCGAAGTCCCGGGGCATCGACGTCACCGCCGAGGTGACCCCGCACCACCTCCTCCTCACCGACGAGCTGGTCCGGACGTACAACCCGGTCTACAAGGTCAACCCGCCGCTGCGCACCGAGCGCGACGTGCTGGCCCTGCGCGAGGCGCTCGCCGACGGCACGATCGACATCGTCGCCACCGACCACGCCCCGCACCCGCACGAGGACAAGGACTGCGAGTGGGCCGCCGCCGCCATGGGCATGGTCGGCCTGGAGACCGCGTTGTCAGTGGTCCAGGAGACGATGGTGGACACCGGACTGCTGGACTGGGCGACCGTCGCCGACCGTATGTCCTTCGCCCCCGCGCGCATCGGGCGGGCGACGGGCCACGGCCGCCCCGTCTCGGCAGGTGAGCCCGCCAACCTCACGCTCGTCGACACGGCATACCGTGGGTCCGTGGACCCCGCGGGCTTCGCCTCCCGCAGCCGCAACACCCCGTACGAGGGCCGTGAGCTGCCGGGCCGTGTCACGCACACGTGGCTCCGGGGCAAGGCCACGCTCGTCGACGGGAAGCTCGCGTGACATCACTGCCGCATTTGACGTACGTCGCCGCCGAACAGAAGTCGGCGGAGGTGACCGACTGGGCCGCCCGCGTGGGCTGGCTGGTCGGGCTCGCCCTCTTCGTCGCGCTCATCTACTGGCTGATGCGCGAGGGCTGGAAGTGGCGCGGCACGCTCCAGGGCGACCTGCCCGAGCTGCCTGTCGCGCCGGACGAGCCCGGTGCGGCGAGACTGACTGTGCTGTCCATGAGTGGCCGCTACCACGGCTCCACCACCGCGGGGCAGTGGCTGGACCGCATCGTGGCGCACGGCCTCGGCGCCCGCAGCCGGGTCGAGCTGACGCTGACGGACGCGGGACTGGACGTCGTACGCCCCGGGGCGGCCGACTTCTTCGTCCCTCTGGAGGCCCTGCGCGAGGCCCGGCTCGACAAGGGCATCGCGGGGAAGGTCCTCTCCGAGGGCGGCCTGCTGGTCGTCACCTGGGAGCACGGCGGCAAGCTGCTCGACTCCGGGTTCCGCTCCGACCGCGCGGCGGAGCACAACGAGTGGGTCCGCACCCTGAACCAGATGATCAACAAGACGGAAACGGAAGGCGCACGATGACGACCTCCACCAGGGGAGCCACCAAAACTCCCGCCGTACTCGTCCTGGAGGACGGCCGGATCTTCCGCGGCCGTGCCTACGGGGCCGTGGGGGTGACCTTCGGAGAGGCCGTCTTCTCCACCGGCATGACCGGCTACCAGGAGACCCTCACCGACCCGTCGTACCACCGTCAGGTGGTCGTGATGACCGCCCCGCACGTCGGCAACACCGGCGTCAACGACGAGGACCCCGAGTCGCGGCGCATCTGGGTCGCGGGCTATGTCGTACGGGACCCCGCGCGCGTGCCCTCCAACTGGCGCTCCCGGCGCTCCCTCGACGAGGAGCTGCGGGAGCAGAGCGTGGTCGGCATCTCCGGCATCGACACGCGCGCGTTGACGCGTCATCTGCGGGAGCGCGGCGCCATGCGCGTCGGCATCTTCTCCGGCGACGCACTGCCCGACGACGCCGCGATGCTCGCCGAGGTGCGCCAGGCCCCCGAGATGACGGGCGCCGACCTCTCGGCCGAGGTCGCCACCAAGGAGACGTACGTCGTCCCCGCGATCGGCACCAAGAAGTTCACCGTCGCCGCCATCGACCTCGGCATCAAGGGCATGACCCCGCACCGGATGGCCGAGCGCGGCATCGAGGTGCACGTACTGCCGGCCACGGCGACCGTGGAGGACGTGTACGCCGTCGACCCCGACGGTGTGTTCTTCTCCAACGGGCCGGGCGACCCGGCCACCGCGGACCACCCGGTCGCGCTGATGCGGGCGGTCCTGGAGCGCGGCACGCCGCTCTTCGGGATCTGCTTCGGCAACCAGATCCTGGGACGCGCCCTCGGCTTCGGCACGTACAAGCTGAAGTACGGTCACCGGGGCATCAACCAGCCCGTGCAGGACCGGACGACCGGCAAGGTCGAGGTGACCGCACACAACCACGGCTTCGCCGTGGACGCGCCGCTCGACCGGGTCTCCGAGACCCCGTTCGGGCGCGCCGAGGTCTCGCACGTCTGTCTGAACGATCAGGTCGTGGAAGGGCTCCAGCTGCTCGACCGGCCCGCGTTCAGCGTCCAGTACCACCCCGAAGCGGCAGCGGGCCCGCATGACGCCGCCTACCTGTTCGACCGCTTCACGTCTTTGATGAGCACAGTCCAGATGGAGGGCCAGCGTGCCTAAGCGCACCGATATCCAGTCCGTCCTGGTCATCGGCTCCGGCCCGATCGTCATCGGCCAGGCCGCCGAGTTCGACTACTCAGGCACCCAGGCGTGCCGCATCCTGCGCGCCGAGGGCATCCGGGTCATCCTGGTGAACTCCAACCCGGCGACGATCATGACCGATCCGGAGATCGCCGACGCCACCTACGTCGAGCCGATCACCCCGGAGTTCGTCGAGAAGATCATCGCCAAGGAGCGGCCCGACGCGCTCCTGCCCACCCTGGGCGGCCAGACGGCCCTGAACACCGCGATCTCCATGCACGAGCAGGGAGTGCTGGAGAAGTACGGTGTCGAACTGATCGGCGCCAACGTCGAGGCGATCAACAAGGGCGAGGACCGCGACCTCTTCAAGGGCGTCGTCGAGGCCGTCCGCGCGAAGATCGGACACGGCGAGTCCGCCCGTTCCGTCATCTGCCACACCATGGACGACGTGATCGGGGGCGTCGAGACGCTCGGCGGCTACCCCGTCGTCGTCCGGCCCTCCTTCACCATGGGCGGCGCCGGCTCCGGCTTCGCGCACGACGAGGAGGAGCTGCGCCGCATCGCCGGCCAGGGCCTGACCCTGTCTCCCACCACCGAGGTGCTCCTGGAGGAGTCCATCCTCGGCTGGAAGGAGTACGAGCTGGAGCTGATGCGCGACAAGCACGACAACGTGGTCGTCGTCTGTTCCATCGAGAACTTCGACCCCATGGGCGTGCACACCGGCGACTCGATCACCGTCGCGCCCTCGATGACCCTGACCGACCGCGAGTACCAGCGTCTGCGTGACATCGGCATCGCGATCATCCGCGAGGTCGGGGTCGACACCGGCGGCTGCAACATCCAGTTCGCGATCAACCCGGACGACGGCCGCGTCATCGTCATCGAGATGAACCCGCGTGTGTCGCGATCCTCGGCCCTCGCCTCCAAGGCCACGGGCTTCCCGATCGCGAAGATCGCCGCGAAGCTGGCCGTCGGCTACACCCTCGACGAGATCCCGAACGACATCACGGAGAAGACTCCGGCCTCCTTCGAACCGACGCTCGACTATGTCGTCGTCAAGGCCCCCCGGTTCGCCTTCGAGAAGTTCCCGTCCGCCGACTCCACCCTCACCACCACCATGAAGTCGGTCGGCGAGGCCATGGCCATCGGACGTAACTTCACCGAGGCCCTGCAGAAGGCGCTGCGCTCGCTGGAGAAGAAGGGCAGCCAGTTCACGTTCGTCGGCGAGCCCGGTGACAAGGCAGAACTGCTGACCGAGGCCGTTCGGCCGACCGACGGGCGCATCAACACCGTCATGCAGGCCATCCGCGCGGGCGCCACCCCCGAGGAGGTCTTCGAGTCGACGAAGATCGACCCCTGGTTCGTCGACCAGCTGTTCCTGATCAAGGAGATCGCGGACGAGCTGGCCGCGGCGGAGCGACTGAACCCCGAACTCCTGGCCGAGGCCAAGCGGCACGGCTTCTCCGACCAGCAGATCGCCGAGATCCGGGGCCTGCGCGAGGACGTCGTGCGCGAGGTGCGGCACGCGCTGGGCGTACGCCCGGTGTACAAGACGGTCGACACGTGCGCCGCCGAGTTCGCGGCGAAGACGCCGTACTTCTACTCCTCCTACGACGAGGAGACGGAGGTCGCGCCGCGCGAGAAGCCGGCCGTCATCATCCTCGGCTCCGGCCCCAACCGCATCGGCCAGGGCATCGAGTTCGACTACTCCTGTGTCCACGCCTCCTTCGCCCTGAGCGACGCCGGTTACGAGACCGTGATGGTCAACTGCAACCCCGAGACCGTCTCCACGGACTACGACACCTCCGACCGCCTGTACTTCGAGCCGCTGACCCTTGAGGACGTGCTGGAGATCGTCCACGCGGAGTCCCTGGCGGGCCCGATCGCGGGCGTGATCGTGCAGCTCGGCGGCCAGACCCCGCTGGGCCTCGCGCAGGCCCTGAAGGACAACGGCGTACCGGTCGTGGGCACCCCGCCCGAGGCCATCCACGCCGC
Source organism: Streptomyces sp. B21-083 (assembly GCF_036898825.1). Taxonomy (GTDB): domain Bacteria; phylum Actinomycetota; class Actinomycetes; order Streptomycetales; family Streptomycetaceae; genus Streptomyces. The sequence goes on along the minus strand of NZ_JARUND010000002.1, from coordinate 1,658,643 downwards.
CGAGGACCGGGGCGCCTTCGGCCGCGTCCTCGCGGAGGCCGGTCTCCCGGCCCCCAAGCACGGCACGGCGACCACCTTCACCGAGGCCAAGGCGATCGCGGACGAGATCGGCTACCCGGTCCTCGTACGCCCGTCCTACGTCCTCGGTGGACGCGGTATGGAGATCGTCTACGACGAGAGCCGGCTGTCCTCCTACATCGCCGAGTCCACCGAGATCAGCCCCTCCCGGCCGGTCCTGGTCGACCGCTTCCTCGACGACGCGATCGAGATCGACGTCGACGCCCTGTACGACGGCGAGGAGCTGTACCTCGGCGGCGTCATGGAGCACATCGAGGAGGCCGGAATCCACTCCGGCGACTCGGCGTGCGCGCTGCCCCCGATCACCCTGGGTGGCTTCGACATCAAGCGGCTGCGGACCTCGACCGAGGCCATCGCGCGCGGGGTCGGTGTCCGGGGTCTGATCAACATCCAGTTCGCGATGGCCGGCGACATCCTGTACGTCCTGGAAGCCAACCCGCGCGCGTCCCGTACGGTCCCCTTCACCTCGAAGGCGACCGCGGTACCGCTGGCGAAGGCCGCCGCCCGGATCTCGCTCGGCGCGACCGTCGCCGAACTGCGCGCCGAGGGACTGCTTCCGGCGAACGGCGACGGCGGCGAACTGCCGCTGGACGCGCCGATCTCCGTCAAGGAAGCCGTCATGCCCTGGAACCGCTTCCGCGACACCTCCGGGCGTGGCGTCGACACCGTGCTCGGCCCTGAGATGCGGTCCACCGGCGAGGTCATGGGCATCGACTCCGTCTTCGGCACGGCGTACGCCAAGTCGCAGGCGGGAGCGTACGGCCCGCTGCCGACGAAGGGACGCGCCTTCATCTCGGTGGCCAACCGGGACAAGCGTTCGATGATCTTCCCGGCCCGCGAACTGGTCGCCCACGGCTTCGAACTCCTCGCCACCTCCGGCACGGCCGAGGTTCTCAAGCGCAACGGGCTCAACGCGAAGATCGTCCGCAAGCAGTCCGAGGGCACGGGCCCGAACGGCGAGAAGACCATCGTCCAGCTCATCCACGACGGCGAGGTCGACCTCATCGTCAACACCCCGTACGGCACCGGAGGTCGCCTCGACGGCTACGAGATCCGTACGGCGGCCGTGGCGCGGTCCGTGCCGTGCCTGACGACCGTCCAGGCGCTCGCCGCGGCCGTCCAGGGCATCGACGCCCTCAAACACGGTGACGTGGGCGTGCGTTCGCTCCAGGAACACGCCGAACATCTGACCGCGGCCCGCGCCTGACAGCCTGAGGGGGACACCGGAAACGGTGTCCCCCTCTTCATGAGGCCTCGCCGTGAGGCCCTTTCGAGGACACCACCATGTACAAGCTTTTCTTCCGTCTGGTCTTCACCCGGATGGACCCCGAAGAGGCCCACTACCTGGCCTTCCGCTGGATCCGCCTCGCCGCCCGGGTCCCTGTGCTCCGGACGTTCGTCGCCGCCGCGCTCGCGCCCCGGTACGAGGAACTGCGCACCGAGGCCTTCGGGCTGCGGATGCACGGGCCCTTCGGGCTCGCCGCCGGCTTCGACAAGAACGCGATCGCGATCGACGGGATGTCGATGCTCGGCTTCGACCACGTCGAGATCGGCACGGTCACCGGGGAGCCGCAGCCCGGCAATCCCAAGAAGCGGCTGTTCCGCCTTGTGCCGGACCGGGCGCTCATCAACCGCATGGGATTCAACAATGAGGGTTCGCTGGCCGTGGCGGCCCGTCTGGCGAGCCGGGAGGCGGTCTTCCGGACCGTCGTCGGCGTCAACATCGGCAAGACCAAGGTCGTCCCCGAGGACGAGGCCGTCGCCGACTACGTGAAGTCGACCGAGCGGCTCGCCGCGTACGCCGACTATCTCGTCGTCAACGTCAGCTCGCCCAATACGCCCGGCCTGCGCGACCTCCAGGCCACCGAGGCGCTGCGTCCGCTGCTCAGCGCCGTCCGCGAGGCCGCCGACCGTACGGTGACCTCGCGCCGTGTGCCACTGCTGGTGAAGATCGCGCCCGACCTCGCCGACGAGGACGTGGACGCCGTCGCCGACCTCGCCGTCGAACTGGGCCTGGACGGGATCATCGCCACGAACACCACCATCGCGCGCGAGGGACTCGGTCTGACATCCGATCCAGCCCTGGTGAAGGAGACCGGCGGCCTCTCCGGCGCACCCCTGAAGGCACGCTCCCTGGAGGTGCTGCGCCGTCTCTACGCGCGCGTGGGCGACCGGATCACCCTGGTGGGTGTCGGTGGCGTGGAGAACGCCGAGGACGCCTGGCAGCGCATCCTGGCCGGCGCCACCCTCGTACAGGGCTACAGCGCCTTCGTCTACGCGGGCCCTTTCTGGGGACGTGCCATCCACAAGGGGCTCGCCGCCCGCCTGCGGACGAGCCCGTACGCCACCCTCGCCGACGCGGTCGGCGCCGACGTGAGGAAGACGGCATGACGGTTCTGGAACCCTTCGGCGCCCGGCTGCGGCGCGCCATGGACGAGCGCGGCCCGCTCTGTGTCGGCATCGACCCGCACGCCTCGCTGCTCCACGACTGGGGGCTGAACGACGACGTCGCCGGTCTGGAGCGGTTCAGCCGCACCGTCGTCGAGGCGCTGGCCGGGCGGGTCGCGGTGATGAAGCCGCAGAGCGCGTTCTTCGAACGCTTCGGGTCGCGCGGGGTCGCCGTACTGGAGAAGACGGTCCAGGACGCGCGGGAGGCCGGCACGCTGGTCGTGATGGACGCCAAGCGCGGCGACATCGGCTCCACCATGGCCGCGTACGCCGAGGCCTTCCTGGAGAAGGGCGCCCCGCTGTTCTCGGACGCGCTCACCGTCTCGCCGTATCTCGGCTACGGCTCGCTGCAGCCGGCGGTCGACCTCGCGCGGGAGAGCGGCGCGGGCCTGTTCGTGCTGGCGCTGACCTCCAACCCCGAGGGTGGTCAGGTGCAGCACGCCGTCCGCGAGGACGGGCTGAACGTCGGCGCGACCATGCTGGCGTACCTCGCCGCCGAGAACGCGGGGGAGCGGCCCCTGGGCTCCTTCGGCGCGGTCGTCGGGGCCACACTCGGAGACCTCTCGTCCTACGACCTCGACATCAACGGGCCTCTCCTGGCACCCGGAGTCGGCGCGCAGGGGGCGACTCCGGCGGATCTGCGCGGGGTGTTCGGGCCGGCGCTGCGGAACGTGGTTCCGAACGTCAGCCGAGGTGTTCTGCGTCACGGTCCCGAACTCGTCGCTCTGCGGGACGCGTCGGACCGCTTCGCGGACGAGATCAGGGCCGCCGTTACCGCTACCTGAGGATTCGTACAGTTCGGCGGAGTCATCCGATGACTGACTTCAGGACGCCTTGAGACTGAATACATTCTCAAATCCAGGGCAGTTTGACCGAAATATCCCACCTGGGAAAGGCTGACCAGGACTTTTCCGCTGTTCTCGCTGACTCTGGCGGACTTGGCCGCTAGTCTCCGACGAGAGTCAACGAGCGAGCATGTTGTTCGTAGCTCACCAGGTGAGGGGCGATCAGCTTCCTCACCGGTCCGTATCCGACAGTTCGACATCCGAGGTGACGTAGGCGTGGCTCTTCCGCCCCTTACCCCTGAACAGCGCGCTGCCGCGCTCGAAAAGGCCGCCGCGGCTCGCCGGGAGCGGGCCGAGGTCAAGAATCGACTCAAGCACTCCGGCGCCTCTCTTCACGAGGTCATCAAGCAGGGCCGGGAGAACGACGTCATCGGCAAGATGAAGGTCTCCGCCCTGCTCGAATCGCTCCCGGGCGTGGGCAAGGTCCGCGCCAAGCAGATCATGGAGCGACTCGGTATCTCCGAGAGCCGCCGGGTGCGTGGCCTGGGGTCCAACCAGATCGCCTCCTTGGAGCGCGAGTTCGGCAGCACCGGCTCCTGAGTCCTGGCACCCCGGGATTCCTGGAATAATCGCCGTATGGCTGCAACATTCCGGGGGACGACCCCCGAGCCCCCGGACGTACGTCCGCGGCTGACCGTGCTCTCCGGCCCTTCGGGCGTCGGCAAGAGCACGGTCGTCGTCCATATGCGCAAGGCACACCCTGAGGTGTGGCTGTCGGTGTCGGCGACGACCCGTAAGCCACGCCCCGGTGAGCGGCACGGCGTCCACTACTTCTTCGTCACCGACGAGGAGATGGACAAGCTGATCGCCAATGGCGAGCTCCTTGAGTGGGCCGAGTTCGCCGGCAACCGCTACGGCACGCCGCGTGCGGCCGTGCTGGAGCGGTTGGAGTCCGGCGAGTCGGTCCTCCTGGAGATCGATCTCCAGGGCGCCCGGCAGGTCCGTGAGTCCATGGCGGACGCCCTGCTGGTGTTCCTGGCTCCTCCCTCCTGGGAGGAGCTGGTGCGCAGACTGACCGGGCGGGGCACCGAATCGCCCGAGGTGATCGAACGCCGTCTACAGGCGGCCAAGATCGAACTGGCCGCCGAGCCCGAGTTCGACGAGACCCTGGTCAACACCTCCGTCGAGGACGTGGCGCGCGAGCTGCTAGCCTTGATGGAAGTTGTGTGATCGTTTTCGATCCCATCCCACCTTTCGGAAGGCAGAGCGTGTCCTCTTCCATCACCGCGCCCGAGGGCATCATCAACCCTCCGATCGACGAGCTCCTCGAAGCCACCGACTCGAAGTACAGCCTGGTGATCTACGCGGCCAAGCGTGCCCGCCAGATCAACGCGTACTACTCGCAGCTCGGCGAGGGCCTCCTTGAGTACGTCGGTCCGCTCGTCGACACCCATGTCCACGAGAAGCCGCTCTCTATCGCCCTGCGTGAGATCAACGCGGGTCTGCTGACGTCCGAGGCCGTTGAGGGCCCCGCGCAGTAGTATTTTCAATTTTCGGTTGGCTTATCCACAGGCCCGACAGCGCGACTGTCGGGCCTGTGGTGTGTCATAGACGCGTACCGAGTCAGGTGCCGCGTCGCGTATCGAGTCAGGGGAGGCCCGGTGGGCAAGCCGAAGGTCGTACTGGGGGTCAGTGGCGGCATCGCCGCGTACAAGGCCTGTGAGCTGCTCCGGAGGCTGACGGAATCGGGCCACGACGTCCGCGTCGTCCCCACCGCCTCGGCCCTGCATTTCGTCGGCGCCGCGACCTGGTCCGCGCTCTCCGGCCACCCCGTCTCCACAGAGGTCTGGGACGACGTCCACGAGGTCCCGCACGTCCGCATCGGCCAGCAGGCGGATCTGGTCGTCGTGGCCCCGGCGACCGCCGACACCCTCGCGAAGGCGGCCCACGGCCTCGCCGACGACCTGCTCACCAACACCCTCCTCACCGCCCGGTGTCCCGTCGTCTTCGCCCCCGCCATGCACACGGAGATGTGGGAGCACCCGGCCACCCGGGAGAACGTGGCGACGCTGCGCCGCCGCGGCGCCCTGGTCGTCGAACCGGCCGTCGGACGCCTCACCGGCGTCGACACGGGCAAGGGGCGCCTGCCCGATCCGGCCGAGATCTTCGAGGTCTGCCGCCGGGTGCTGGCCCGGGGCGTGACGGAACCCGACCTCGTCGGCCGGCATGTCGTCGTCAGCGCCGGCGGCACCCGCGAGCCCCTCGACCCGGTCCGCTTCCTCGGCAACCGCTCCTCAGGCAAGCAGGGGTACGCGCTCGCCCGTACGGCTGCCGCGCGCGGCGCCCGGGTCACGCTGATCGCCGCGAACACCGCCCTGCCGGACCCGGCGGGCGTGGACGTCGTGCCCGTGGGCACCGCCGTGCAACTGCGCGAGGCCGTCCTGAAGGCGGCTGCGGACGCCGACGCCGTGGTGATGGCCGCCGCGGTCGCGGACTTCCGACCGGGGGCCTACGCGGCCGGAAAGATCAAGAAGAAGGACGGCGAGGACCCCGAACCGGTCGTCCTGGTCCGGAATCCAGACATTCTCGCCGAGATCTCGGCCGACCGTGCCCGAACGGACCAGGTCGTCGTCGGCTTCGCGGCCGAGACGGACGACGTCCTCGCCAACGGCCGTACGAAGCTGCGACGCAAGGGATGCGACCTCCTGGTCGTCAACGAGGTGGGTGAGCGCCGCACCTTCGGTTCCGAGGAGAACGAGGCCGTGGTGCTGGGCACCGACGGCAGCGAGACCCAGGTGCCGCACGGGCCGAAGGAGGCGTTGGCCGACATCGTGTGGGATCTGGTCGCCCGTCGCTTCAGGTGAAGGGTGTCAGGTGAAGGGTTCTGCCGTCTCGGCAGACACCTGACATCCCTCCTACCTCGTACTTCGGGGCGTGGCGACCCTGGCGTACACCGCGTATGACTGGGCAGAATGCCCGTGCCGCAGGTCACGGCGCTTCCGAGAGGCGAGACGGAGGGGCCGATCGGCGAGTGTGACCGATAAAGTGTTCTCGGACGACACCGGGCGCAGCTCCCGAGTCGTCCGCCAATGATCAGCCAGCAGCCGCTGCAACCCCAGGGAGCGTTGTGTCCCGTCGCCTTTTCACCTCGGAGTCCGTGACCGAAGGTCACCCCGACAAGATCGCTGACCAGATCAGCGACACGATTCTCGACGCGCTTCTGCGCGAAGACCCCACGTCCCGAGTCGCCGTCGAGACGCTGATCACCACCGGCCTGGTGCATGTGGCCGGCGAGGTCACCACCAAGGCCTACGCGCCCATCCCGCAACTGGTGCGCGACAAGATCCTCGAGATCGGCTACGACTCCTCGAAGAAGGGCTTCGACGGCGCCTCCTGTGGCGTGTCGGTGTCGATCGGCTCGCAGTCGCCGGACATCGCCCAGGGCGTGGACACGGCGTACGAGCAGCGCGTCGAGGGCGATGAGGACGAACTCGACAAGCAGGGCGCCGGCGACCAGGGCCTGATGTTCGGCTATGCGACGGACGAGACCCCGGAGCTGATGCCGCTCCCGATCCACCTCGCGCACCGTCTCTCGCGCCGTCTGTCCGAGGTCCGCAAGAACGGGACGATCCCGTACCTGCGTCCCGACGGCAAGACCCAGGTCACCATCGAGTACGACGGTGACAAGCCGGTCCGCCTGGACACGGTCGTCGTGTCCTCGCAGCACGCGAGCGACATCGACCTGGACTCCCTCCTCGCTCCGGACATCCGCGAGTTCGTGGTGGAGGCGGAGCTGAAGGCGCTCCTGGACGACGGCATCAAGCTGGAGACCGAGGGCTACCGCCTGCTGGTCAACCCCACCGGCCGCTTCGAGATCGGCGGCCCGATGGGCGACGCGGGCCTCACCGGCCGCAAGATCATCATCGACACGTACGGCGGCATGGCCCGCCACGGCGGCGGCGCCTTCTCGGGCAAGGACCCGTCCAAGGTCGACCGCTCCGCGGCCTACGCGATGCGCTGGGTCGCGAAGAACGTCGTCGCCGCGGGCCTTGCCTCGCGCTGCGAGGTCCAGGTCGCGTACGCGATCGGCAAGGCCGAGCCGGTGGGTCTGTTCGTGGAGACCTTCGGCACGGCCAAGGTCGACGCCGAGAAGATCGAGGCCGCGATCACGACGGTCTTCGACCTCCGCCCCGCCGCGATCATCCGCGACCTCGACCTGCTGCGCCCGATCTACGCCCAGACAGCGGCGTACGGCCACTTCGGCCGCGAGCTGCCCGACTTCACCTGGGAGCGGACGGACCGGGTGGACGCGCTGCGCAACGCTGTCGGCCTCTAAGGCCCGCGGTCGGACTGTGCTCGGTTGTCAGGCCCGGTGTCCCATGGGGGCGCCGGGCCTCGCCATGTCCGAAACCGGCTGGCGGGGTGCGGAGCCGCTTCGTACGGTGATGATCTCCCGGTGCGCAGGCCGCGGTTACTTCGGTGGATGCGTCCCTCGGGCGCGCGGTGAATCCAGAATTTCGTGCCGCTGCCGACTTGATCTCGGGAGTTCGAGCGCCGCCTGTTGTCAGTGGCGTTTGGTAAGAATGCAGGTGTGAGCGGCGAGAACGGGCAGGGGAGCGGCGGGGACCGCGGGGCCGACGGGGCGCCGCCCGAGCAGCTTGCGTTGATCCGGGAGAGTGTGCGGCAGGCCAAGGTGCCGCGGGCCAAGCCGCGCACCTGGCGGGGGGCCGCGCTGGCCAAGGAACTGCCCGTCGCACGGGTGCTCGTCGACAAGGGCGTGCTGCATCTCGACCGGTACTTCGACTATGCAGTGCCCGAGGAACTCGACGCCGAGGCCCAGCCCGGGGTGCGCGTACGGGTCAGGTTCGGGGCCGGGCGGCATCGGGTGCGGGACGGGCGCCGTGAGGGCGGGGGGCTCATCGACGGGTTCCTTGTCGCGCGCCTCGCCGAATCCGACTATGCCGGGCCGCTGGCCGCGCTGGCACAGGTCGTGTCGCCCGAGGTCGTGCTGAGCGAGGAACTGCTGTCATTGGCCCGGGCTGTCGCCGACCGGTACGCGGGGAGCCTCGCCGACGTACTGCAACTGGCCGTACCGCCGCGGAACGCTCGCGCCGAGAAGTCGGCCTCCCCGGCGGCTCTCCCGGTGGCCGCGCCGCCGGACGCCGGGTCCTGGGGGCGGTACGAGCGAGGGGGCGCGTTTCTTGAGGCGCTGGCCACCGGGGGTGCGCCGCGTGCCGTGTGGAACGCCCTGCCCGGGCCGGAGTGGAGCGAGGAGCTTGCGCGGGCCGTTGGAGCGACGCTCGCCTCCGGGCGCGGGGCGCTCGTGGTCGTGCCGGACGGGCGGGCCGTCGCGCGTGTCGACGCCGCTCTGATGTCTGTGCTGGGGGAGGGGCGGCACGCGGTGCTCACCGCTGACGCCGGACCCGAGAAGCGGTACCGGGAGTGGCTCGCCGTGCGGCGGGGCGCTGTACGGGCCGTGGTCGGGACCCGGGCCGCCATGTTCGCACCCGTCCGGGATCTGGGGTTGGTCGCGCTCTGGGACGACGGCGACGACAGCCACAGTGAGCCGCATGCCCCGCAGCCGCATGCCCGTGAGGTGCTGCTGCTGCGGGCGGCGCAGGACAAGTGCGCGTTCCTGCTGGGGAGTTGGAGCTGCACGGTGGAGGCCGCGCAGCTCGTCGAGAGCGGTTGGGCCCGGCCGCTGGTCGCCGGGCGGGATCAGGTGCGGGGAGCCGCCCCGCTCGTCCGGACGGTGGGCGACGGGGATTTCGCCCGAGACGAGGCCGCCCGGGCGGCACGGCTGCCGACGCTCGCCTGGCAGGCGGTGCGGGAGGGGCTGAAGCACGGGCCGGTGCTGGTGCAGGTGCCCCGGCGGGGCTACGTACCGCGGCTGGCCTGCGCCCGGTGCCGGGAACCCGCTCGGTGCCGGCACTGCGTCGGGCCGCTGGAGGCGCGGGACGCCGGGGCGCCGTGGTGCGCGTGGTGCGGGCGGGAGGAGACCGGCTGGCACTGTCCGGAGTGCGGGGGATTCCGGCTGCGGGCGCAGGTCGTCGGCGCGCGGCGGACCGCCGAGGAACTGGGGCGGGCGTTTCCGGCCGTGCCGGTGCGGACGTCCGGGCGTGAGCATGTGCTCGACACGGTGCCGGGGGCGCCCGCGCTGGTCGTCAGCACGCCAGGCGCCGAGCCTGTCGCCGAGGGCGGATACGCGGCTGCTCTGCTGCTGGACGGCTGGGCCATGCTCGGGCGGCCCGATCTGCGGGCCGGGGAGGACGCGTTGCGGCGGTGGATGGCTGCTGCGGCGCTGGTCCGGGGGCAGGGCGTGCGGGGGGAGGGGGCGCCAGGGGGGACGGTCGTCGTGGTCGCCGAGCCCACCCTGCGGCCGGTGCAGGCGCTGGTGCGGTGGGATCCCGTCGGGCATGCCGTGCGGGAGCTCGCGGAGCGCGCCGAGCTGGGGTTTCCGCCGGTGTCCCGGATGGCGTCCGTCGCCGGGACCGCGGAGGCCGTCGCCGGGTTCCTCGCCGGGGCCGAACTGCCTGGAGACGCTGAGGTGTTGGGGCCGGTGCCGTTGCCGGTCACGGCGGCGGGGCGGCCCCGGCGGACGGGGGCGCCGCCGCCCGGGGAGCAGTGGGAGCGGGCGTTGGTCCGGGTCCCGCCGGGCAGCGGAGCCGCGCTGGCCGCCGCACTGAAGGCGGCCCAGGCCGCGCGGATGGCTCGGGCGGGACGGGGCGGCGAGGAGAGCGTGTGGGTGCGGATTGATCCGCCCGACATCGGGTGAGCATGGGCGCAGGGGGACTGGATCTGGCGAGGTGGGGGCGGGGCTGGGCGCAGGGCCGGCCCGGGTGTGAGGTGGGGGCCGGGGGCAGGTGGGGCCGGGCGGGGGTTGAGGTCGGGTGACGGGGTGGGACTGGCGTGCGGGCGGGGCTGCGGGCCGGGGGCAGGTGGGGCCGGGCGGGGGTTGAGGTTGGGCGGCGGGGTGGGACTGGCGTGCGGGCGGGGCTGCGGGCCGGTGTGAGGTGGCGGCCGGGGTAGGTAGGGCGGGGCGGGGGTTGCCTTCGGCTGCGGGGCGGGACCGGCGTACGGGCGGGACCGGAGGCGGGTGGCGGTGCGGGCGTCAGGCGGCTGCCAGGTGTGCGGCGGTGGTCGGCATGTGGTGGTGGGCGGGTCTTGTGGTGGGGGCTGACCAGGCGGGCGCGGGGGCGGGTATGTCTCTGGCTTTCGTGCGGCGGTGGTCGGTATGTGGTGGTGGGCGGGTCTTGTGGTGGGGGCTGACCGGACGGGCGCGGGGGCGGGTATGTCTCTGGCTTTCGTGCGGCGGGGGTCGGTGCACGGTGGGCCCGTTTCGCGAGGGAGGCTGACCAGGCTGGCACGGGAGCGGGCATGCCTCTGCCCTCCCGGGTGTGCGCCGGGAGGGCAGAGGGCGGGGTGGGCGGTGGTTCGGGTCAGCCGTTGCGCGGGCCGGGGAAGGCCGTGGGCCTCACTTCGTCGCGGAGGGTGGGGCTGCCTGCCGTCGGCTGGGTCGGCATCGAGCGGGCGGCGGGGACCGTCGGCACGGTGGGCATGACGGTGCCGACACCGCCGACCGTCCCGACACCCACCGTGCGGGTCGTCGCGGTCTCCGTGGCGCGTTCGGCGTCGGCCGCCGCCTGGGCGGCGGCGCGACGGGCGCCGTAACGGCGGTGGACGGCCTGCTTGGTCACCCCGAGGGCCGAGCCCACCGCGTCCCACGAGAAGCCGAGTGAGCGGTCGAAGTCCACGGCGGCCGTGACCAGCGTTTCGACGCTGTCCCGCAGTTCCTGGGCGAGGCGGACGGTCGGGGCGGGGGCCCGCCCGTAGACGACGAAGCCCGTGGAGGGGCCGGAGCGGCGCGGGCGGTAGACGTTGCCCAACTGGGCGGTGAGGGTGCGCAGTGCGTCCACCTGCCGGCGGACCCGCTCGATGTCCCGCACCAGCAAGTGCAGGCTGGCCCGAGCCTGGGCGTCGTGGGTTGCGTGGTCGGCCATGAACAAGCCTCTCGAACCGGCGTTGAAAGGATCGGGCCGCGCGATGTGCGGCTCGTTGTGGTCAACCCTTGTGGTCAACTCTTTCTTGACCAACGCGATTTTGCGTGAGTGGTCACGGTGCGGGGGCGTAGGGGCATATGCGTACGCCCCCCTGGGGGTGCGGTCATAGACTGGTGCGCTGCCCGCAGAATCCCGTCCGAGAGGCCCACGCCCACCCATGAGGCTTGTCTTCGCTGGTACCCCTGAGGTCGCCGTTCCCGCTCTGGATGCCCTGATCGGGTCGGGACGGCATGAAGTGGTCGCCGTCGTCACGCGGCCCGACGCGCCCGCCGGACGGGGACGCAGGCTGGTCGCCAGTCCCGTGGCCCAGCGGGCCGAGGAGGCCGGGATCGAGGTGCTGAAGCCCGCCAGGCCCAGGGACGAGGACTTCCTCGCGAGGCTCCGGGAGATCGGGCCCGACTGCTGTCCCGTCGTCGCGTACGGGGCCCTGCTGCCCCGCGTCGCGCTCGACATCCCGGCCCATGGCTGGGTCAACCTGCACTTCTCGCTGTTGCCCGCCTGGCGTGGCGCCGCGCCAGTGCAGCACTCCGTCATGGCCGGCGACGAGATCACCGGTGCCTCCACCTTCCTCATCGAGGAGGGACTCGACTCCGGCCCCGTCTACGGCACGGTGACCGAGACGGTCCGGCCCACCGACACCAGCGGCGACCTGCTGACGCGGCTCGCCTTCGCCGGCTCCGGGCTGCTGGCCGCGACCATGGACGGTATCGAGGACGGCACCCTGAAGGCCGTACCGCAGCCCGCCGACGGTGTCACCCTCGCGCCGAAGATCAGCGTCGAGGACGCCCACGTCGACTGGTCCGTACCCGCCCTGCGGGCCGACCGCGTCGTACGCGGGTGCACTCCAGCACCCGGTGCCTGGACCGTGTTCCGGGGCGAGCGGCTCAAGCTCATCCATGTCACGCCCGTGCCCGAGCGCACCGATCTCGCTCCCGGAATGCTCTCCGTCGGCAAGAACAACGTGTACGTGGGCACCGGGTCGTACGCCGTCGAGCTGCTGTGGGTGCAGGCGCAGGGGAAGAAGCCGATGCGCGCCGCCGACTGGGCGCGAGGCGTGCGGATCGCCGACGGCGAGGTGCTCGGGGCCTGAGCGCTCTCCCGGCCCGCGCCCGTAGCGGCACCGGGAGATTCGGGCCGGCCGGACACGACGTACGCTGGAAACCGCACCCCTTTTCCCATATCCGGAGCACCTTTTTCGTGAGCGAGCAGCCTCGTCGGCCCCACAAGCCCGGCAAGCCCTACCGTCGGCCCCAGAAGGACCCCGTCCGCATCCTCGCCTTCGAGGCGCTGCGAGCCGTGGACGAGCGGGACGCGTACGCCAATCTGGTGCTGCCGCCGCTTCTTCGTGCGGCCCGCGCGAAGGGGGACTTCGACGGGCGGGACGCGGCTCTCGCGACCGAGCTGGTGTACGGGACGCTGCGGCGGCAGGGGACCTACGACGCCGTCATCAGCGCGTGTGTCGACCGGCCGCTGCGCGAGGTCGATCCGCCGGTGCTCGATGTGCTGAGCCTCGGCGTGCACCAGCTGCTCGGGACACGCATCCCGACGCACGCCGCCGTGTCCGCCTCCGTCGAACTGGCCCGGGTCGTACTCGGCGACGGACGGGCCAAGTTCGTGAACGCCGTGCTGCGCAAGGTCGCCCAGCACGATCTGGACGCCTGGGTCGAGCGGGTCGCGCCGTCCTACGACGACGATCCCGAGGACCATCTCGCCGTCGTGCACTCACATCCCCGATGGGTCGTCTCCGCGCTGTGGGACTCGCTGGGGGGTGGGCGCGCCGGCATCGAGGAACTGCTCGCCGCCGACAACGAGCGGCCCGAGGTCACCCTGGTCGCCCGGCCCGGGCGGGGCACCACCGAGGAGCTGCTCCACGAGGAGGCCGCGGTACCGGGGCGCTGGTCGCCGTACGCCGTACGCCTGGCCGAAGGCGGGGAACCCGGGGCCATCGAGGCTGTACGGGAGGGGCGCGCGGGCGTGCAGGACGAGGGCAGTCAGCTCGTCGCACTCGCCCTGGCCAACGCTCCGGTCGACGGGCCCGACAAGGCCTGGCTCGACGGGTGTGCCGGGCCCGGCGGCAAGGCCGCGCTGCTCGCCGCTCTCGCCGCGCAGCGGGGTGCGTCGCTGCTCGCCTCCGAGAAGCAGCCGCACCGGGCCGGGCTGGTCGCGAAGGCGCTGGCCGGCAATCCCGGCCCGTACCAGGTCGTCGTCGGGGACGGGACCCGGCCGCCATGGCGAGCGGGCAGTTTCGACAGGGTGCTGATGGACGTGCCGTGCACGGGGCTCGGGGCGCTCCGCAGGCGTCCCGAGGCGCGCTGGCGGCGACGCCCGGAGGATCTGGAGGGTTTCGCGCCGCTCCAGCGAGCGCTGCTGACCACCGCCCTGGAGTCGGTCCGGGTCGGCGGAATCGTCGGCTACGCCACCTGCTCGCCGCACCTCGCCGAGACCTGGGCCGTCGTCGACGACGTGCTCAAGCAGCACCCGCACGCCGAACTCGTCGACGCCCGGCCGCTGTTCGAGGGCGTGACCGACCTCGGCGACGGTCCCGACGTACAGCTGTGGCCGCATCTGCACGGGACCGACGCCATGTATCTGGCCCTCATCCGCCGGACCGGGTGACCGCCGGTCGCCGGTGTACGCCGTGAGGGCTCAATCGGCTGTCAGGGGCAGTCGTTCTGACGTGCAGACGGTCAGCCCACGGGCGCGGTGGCGAGACGCGAGGACGGCGGGGCCCGCGCGGTGCAGGGCGAGCGCCATCGCCTCGTGACGGTCCTCGTGCCGGCGCAGCTCCTCCCGGTAGCGGGCGACCAGGAGGAGGGCGTAGTCCGTCCCCGCGCCGAACACCAGCACGGTGAGAATGCCCGCGCTCTGGCCGTTCACCGTCAGGCCCGCGTGCTGGGCGAGGAAGTAGATCAGCGCCTGCGCGGTGAACAGGGCCGCGACCACGCCCAGCAGGGGGACAAGGATCAGGGTGGGGCTGCGATAGGTGAGCAACAGCATCACGATGACGACGCCCATCGCCGAGACCAGCAGCGTGGAGTCGATGCCTTCGAACGCCTTGGAGAAGTCCGCCGACGTACCGCCGGGGCCCGTGATGTGCACGGCCATCCCGGCCGCACCGGTGCCGGCGGCGGCCCTGATGGAGTCGACGGCGGGCGCGATCCGCTCCCAGCCCTTCTCGTCCATCGTGATGGGTACGAGGATCTGCGCGGCCCGTGGATCGGTCGCGCGGTCGAACACCGGGCCCCGGCTCTCCGCCCCCCGGATGCCGTGGTCCCGCAGCTGCTTCAACTGCCCTGCGGCCTCGGTGATGTGGGCCCGGTCCGCCGCCGTGAGGCCGCTCCCGCGCGCGTAGACGACGATCGCGGGGATCTGCTCGGGCCTGAAGTCCTCGGAGAGGTGGAAGACCTGGGTGGATTCGGCGGACCCCGGCAGCCAGGAGGCGGCGTCGTTGTCCTGCGCGTCGGTGAGCTTCTGGGCGAAGGGCCCGACCAGCACGAGCAGCACCAGCCACAGGGCCAGCACCAGCCACTTGGCCCGCCGACCGCACGCGAGATACGCGATCCCACGGTTCCCGTTCACACCGACTTCGCCCGGTCCCACCCAGGGGAGCGAGGCTGTGACATTTGCGGCTCCGCCGCGTGGGCGCGACCAGCCAAAGACGTCCCGCGGACCGCACACCACCCATGCCACAACGGACCCGCCCGCACAACCCCCGGCGGGCATGGCAGTCTGGGGGCATGGCCGCGCAGATCAACCCCAGTATCCTGTCCGCCGACTTCGCCCGACTCGCCGAGGAGGCGAAGGCGGTCGAAGGGGCCGACTGGCTTCACGTCGATGTGATGGACAACCATTTCGTACCGAACCTCACGCTCGGTGTGCCGGTCGTAGAGTCCCTCGCGCGGGCGACGGACACCCCGCTGGACTGCCACCTGATGATCGAGGACCCCGATCGATGGGCACCGCAGTACGTGGAAGCGGGGGCGGGTTCCGTCACCTTCCACGTCGAGGCCGCCGCCGCTCCGGTGCGGCTCGCCCGCGAGATCCGGGCGAAGGGCGCCCGGGCCGCCATGGCCCTCAAGCCCGCGACCCCGATCGAGCCGTACGAGGACCTGCTGCCCGAACTCGACATGTTGCTGATCATGACGGTCGAGCCGGGTTTCGGCGGCCAGGCGTTTCTCGACATCATGCTCCCCAAGATTCGCCGCACCCGCGAGCTGATCAGCAAGCACGGCCTTGAGCTGTGGCTCCAGGTCGACGGGGGCGTCGCCGCCTCCACCATCGAGCGCTGCGCCGAGGCCGGCGCCGATGTCTTCGTCGCGGGATCGGCGGTCTACGGCGCCGCGGACCCGGCCGAGGCGGTACGTGCACTGCGCACCCAGGCGCGGACGGCGACCGCTGGTGCGTCCTGGGCGTGCGGCCACTGAGCCAAGGGAACGTGAACGACGTACTTCTGGGCAGATCAAGCACTCGGGATCTGACAGGATGAACGGCGAATCCAGAATGTGAACAGCAGCGATGTGAAAAGCAGCGAAGTGAAGAGCAGTGAGGAGATCGTCGTGTCGGGTATGTCGGCGGGCCGGTCAGCCATGCGGATGGGACCCGCTGAGCTGGTGCAGGCGGCGGCCATGGCCCGCCGTTTCTACCTTGAGGGCAAGTCCAAGATCCAGATCGCCGAGGAGTTCGGCGTGAGCCGCTTCAAGGTGGCCCGGGTCCTGGAGACCGCTCTCGAACGGGATCTGGTGCGGATCGAGATCCGTGTCCCGGCCGAACTGGACGCCGAGCGCTCGGACGCGCTGCGTGCCCGGTACGGCCTCAGGCACGCGGTCGTGGTCGAGTCCCCGGCCGATGCGGAGGAGTCGCCCGATCCCGAGAACCTCGGTGAGGTGGCCGCCGATCTGCTCGGCGAACTGGTGAACGAAGGCGATGTGCTGGGCCTCGCCTGGGGCCGGTCCACCATCCACATGGCGGCGGCCCTCGACCGGCTGCCGCCCTGCACGGTGGTCCAGTTGACGGGTGTGTACGACGCCGGAACCGCCGAGCGCGGCTCCGTCGAGGCGGTCCGCCGCGCGGCGCAGGTGTCCGGCGGCGACGCCCACCCGATCTACGCCCCGATGCTGCTGCCCGACGCGGCGACCGCCGCGGCGCTGCGCAACCAGACCGGGATCGCGCGGGCCTTCGAGTACTTCGACAAGGTCACGGTCGCCTGCGTCTCCATCGGCTCCTGGGAGGCCGGTATCTCGACGGTGCACGACATGCTCAGCGACGAGGAACGCAGCCACTACGCGTCCCTGGGTGTCGCCGCCGAGATGTCCGCGCACCTCTTCGACACCGAGGGACGCCGGGTCGGCCGTGACCTCGGCGAACGGTGCATCACCGTCAAGACGGACCAGCTCCGCCGGGTTCCCGAGGTCGTCGCGATCGCCGGCGGACAGCGCAAGGCCGCGGCGATCGACGCCGTGCTGCGGTCCGGGCTGGTCACCAGCCTGGTCACGGACACCTCGGCGGCGGACTACCTGATGACGGCGGGCCCGACGCCGAAGCCGGCGCTCAACAGGGCGGACCCGGACGGGATCTGACGACTGCCGGTGCCCGGGTACCCTTCGGGGCCCGGGCATCGCTGCGTTCACGCTCTGTCCGGGGGACGCGTACGGGGACTCCGCGGTCCTCAGTCGTGCTCCTCGCCTCCTCCGCCCTCCGCGTCGACGTGCGGCAGTATCCGGTCGAGCCAGCCGGGTGTCCACCAGGCGTGGGCGCCCAGCAGCGTCATGACCGCCGGCACCAGCAGCAGCCGTACGACCGTCGCGTCGATGAGCACACTCACGGCCAGGCCCAGGCCGAGCATCTTCACCACCACGTTGTCGCTCACGACGAACGCGGCGAAGACGCTCACCATGATCAGGGCCGCGCAGGTGATCACCCGCGCGGTGATCTCCAGGGCATGGGCCACGGACGCCCGCGCGTCGCCGGTGCGCAGCCAGGCCTCGTGGACACGGGAGAGCAGGAAGATCTCGTAGTCCATGCTGAGCCCGAAGATGATCGCGAACATCATCATCGGCACGTAACTCTCGATGGGCACCTTGCCCGTCACCCCCAGCGCGGGCCCACCCCAGCCCCACTGGAAGACGGCCACGACGACGCCGTACGAGGCCGCGATCGACAGGACGTTGAGCACGGCCGCCTTCAGCGCCACCAGCAGGCCCCGGAACACGGCCAGGATGATCAGGAAGGCGAGGGCGACGACCACGCCGATGATCAGTGGGAGGCGGCTCGCGACGATGTCACGGAAGTCGACCTGGGCGGCCGTCGTGCCGGTCACATAACCGTGCGCCGCCGTGCCGGAGACGGCCCCGGGCAGGGTGTCGTCGACGAGGCGGTTCGTCAGGTCGGTGGTCGTTTCGCTCTGTGGTGCCGCCTTGGAGTAGACCGTGCCGACCAGTACGTCCCCGTCCTTCGTCGCGGTGAGGGGGGTTACGGTGGCGGCGCCCGGTACGTCCGTCAGCGCCTTGGACGCCTTCGAGGCGAGCGCGGAGCGCTGGTCGGCGGGCACCTTCGTCTGGTCGATGACGACGGTCAGCGGGCCGTTGGAGCCGGGCCCGAACGACTGCGCCATGATGTCGTACGCCCGCCGGTCGGTGAACGACGTCGGATCGGCGCCGTCCCCGATGTGGCCGAGCTGGATGGACAGCACCGGGATCGCCAGCACCAGCACGACCACGATCCCGCCGGCCAGGAACCACCAGGGGCGCCGCTCGACGCGCTGCGCGTAGCGGTGCCAGGTGCCGTGTCCCTCGGCCTCGGCGGCATCGGCCGCGGCCTCGGCGACCGGGCGGCGCACCCGGTAGCGGTCGATACGGTGGCCGATGAGCCCCAGCAGCGCCGGCACCAGGGTGAGAGCGCCCACGACCGCGGAGACCACCGTCACGGCGGCGGCCACGCCCAGTTTGCCGATGAAGCCGACCCCGGAGACGGACAGCCCGGCGAGCGCGACGATCACCGTGCACCCGGAGACCAGGACGGCCCGCCCGCTGGTGGCGGTGGCACGGCCGGCCGCCCGTACCGGATCGTCGCCGTCCATGAGGTTCTGCCGGTGCCGGGTGATCAGGAACAGCGCGTAGTCGATGCCCACGCCCAGGCCGATCATCGTGGCCAGCGTGGGGGAGACGGTGGCGAAGGTGAACGCCGCCGCGAGCAGCCCCAGGCAGGCCAGACCGCCGATCACGCTGATCAGCGCGGTCAGCAGGGGGATGCCGGCGGCTAGCACACTGCCGAAGCCGACCAGCAGGACGACTACGGCCACCGCGAACCCGATCAGCTCACTGACCCGGTCGTCGGCGACGGGCCGGGCCAGCTCGCCCAGCGGTCCGCCGTACTCGACCTGCACACCGGCCGCCCGCAGCGGTTTCACCGAGTTGTCGACGCCGTCGAGGTAGCCGTCGTCGAGGGTGGACGGCTGGACGTCGAAGCGGACGGTGACGTAGCCGGTCTTCGCGTCGCCGGAGAGCGGACCGACGGCCTGTTTGCCGGCGGGCTGGGAGCCGGGCGGTGGCAGCGGGTTCTGGACGGACAGGACATGCGGGAGTTTCTGCAGGTCGGCGACGGTCTGGGACATCTGTGCGGACACGGAGGTCAGGGGCTTCGCCGAGTCCCGCAGCACGATCTGGCTGCCGTAGCCCCCGGCCGCCGGATCGTGCTTCTTGAGTACGTCGAGGCCCTGCTGCGACTGGACGCCGGGCAGGGAGAAGTTGTCGGAGTACTCGCCGCCGAAGGAACGGCCCAGCACCTGGAGCGCGGCGAGCGCGATCAGCCAGGCCACGATGACGATCACGAAGTGCCGGGCACACCACTCGCCCAGCCGGCGCAGTCTCCCGCGCGGGTTCTCACGTTCCCCGGGTGCTGGTACTGGCGTTGCTGTCGACGATGACATGCGCGGCTCCCGCCAACGACTGGCCGGTCATCTTCATTGAACGACCCGCCGATCGACATGTCCTGTCGGAAGGCTGTGGCCCGGGTCCTCGTTGTCATGGGGCGGCCGGTGGGATCTACTACAGCGGTGATCACTTCGACCCTTCACCACTCGGCACGGCGGTACTGAGATGACCGACCACCCGCTCGCCCCGGTGTTCGCGGGCACTGCGCCCGCCGGTGTCCTGTCCTGGCCGGCCGCCCTGCCGGCCCAGCGCGCACTCGAAGACGCCCGCACGGCCGGCTGGGAGGCCGCCGACCTCGATCTCACCGGCGTCTCGGACAAGACCGGGCTGATGACGGCCTGCGCCACCGTGATGCGGTTCCCGGACCGGTTCGGCGCGAACTGGGACGCCCTGGCGGACTGCCTCGGCGACCTGGAGTGGTGGCCCGCGAGCCGGGGCCGGCTCCTCCTCGTCCGGAACTGGCAGGCGTACGCCGCGGCCCGGCCGGAGGAGTGGAACACCCTCCAGGAGATCTTCGCCGACGCCGCCGCCAGCTGGCGGGAGACGGAAACGGGGCTGGCGGTGGTGATGGTGCTCGCCTGAACTCCCCGGCCGGTGGTCCGTCGGAGGATGCCACGAGCCGCCCCGCGATTCGTCTGGACGATCCGACCAGGCGGTTTCAGGTCACCGGCATGGGACAATGAGGTACGTGCTCTTCCCCCTGGCTGTCCTGTCCGGGGGCCACCTCTGATCGACCGGGATGTGCAGCACGTGCGTTTCCTCAATGACATCCAGCCTCCGTACGACCTGACGTACGACGACGTCTTCATGGTCCCGAGCCGTTCCGCCGTGGGATCCCGGCAGGCCGTGGACCTCAGCTCCCCCGACGGCACGGGTACGACGATCCCGCTGGTCGTCGCCAACATGACCGCCATCGCGGGCCGCCGGATGGCCGAGACGGTCGCGCGGCGCGGCGGGCTGGTCGTCATCCCGCAGGACATCCCGATCGAGGTCGTCACCGACGTCGTCTCCTGGGTCAAGAGCCGTCACCTCGTGCTCGACACGCCGATCGTGCTCGCCCCCCACCAGACCGTCGCCGACGCTCTCGCCCTGCTGCCCAAGCGGGCGCACAACGCGGGCGTGGTCGTCGACGCGGAGCAGCGGCCGGTCGGTGTGGTCACCGACGCCGACCTGTCCGGTGTGGACCGCTTCACCCAGCTCTCCGAGGTCATGTCGAAGGATCTGCTGCTCCTCGACGCCGGTATCGACCCGGGTGAGGCCTTCAACCGCCTCGACGGCGCCAACCGCCGGTACGCGCCCGCCGTCGCCGCCGACGGCAGGCTCGCCGGCATTCTCACCCGCAAGGGCGCCCTGCGTGCCACCCTCTACACGCCGGCCACGGATGTGAACGGGCGGCTGCGGATCGCCGCCGCTGTAGGCATCAACGGCGATGTGGCCGGAAAGGCGCAGCAACTGCTCGACGCGGGCGTGGACACGCTCGTCATCGACACCGCGCACGGTCATCAGGAGTCGATGCTCAGCGCCGTCAAGCTGGTCCGCGACCTCGACCCGCACGTCCCGATCGTCGCGGGCAACATCGTGGCCGCCGAGGGCGTCAAGGACCTGATCGAGGCGGGCGCCGACATCATCAAGGTCGGCGTCGGACCGGGCGCCATGTGCACGACCCGCATGATGACGGGCGTGGGCCGGCCGCAGTTCTCGGCGGTCCTGGAGTGCGCGGCCGAGGCGAAGAAGTACGGCAAGCACGTGTGGGCGGACGGCGGGGTACGTCACCCCCGCGACGTCGCGATGGCGCTGGCCGCCGGTGCGTCCAACGTGATGGTCGGCTCCTGGTTCGCGGGGACGTACGAGTCCCCGGGCGACCTGCAGCAGGACGCCGCCGGGCACCTCTACAAGGAGTCGTTCGGCATGGCGTCGGCGCGTGCGGTACGCAACCGTACGTCGGAGGAGTCGGCGTACGACCGGGCCCGCAAGTCGCTGTTCGAGGAGGGCATCTCGACGTCCCGGATGTTCCTCGACCCGGCCCGTCCGGGCGTCGAGGACCTGATCGACTCGATCATCGCCGGTGTCCGCTCCTCCTGCACCTATGCCGGTGCCAACTCCCTCGAGGAGTTCGCCCGGAAGGCCATCGTGGGCATCCAGAGCGCCGCCGGGTACGCGGAGGGCAAGCCGCTCCACGCCAGCTGGAGCTGACACGACGTGCTGAACGATCTCGACGAACGGATCGTGCGTGCCCTCGCCGAGGACGCGCGCCGCTCCTACGCGGACATCGGGCAGTCGGTCGGGCTGTCCGCGCCGGCGGTGAAGCGGCGCGTGGACCGGTTGCGGGCGAGCGGGGCGATCACCGGGTTCACCGTGCGGGTGGATCCGGCGGCGCTGGGGTGGGAGACGGAGGGGTTCGTCGAGATCTACTGCCGGCGCAACACCTCGCCGGAGACGATTCGGCGGGGTCTTGAGCGGTACCAGGAGGTGGTGGCCGCGTCCACCGTGACCGGGGAGGCGGATGCGGTGGTTCAGGTTTTCGCTTCCGACATGCGGCACTTCGAGCGGGTGCTTGAGCGGATCGCCGGGGAGCCGTTCGTGGAGCGGACGAAGTCCGTGCTGGTGCTGTCGCCGTTGTTGCGGAGGTTTTCTTCGGGGTCGCCCGCGTAGGGGCCTTTCTGACCGGTTCGTGCGCGGGTGCGGGTTCGTTGTGGCTTGTCGCGCAGTTCCCCGCGCCCCTACCCGGGACTGCCGCGGCGCCTGTTACCAACTGGGCCTACTCTGCTGGCTTTCTTGCCAGGGCGTTGTTTTCGATGGAGTTGTGGACGCTGAAGCTCACCGCGTCGCCGCGGTAGCGGTCGTCGGACCATTCGACCGGGCGGCCCTCCCTTGTCGTCGTCACGCGGCGGACGCGGAGGAGGGGGCTCGTGCGGCGGATGTCCAGGAGTTCGGCGTCCTGGGCGCCGGCCGCCACCGCGTCGATGACGTGTTCGCCATATGCGAAGACCAGACCCGTGTCCTCGAAGAGGCGTTGGGTGACCGAGGGGCAGTCCGGTTCGATGAGTTCCACGGACGGGGCGATCCAGTCGGCGTAGACCGTACGCTCCAGAAGGACCGGTTCGCCGTCCAGGCCGCGTACCCGCAGGACGTGCAACACCTTTGTCTTCTCGCGGAGTTGGAGGCGGATCGCGTCCTCCGTCGTCGCCCGGCGGTACTCCTGGTGCACCACCTGGCCCGTCGCCTCCCGGCCCATCGCGCGGGCCCACTGGGCGAAGCTGCGCAGTTCCTCGAAGGTCTGGCTGCGGCGGCTGGCCAGGACCACCCGCCGGGCGCCCTGGCGGGAACCGATGAGGCCCTCGGCCGTCAGGGCGGCCACCGCCTGGCGGATCGTGCCGCGGGCCACGCCGTGGTGGGCGGCGAGCTCTGTCTCCGGAGGCAGACGGCTGCCGACCGTGTACTGCTCGCGGTCGATCGCCCGGCGCAGCTCGTCGGCGATCTCCTCGTGTCGCGCCGTCATGCTTCCCCTCTGGGTTCGTGGCTGTGCACAGGGTGACCAGCCTAATCGACATCCACGGCCCGTCCACGGGCGGCGAGATTGTGCAGGAAATCGGTGGCCAGGGTTTCGCCAGTGTTCACGAGGGCGATACCACCGGAAGGCGTACTGAAGTCAACTTGTTCAGACAAGTTCTCCGCACCACCTCAACCCTCGTGCGTACCCCTGGAGAGACCGTGACAGTGACCCTGCCGAGAACAGCCGTCCGTGGCGGCGCCCTCGCCGTCGTCGCCGCGCTCGCCCTGAGCGCCTGCGGCGCGGCCCCCGACGACACGTCGACCACCGCGAACGGCAAGAGCGCGGCCACCGCGACCTCCGCCGCCGACTTCGGCGGCATGGCCAAACTGGTCGCCGCCGCCAAGAAGGAGGGCACGCTGCACGCCATCGCGCTGCCCCGCGACTGGGCCAACTACGGTGCTCTGATCGACGGTTTCCAGAAGAAGTACGGCATCAAGATCGAGGTCGAGAACCCCGACGGGGCGAGTCAGGACGAGATCAACGCCGTCACGTCCCGCAAGGGGCAGGACCGGGCACCCGATGTTCTCGACCTGGGCAGTTCCTTCGCGCTGAGCGCCGCCCAGCAGGGGCTCCTCGCGCCCTACAAGGTCGCCTCCTTCGCCGACATACCCGAGGGTCAGAAGGACCCGGAGGGACGCTGGTTCAACGACTACGGCGGCTACATCTCCATCGGGTGCGACGCCAAGCGCGTGAAGACCTGTCCCACCTCCTTCGCCGATCTGCTGAAGCCCCAGTACAAGGGGCAGGTCGCCCTCAACGGCAATCCCACCAAGTCCGGCTCGGCCTTCGCCGGCGTCTACGCGGCCTCGCTGGCCAGCGGCGGCTCCTTCGACGACATCCAGCCCGGCCTCGACTTCTTCGCCAAGCTGAAGAAGAACGGCAACTACACGCCCGTCGAGTCGACCCCGGCCACCGTCGAGAAGGGCGAGACGCCCATCAGCATCGACTGGGACTACCTCAACGCCGGGTACGCCGACGAGTTCAAGTCCAAGGGCGTCGACTGGACGGTGTCCGTGCCCAGTGACGGCGAGTTCTCCCAGTTCTACTCACAGGCCGTCAACAAGGACGCCCCGCACCCGGCCGCCGCCCGGCTGTGGCAGGAGTACCTCTACAGCGTCGAGGGACAGAACCTCTGGCTCAAGGGATACGCCCGGCCGGCCCTGATGACCGCCATGGAGAAGGCCGGCACCCTCGACAAGGCCGCCGCGGCCAAGCTGCCCAAGGTCTCCGGTACGCCGTCCTTCCCGACCGAGCCCCAGCAGGCCAAGGCCAAGTCCGTGCTGGCCGAGGGCTGGGGCAAGGCCGTCTCCGGATGACCGCCACCCTCACGCGGGTCGACGTGGCGCCCGCCGCTTCCCTGAAGCGGCGGCGTCGCGCCCCCGGCTGGCTCGCCGTACTGCCGCTGCTCGCCTTCGTGGCGGTCGCCTTCGGGGTGCCCGCCCTGGCCATGCTGAACGGCGCCTTCACCGTCAAGAACCAGGCCACCGGCGCCACTTCGTACACCACGACCAATCTGACCGACTCCCTCCAGGGCGCGTATCTCACCGCCCTGATCGGCAGCGTCAAGCTGTCCGCCGTGTCGGCGCTCATCGCGACCGTCCTCGGACTGCTGCTCGCCCAGGCCGTGGTGACCTCCCGGTTCCGGGCCCTGCGCGAGGCGGTGCTCACCGCCTCCGGGGTCCTCGCCAACTTCGGTGGGGTGCCGCTGGCCTTCGCCTTCGTCGCCACCCTCGGCAACTCAGGCGTCCTGACACGGCACTTGGGGCTGACGGACAAGGGCTGGAGCCTCTACAGCTTCTGGGGACTGGTGATCGTCTACCTCTACTTCCTGATTCCGCTGATGGTCCTCACGATCACGCCCGCGCTCGACGGCCTGCGGTCCCAGTGGCGCGAGGCCGCGCGGAACAACGGGGCCACCAACGTCCAGTACTGGCAGCACGTCGGTCTGCCCGTGCTGCTGCCCTCACTGCTCGGCGGGTTCGTACTCCTCTTCGGGAGTGCCTTCGCCGCGTACGCCACCGCCGCCGCCATGGTGGGCAGTTCGATCCCGCTGGTCACCCTCCAGATCGCCGACGCCATCTCCGGCAACGTGCTGGTGGGCCAGGAGAACGTGGCGCTCGCCCTCAGCCTCGACATGGTCCTGATCGCGGGCCTCGTCATGGCCGTGTACCTGCCCCTGCAACGGAGGAGCGCGCGATGGCTCGCCTGAACCTGTGGCGCGGGGTGGTTCTCACCGGCGCCGCGGTCTACTTCCTCGTCCCGCTCGCCGCCTCCGTGATCTTCACGGTCGACGTGCCGGGCGAGGGCGTCACCTTCGACGCGTACAGCCAGATCGTCGGCGCCGACGGCTTCCTCCCCGGCCTGACTCTGTCCCTGGAACTCGCCGCCGCCACCATCGCCGTGGTCCTGCTGCTGATGGTGCCCGCGATGGTCGCCCTGCGGCTCGGCGCACCCCGGCTGCGGCCGGTCGTCGAGGTGATCTGCTCGCTGCCCCTGGTGGTTCCGCCGATCGCGTTCGTCGCCGGGATCTCGACCGTCCTCAAGTGGGGGCCCGAACACCTCTCCCGTACGCCCCTGTTCCAGACCTTCGTCGCCATCCAGAACCCCGACTTCCCCGTCGTCCTCGTCCTCGCCTACGTCGTGATGGCGCTGCCCTTCGTCTACCGGGCACTGGACGCCGGGCTGCGCGCGATCGACATCCGCACGTTGGTGGAGGCCGCCCGCAGTTGTGGTGCGAGCCCGGCACAGGCGCTGCTGACGGCGGTGCTGCCCAACCTGCGCGGGGCCCTGCTCAACGCCTCCTTCCTCACCCTGGCCCTGGTATTGGGCGAGTTCACCGTGGCCCAGTTGCTCGGCTTCCAGCCGTTCGCCGTGTGGATCTACAGCGTCGGCGGCTCGCAGGCCCAGCTGTCCGTCGCCGTCTCCGTGCTCAGCCTGTTCGTCACCTGGGCCCTCCTCCTCGCGCTCGCCGGGCTCGGCGGGCGTACCCGAACCGCCGCCGCCAAGGGATGAACCACATGACGCTCGACAAGGCCGCCACCGTCGAATTCCGTGGCCTGCGCCGGGAGTTCGGCCCGACCGTCGCCCTCGACGGACTCGACCTCGCCGTACGGCCGGGCGAACTGCTCGCGCTGCTCGGCCCCTCCGGCTGCGGCAAGACCACCGCGCTGCGCATGCTCGCCGGGTTCGAACACCCCGACTCCGGCGAGGTGTTGGTCGACGGGGAGGATGTCACCCGGGTCCCGGCCCACCGCCGGGACGCCGGGATGGTCTTCCAGTCGTACAGCCTCTTCCCGCACCTCAGCGCACTCGACAACGTGGCCTTCGGACTGCGGATGCGCAAGGTCCGTATGTCCGAACGGCGCGCTCGTGCGGCCGAGTTGCTCGACCTCGTGGGCCTCGCCGACAAGGGCGAGCGGTTCCCGCACCAGCTCTCCGGCGGCCAGCAGCAGCGCGTCGCACTGGCCCGTGCCCTGGCCCTGCGCCCACGGGTACTGCTCCTCGACGAGCCGCTGTCGGCGCTGGACGCCAAGGTACGGCTGAACCTGCGTGAGGAGATCCGCCGCCTGCAGCAGGAACTCGGCATCACCACCCTGTTCGTGACGCACGATCAGGAGGAGGCCCTGTCCATGGCCGACCGGGTCGCCGTGATGCACTCCGGGCGACTCGAACAGTGCGCCGCCCCCGCCGAGTTGTACGGTCGGCCCGCCACCGCCTTCGTCGCCGAGTTCGTCGGCACGATGAGCCGGATTCCGGGGCGGCTGGCCGCCGGCACGGTCGAGGTGCTCGGGCAGCGGCTCCCCGTCGACGGCGAGGCGCCGGACACCGTCGAGGTCGACGTACTGGTCCGGCCCGAGGCGGTCCGGGTCGGCGCCGACCCGGCGGGCGACGCACGCGTCGTCGCCACGGCGTTCCTCGGCGCGGTCACCCGGATCACCATACGGCTCGGGGACGGCACCGAGGTGAAGGCCGACGTGCCCGCGCACGAGGCCGCCACGCTGGGCGCCGGAGCCGCCGTACAGGTGTCGCTGCCGGAGCGGCCGGTGCTGGTGGCCGAGCGCGCGAACCGCCCGTGATGAATGAGAGTTTACGAGAGAGAGAATCGTGACCCCCCACACCCCCCTAACCTCCGACACTCCTGGCGTGCCCCAACTCCCGCTCCAGGCAGTCCTGTTCGACATGGACGGCACGCTCGTCGACACCGAGCGGCTGTGGTGGGAGGCGGTGGAACAGATCGCCGGGAGACCGCTGACCGAGGCGGACCAGCCCGATGTGCTCGGCCGGCCCGTCGAGCACACCGCCGACTGGCTGGCCGCCGCGACGGGAGCGGAGACCGGCCGCCTCGCCACCGAACTGCACCGGGAGTTCGCGGCCCGCGTGCGCACCGGCATCGTGCCCCGCCCCGGCGCCCTCGACCTGCTCGACGCGCTCGCCGGGGCCGGCATACCCACCGCCCTGGTGACCGCCTCCCCCCGGGCCGTCGCCGACTCCGTGCTCGAAGCACTCGGCGCGGCCCGCTTCGCGGTCTCCGTCACCGCCGACGACACCGAACACACCAAGCCCGCGCCCGACCCCTACCTCGCCGCCTGCCGCGCCCTGGGCGTCGACCCGGCCGCCTGCGTGGCCGTCGAGGACACCCAGACCGGCGTCACCTCGGCCGAGGCGGCGGGCTGCGCGGTGCTCGCCGTTCCCTCACTCGCGCCGATCGAGACGGCGCCCGGCCGGACGGTACTGACCAGCCTGGCCGGGGTCACTGTGGCGCTGCTCGACGCCATGGTCACCCCTGAACTCCGGGTGATGAGCTGGAACCTCTGGCTCGGCGGCACGCAGGTCGTCGACCACCGCGAGAAGCAGCTCAAGGTGATCGCCGAGACGGGCGCCGACGTCGTAGGCCTCCAGGAGACGCACGGCACCTCCGCCCAGGAACTGGCCGACGCCCTCGGCTGGCACCACCACCGGGCGGGCCCGAACCTCGGCGTCATCAGCCGGTACCCGATCACCGCCCGCCTCGGTGACCCGGACGTCGGCTTCTACGGGGCGACCGGGGTACGGATCCGGCTGGACGGAGGGCTGGAGGTCGACGTCTGGAGCGCCCACCTCGACTGCGCGCCGTACGGGCCCTACGACTCCCACTTCGACGGGCTTGAGGCGGCCGAGCTGGTCGCCCGGGAAAGCGCGCGGCTGGAGCGGATGCGGGAGATCCTGCGCCGGATCAGTGACTCCGCCGCCGACGACTCCACGCCCGTCGTGCTCGTCGGCGACTTCAACACGCCCTCGCATCTGGACTGGCCGGGGGTCCAGTGGCCGGTGACGAAGGCGGCGGAGGAGGCGGGGCTGCGGGACTCGTACCGGGAGGCACACCCGGACGCGGTCCGGGATCCCGGTCACACCTGGTCGCCGATCCACGTCGAGCACGAGGACGGGAGCGGGCGGCCCGAGCCGCAGGACCGGATCGACTTCGTGCTGCACAACGGACGGGGTCTGCGGGTGCTGGATTCCCGGGTGGTGGTGAGGGGCGTGGTGCGGGTGTGGCCCGAGGTGGCCGGCAATGACTGGCCCTCGGACCATGCGGCGGTCCTGACGAGGTTCGGCCTGACTCTCAGCCCGTCCGGCGTTTGAGGACGAGGCCCCTTCAGGGCCGAAGCGGGGGTCTGGGGGCGCAGCCCCCAGGAACGGGATGGGGCGGGATGGGGCGGCGGGGGCGAAACAACGAATCGTCGCCTCGCCCCCGCTTCACGCAACGATTCGCCTGTCAGCGCGCAACGGCTGCTCCTTGTACCGCCGAGCCCACCCCCCGTACCGTCTATCTGGCCCCCAACCCGTTGAGCCCCTGCAAGGACCCCGCATGCGCACCGCCCTGCTCCAGAGCTCCGGCCGCCCCGGCTCCCTCGCCGGGAACCTCAAGGTGCTCGACGACGCCGCGGGCCGGGCAGCCGCCGCGGGCGCGGGGCTGCTGGCCGCGCCGGAGATGTTCCTCACCGGGTACGCGATCGGCGACGCCATCGCCCACCTCGCCGAGCCAGCCGACGGGGACTCCGCCGACGCGGTCGCCGAGATCGCCACCCGGCACGGCCTCGCCATCGCCTACGGCTACCCCGAGCGAGCCGGCGACCAGGTCTTCAACTCCGCGCAGCTCATCTCCGCCGCCGGTGACCGTCTCGCCAACTACCGCAAGACCCACCTCTTCGGCCGCTTCGAACGCGACCACTTCACACCGGGCGAGCAGCCCGTCGTACAGGCCGAACTGGCCGGTCTCCGGGTCGGCCTGATGATCTGTTACGACGTCGAGTTCCCGGAGAACGTCCGCGCCCACGCCCTCACCGGCACCGACCTCCTCCTGGTGCCGACCGCGCAGATGCACCCCTTCCAGTTCGTCGCCGAGTCCGTCGTACCGGTGCGGGCCTTCGAGAACCAGTTGTACGTCGCCTACGTCAACCGGGTAGGCCAGGAAGGGGAGTTCGACTTCGTCGGCCTCTCCACGCTCGCCGGTCCCGACGGAGTCGCCCGTACCCGGGCCGGCCGCGGTGAGGAACTCGTCCTCGCCGATGTCGACCCCGTTCTCCTGGCCGCCTCGCGTGAGGCGAACCCGTACCTCCAGGACCGGCGTCCCGGCCTGTACGGCTCCCTCGTCTGAGCCTCTCCTCCCTCAACTCCCCTTCCGCACACCTGTTCCGCCCGCAAGGAGTCCGTACCCCATGACGTCCACGGTGCCCACCGCCGTCCAGCACGCCGACGCGCAGCAGCCGCCGATCACCATGTTCGGGCCGGACTTCCCCTACGCCTACGACGACTTCCTCGCTCACCCGGCCGGTCTCGGGCAGATTCCCGCGACCGAGCACGGCACCGAGGTCGCCGTCATCGGCGGCGGCCTGTCGGGGATCATCGCCGCGTACGAGTTGATGAAGATGGGCCTCAAGCCGGTCGTGTACGAGGCCGATCGGATCGGGGGGCGGCTGCGGACCGTCGGGTTCGACGGCTGCGACCCCTCCCTCACCGCCGAGATGGGCGCGATGCGCTTCCCGCCCTCCTCCACCGCCCTCCAGCACTACATCGACCTGGTGGATTTGGAGACCCGGCCGTTCCCCAACCCCCTCGCGGAGTGCACCCCTTCGACCGTCGTCGACCTCAAGGGCGAGTCGCACTACGCGGAGACGGTCGACGAACTCCCGCAGGTCTACCGTGATGTCGCCGAGGCCTGGAACACGTGCCTCGAAGAGGGCGCCGACTTCTCCGACATGAACCGGGCCCTGCGCGAGCGTGACGTGCCGCGCATCCGCGAGATCTGGTCCCGGCTCGTCGAGAAGCTCGACAACCAGACCTTCTACGGGTTCCTCTGCGACTCCGAGGCCTTCAAGTCGTTCCGGCACCGCGAAATTTTCGGCCAGGTCGGCTTCGGGACGGGCGGCTGGGACACCGACTTCCCCAACTCGATCCTGGAGATCCTGCGGGTCGTCTACACCGAGGCCGACGACCACCACCGGGGCATCGTGGGCGGCAGTCAGCAACTGCCGCTGCGGCTCTGGGAACGCGAGCCCGGGAAGATCGTCCACTGGCCGTACGGGACCTCCCTCGCGTCCCTGCACGTGAACGGCGTACCGCGCCCGGCCGTGACCCGCCTGCACCGCACGGCCGGCAACCGGATCACCGTCACCGACGCGGACGGCGACATCCGTACGTACCCGGCGGCCGTCTTCACCGCCCAGTCCTGGATGCTCCTCTCCAAGATCGCCTGCGACGACTCGCTCTTCCCGATCGACCACTGGACCGCCATCGAGCGCACCCACTACATGGAGTCCAGCAAGCTCTTCGTGCCCGTCGACCGGCCCTTCTGGCTCGACAAGGCCGTCGACGACAGGGGAGTTCCGACCGGCCGGGACGTCATGTCGATGACCCTCACCGACCGGATGACGCGTGGGACCTACCTCCTCGACGACGGCCCGGACAAGCCCGCGGTCATCTGTCTCTCGTACACCTGGTGCGACGACAGCCTCAAGTGGCTGCCGTTGTCGGCGAACGAGCGGATGGAGGTCATGCTGAAGTCGCTCGGCGAGATCTACCCGAAGGTCGACATCAGGAAGCACGTCATCGGTAGTCCGGTCACCGTGTCCTGGGAGAACGAGCCCTACTTCATGGGCGCGTTCAAGGCCAACCTGCCCGGCCACTACCGTTACCAGCGCCGCCTGTTCACGCACTTCATGCAGGACCGGCTGCCCGCCGACAAGCGAGGCGTCTTCCTCGCCGGTGACGACATCTCCTGGACGGCGGGCTGGGCCGAGGGCGCCGTCCAGACCGCGCTCAACGCGGTCTGGGGCGTCATGCACCACTTCGGTGGGACCACCGACCCGACCAACCCGGGCCCCGGCGACGTGTACGACGAGATCGCGCCCGTCGAGCTCCCCGAGGACTAGGAGGGCGGTGGGGGCCGTTCAGATCCCGGCCGCCCGAGCCGCCTCGTACAACTCGGCTGCCAGGTCCTTGAGTTCGCCGGCGTCCCGCGGGGCGCCGCCGAAGTCGAAGAAGAACTCCTCGAGGCCGGTCTCGGCGTGGGCGGCGAGATCCGTCACGATCTGGTCGATGCTGCCCTGGAAGGGCTGGCGGTCCGCGCCGTCGTACGCCTTCGCCGTGTAAGAGGGGTTCACCCGCACCGCCGTCTCGATCGGCCTCGTGCGGCCCTTCTCGGCGGCGAAGTCCTTCACCTGCTGCCACTGCGTGGCGAGTTGCTCGGCGCCCATGGCGATCGGGTTCCAGCCGTCGCCGCGTTCGACCAGGCGGGTCAGGGACTTCTTGCTGAGCGCGGGCAGGAAGATCGGGATCGGCCGGGCCGGCTTGGGCCCGACCACGGCCGACGCGATCTTCGTCAGGTCGCCGTCGTAGTGGACCGGGTCCGGGCCCCAGACCGCCCGGCACACGTCGAGGATCTCGTCCAGGACCCGGCCGCGGTCGGCGAACGGGGCCACCCCGGCGGCGGCGTACTCGTCGAGGGACCAGCCGGTGCCGAGCCCCGCCACCACCCGGCCGCCGCTCGCGGCGTCCAACGTGCCGAGCGCGCGGGCCAGTTGGAAGGGACCGTGCAGCGGGGCGACCAGCACGCTGGTGCCCAGGCGGGCGCGCTCGGTGGCCGCGGCCGCCAGTGTCAGGGTCACCAGCGGTTCCGCGAGACCGCGGTACGAGTCGGGCCAGGGGACGCCCTCCATGCCGTACAGGCCCTGGGTCGAGGGCTCCGGGAACAGGGCGCGTTCGAACACCCACAGGCTCTCGTAGCCGATCTGTTCGGCCGCGCGTGCCACATCCGGCACGTCCCGTCCGATGTCGTACTGGTGTGACTGCGGAAGGCCCAGACCCAGGCGGACGGTCATGCGCGTTCTCCTTCGCACGTTCGCAAGAGATGCTCTGGCCGTCGAACGTACAACGTTCACCCAGTGATGTCGGAGAGCCTGGCCGGGAGTGGCCGGATCAGTCCGGCAGCGGTGTGAGGAGCATGCGGCTCGCGAAGCCGACCGCCGCGTCGAGGCGGTCGGTGAACTCCTCGGCGACATCGGGCAGCCGGCGCAGCGCCCACAGCGCGCGGGCCGCCGACCAGGTCGCGGCCCGGGCCCGCTCCATGCTCCAGGCGCCGAGCAAATGGGTGAGCGGATCGGCGACCTGGAGCAGGTCGGGACCCGGCATCAACTCTTCGCGCAGGCGCTCCTCCAGCGATACGAGTAGATCGCCCACGCGCTCGAACTCGTCCTCCAGGTCGGCCGGTTCGCAGTCGAGCGTACGACAGGCGTCCACGACGGCGAGCGCCAGATCGTGCCCGATGTGCGCATTGATGCCCGCGAGCGCGAACTGCACCGGCCGTACGCCGGGATGGTGGCGGAACTGGAGCAACGGGCGCCAGCAGGCGGGCGCGTGGTCGTCCTCGGCCACCCGCAGATACCGCTCGGCGAACCGCACGTCCAGGGTGATCGCGGCCTCGGCGTCGGGGAACGCGCCGGCGTCCAGACGCCGGTCGAAGGCCTCCGTGACGGCGAGGTAGACGCGGTTGAAGACCGCCAGCCCGTCGCGCGGCGGCAACTGTGCCTCCAGCGCGCGCATACGCAAGAGGACGTGGTCGACAGAAGTGGTGAACTGTTCCAATTGCACCATGAGGGCAGGGTCCCAGTCCTAGGCTGGCGAGCGTGCCACCGGGCCGGACGCTTCCCCAGAACGGGGGAACGCGCCCGCCGCGGCGGAGGAGGGGGAGCTGTACGTGTCAGGCTCGCGCGCCCAGCGCCTGGCCGCGCGCCGGGCCGAACGCAGACGCGCCGCCCGGCGTTCCGTCATGGTCGCCGCCGCCTCGCTCGTGGTCGCCGTGGGAACCGCGGCCGGGCTGCTCTCCGCGCTCGACACCCGCGGTGGCGCCGCCGACGAGGCCAGGCCCGAGGTGACCAGCTCGCCCCCGCTCGCCCCGCTGCCGGCCGTGTCGTCGGCCCCGCCCACGCCGGGCGCCTCGAAGTCGCCCTCCCCGTCCGCCCGTACGACGCAGCCGAGGAGAGCGAGCCGTACGCCCTCGCCCCCCTCCTCGACGACGACGCGGCCCGAGCCGGCGGCGAAACCGGCGCCCGGCCCGGTGTCCGCCCGCCTCTACCGCTACCCCGACTCCCAGGTCCTCGACTGGGTCGGCGCCCACCGCGACGATCCGCGCCGCTCCGTCATCGAGGCGGAGATCGCCGACCGTCCGGCGGCGGTCTGGTTCGCCGACTTCTCGCCCTCGACGATCACTGCCCGGGTCCGCGCGGTCACGGCGGGCGCGGCGGGCGCCGGCCGGGTCCCGGTACTCGTGCCGTACGCCGTCCCGGACCGTGACTGCGGCGGCGCCTCGCAGGGCGGCGCACCCGACCTC
The DNA here is from genome assembly GCF_036898825.1 of Streptomyces sp. B21-083. GTDB lineage: Bacteria > Actinomycetota > Actinomycetes > Streptomycetales > Streptomycetaceae > Streptomyces. The sequence goes on along the minus strand of NZ_JARUND010000002.1, from coordinate 1,624,927 downwards.
GGCGCGTACGACGGCTGGATCGACGCGTTCGCGGCGGGCCTCGGCTCCGACGAGGTCATCGTGATCCTGGAGCCCGACGCGGTCGCCCAGACCGACTGTCTCTCCCCGGAGCGGCGCGCCGCCCGCTTCGCCTCGCTGGCCCGCGCCGGCCGGGTCCTCAAGGCCGCCGACCCCGACGCCCGCGTCTACTACGACGCCGGTCACTCCGGCTGGAACTCCCCGGCCAAGCAGGCGGCCCTGCTCCGCCAGGCGGGCGCGGCCTCGGCCGCCTCCTCCGACGGTGTCTTCAGTAACGTCTCCAACTTCCACCGCACGGACGACGAGATCGCCTACGACCGACGGGTCCTCGACGCCCTCGGCGGTCCCGCCGGTCTCGGCGCCGTGATCGACACCAGCCGCAACGGCAACGGCGCCCCGGCCGACGGCGAGTGGTGCGACCCGGCCGGCCGGAAACTCGGCCGGGCGCCGACAACGAACACCGGCGAGGCGCGGATCGACGCCTATCTGTGGGTCAAGCTGCCGGGGGAGTCGGACGGCTGCATGGGCACCCCCGGCACGTTCACCGCGTCGTACGCCTACGATCTGGCGCGCTGAGCTGCGAGGGAAGGCGCCAGGCAGGGACTGCCGAGAGCCATCTGAGCGTCCGCTTAGGATGAGGAGGCGCGGATAACTGCGTCCGCCACCCATCCCGTACGCCCAGGAGCCCCGCCCGTGACCACCGAAGTCGCAGCCGAAGCCGAAGTCGCAGCACCCATACCTGCCGCCGATCCGGACGGCTCCTACGGGCGGCTGATGCCCGTCGCCGTCCACTTCGACGACCTCGACTCCCTCGGCATGCTCCACAACGCCCGCTATCCCCTGCTGGTGGAGCGTGCCTGGAACGAGCTGTGGCAGGGATACGGCCTCACCTTCGACGGTGACTGGGCGGCGGCCGGCGACTTCTGCAACGTGGTCAGGGAACTGCGCATCAGCTACGAGGCCCCGGTCGGCCGGCCCGGCGCCTACGCCGTGCACCTCTGGCTGGAACGCCTCGGCACCACCGGCCTCACCTACGGCTTCCGGCTCTGCTCGGCCGACGGTGAGGTGACGTACTCGCGGGGCACCCGGGTGCTGGTCCGGCTCGACGCGGGAACCCTGCGGCCCACGCCCTGGAGCGACTGGTTCAGGTCCTGCGGTCGGGAACTGCTGCGCCCGGCGGAGTGACCTTCGGGCGGTCCTTCTCACCGGCGCGCAGCACCCCCGCGAACCCGGTGAGTCCGCCCGCCAGCACCGTCACCAGCCCGAACGACACCACCAGGCTCGTCGCCTGGGCCAGCATCCCGATCGCGCTCGGCGCGACCAGTCCCGAGGTGTACGTGATGGTGGCGACGCCCGCGATGGCCTGACTGGGGTTGGGGCCGCTGTGGCCCGCCGCCGCGAAGCACAGCGGGACGACCACGGCGATGCCGAGACCCAGCAGCGCGAAGCCGGACATCGCCACGGCGGGCTGCTCCGCGACGACGATGAGCGCACCGCCGAGCACGGCGAGCGTGCCGCTCGCGCGGACCGTCCGTACCGCGCCGAAGCGGTTGACGACCGCGTCCCCGACGAGCCGGGCGACCGCCATCGTCAGCATGAAGCCCGTCGTGGAAGCCGCCGCCAGCCCGTCCGAGGTGCCCAGCTCGTCCCGCAGATACACCGCCGACCAGTCCAGGCTCGCGCCCTCCGCGAACACCGCGCAGAAGCCGATCGCGCCGATCAGCAGCGCGGACCTGGGCGGAAGCGCGAACCTCGGGGGCGGTTCCTCGTCCTCGGTGGGGCGCAGATCGAGCACCCAGCGGCAGGCGGTCACGCCGAGGACCGTGAGGGTCGCCGCCGCGAGCGCGTGATGCAGACGCGCGTCGGAGCCCAGATGTGCGGCGAGGGTGCCGCCCGCCGCTCCGACCAGGGCGCCCGCACTCCACATGCCGTGCAGTCCGGACATGATCGACCTGCCGAGCCGGTTCTCGATCTCGACGCCCAGCGCGTTCATCGCCACGTCCGTCATACCGGCCGTGGCGCCGTAGACGAACAGGGCGACGCAGAGAGTGGGGAGGTTGGGGGCCAGTGCCGGCAGGACCAGGGCCAGGGTCCAGGACGCGATCAGCCCGCGCAGCGCCGTACGGGCGCCGAAGCGGTGGCTGATGCGGCCCGCGAGGGGCATCGCCAAGGACGCGCCGAGCGCGGGGAAGGCCAGCGCCAGCCCCAGCTGGCCCGCGCTGACGTCGGCGTGGTCCTGGATCCACGGCACCCGGGTCGCGAACGAGCCGGTGACGGCTCCGTGCACGGCGAAGACCGCGGCCACGGCGTACCGGGCGCGCTTCACCTCGTGTCGTTCGTACAGCACTTCACTCATTCTGCGGCCCTTTCCCGGGTCGGTTCCCGCTGGTCGTGGCGCCCTGGCCGCGCGCTGCCGTAAACTATCAGGAACCCTGCCTGATAGATAGCGAGATATCGGCCGTCCGGTAGCCCGTGCGCAGCGGGAACGGCCCCGCCGATCTGGAAGGATCTCGGCATGCCCGCATCACCGAGCACCGCCCGGGCCATCAACGACCGGCTCGCCCTGCGTCTGCTCCAGCAGGAAGGCCCGTTGGCGGCCTGGCAGTTGAAACAGCTCACCGGCCTCTCCCGCCCGACGGTCGCCGACCTCGTCGAACGCCTCACCGTCGCCGGGCTGATCACGGTCGTGGGGGAGTCGGGGGAGCAGCGGCGGGGCCCCAACGCGAAGGTGTACGGGATCGTCGCCGACCTCGCCCACCTGGCCGCCCTCGACGTCCGTACCGAAGGCGTCTCCGTCGTCGTCTCCGACCTGGTGGGCGGGGTGCTCGCCGAGGCGTCCGTGCCCATCGGGGACGACACCGGTACCGGTCCCGCCGTGGAACAGGCGGTCGCTCTCGTCGAGCGGGTCGCCAAGGAGGCCGGGGCCATGGGGTTGCACACGGTCGGGATCGGCGCCCCCGGTCTGATCGATCCGGCGACGGGTGAACTCCGGGACACCGCGGGACTGCCCGGGTGGCACCGCAGGCTGGTGGCGGCCCTCCAGGAACGGCTTCCCGAGACACGGGTGATCGTCGAGAACGAGACCAACCTCGCCGCCCTCGCCGAGCAGCGGGACGGCGCCGCCCGTGGCCGCGACACCTTCGTGCTGCTGTGGCTCGGTCACGGCACCGGCGCTGCCGTGGTCCTCGACGGCACCCTGCGCCGGGGGGCCTCCGGCGGCACCGGCGAGATCGGCTTCCTGCCGGTGTCGGGGACGGGGCGGCTGCCCTCGGCGACGGACTGCGAGGGCGGCTTCCACTCGCTCGCCGGTGGGGCGGCGGTCGTCCGACTGGCCGGCGAGCAGGGCCTGGTGGCCGACGCCGGCGTCCATGAGCCCCACGCGGCGACCCTGGTCCGAGCGGCCGTGGCGAGTCCCGGTACCCCGGTCCACGCCCGCTTCCTGGACGCCCTCGCCGAGCGCGTCGCCATCGGCGCCGCCTCCGTCGTCGCCGTCCTCGACCCGGGGTGTGTGGTGCTGGGGGGTGAGGTCGGCCGGGCGGGCGGCGACGTACTCGCCGCCCGGGTCGAGGAGCGGCTCGCCCGCATGTCCCCCCTCCCGGCCGAGGTGCAGGTGAGTGCGCTGGGCGGCGCGGCGGTTCTGCGTGGGGCGTTGCTGACGGCTCGGGAGGGCGCTCAGGAGGAGTTGTTCGGGGGGTCGGTCAGGTGGCGGGAAAGCCTGGCGGGCGGTTGACGGCCCGGCGGCGGGCAAGGGCCGTCGTCACCGCCGCCGGTCCGGCACCGACGCTAGGAGGTCTGGACCATGATGGTCAATAGGTATGGACCAATCATTGGCCTATTCCCGTCACTCCTTGTGAGCCAGTCCACACAACTCACCCGCATGGAGTACGGCCCGGCGTGGCACACTGACCTGTAACAGAAGCAGCGCACTCCGGGGTCGGTGAAAGTCCGAACCGGCGGTTACAGTCCGCGACCCGTCCGCATTTTTTTCTGCGGCCGGTTGACCAGGTGGAATTCCTGGACCGACGGTTAAAGTCCGGATGGGAGGCAGTGCGCGGCGGGCGGGCATTCGTGCGCGCCGCCGTACCGCTCGGCCATGGGTCGAGCTCCGTCCGGCGTCGCCCCCGATGTCCCTGCCCGTTCACAGCTGTCGTCATCGACAGGCCCCGGAGTCCGTGCCCGAAGAGGCAGGGAGGACCCGGGAAGTGTTCACCGGAATCGTCGAAGAGCTGGGCCATGTCACGGCCGTCGAGAACCTCGGCGACGCCTCCCGCTTCAGGCTCCGTGGCCCCGTGGTCACCGAAGGCGCCCGCCACGGCGACTCCATCGCCGTCAACGGCGTGTGTCTCACGGTCGTCGAACACGAGGGTGACGAGTTCACCGCCGACGTCATGGCGGAGACCCTCGAGCGCTCCAGCCTGGGAGTCCTCGCCGTCGGCTCCCGCGTCAACCTCGAACGCCCCATGGCCCTGGGCGCCCGCCTCGGCGGTCACATCGTGCAGGGCCACGTCGACGGCACGGGCACGGTCCTCGAACGTAAGCCGTCCGAGAACTGGGAGATCGTCAAGATCTCCCTCCCCGCCGACCTCACCCGCTATGTCGTCGAGAAGGGATCCATCACCGTCGACGGCATCAGCCTCACCGTCGTCGACGCCGGGCCCGACTACTTCACCGTCAGCCTCATCCCCACCACCCTCGACCTGACCACGCTCGGCCGCAAGCAGCCCGGCGACCCGGTCAACCTCGAAGTCGACGTCATCGCCAAGTACGTCGAACGGCTGCTCGGCGCACAGGGGACCCAAGGTGCACAGGGGACACAGGAAACATGGGGGGCGGCGAAGTGAACCGGCTGAACACCGAGGCGTTCACACTCCTCGACCAGCACATCCTCTGGTCGGACATGATCGGCAACATCTTCGGCCTGATCGCCCTCGCCCTCGGCTGGCGGCGCTCCATCTGGAGCTGGCCCGTGCAGTTCCTGTCCGGCCTCATCCTCTTCGGCGCCTTCTTCGGCCACCTCACCGGCAGCGCCGGCAAGCAGGTCGTCGTCATGGCCGTCGCCGGCTGGGGCTGGTGGCAGTGGAACCGGCACAAGGGGGAGTCCGGGGACGGTCACATCACCCCGCGGTTCGCCACCTGGCGCGAGCGCGCGGCCATGATCGGCGCCGCCGCCGTCGGCACGGTCGCCGTGGCCCTGCTCTTCAAGGCCTACCCGACCCTGTCCTGGGACCCCTGGCCGGACGCCTACATCTTCGTCGGCACCGTCGTCGCCATGTACGCCCAGGCGCGCGGCATGGTCGAGTTCTGGTTCGCCTGGCTCCTCGTCGACCTCGTCGGCGTCCCCCTCAACTTCGCCAACGGCTACGCCTTCTCCGGCTTCGTCTACGTCATCTACGGCGCGCTCGTCCTGTGGGGCATGCGCGACTGGTGGCTGCGCTCCCGCAAGGACACGCGGCCCGTCCTGGAAGGAGCGCCCGCATGACCACGACCACGGCCCCGATCCTGTACAGCACCGACAACATCGAGGACTGGTCCCTCGACCCGATCGAGCGGGCCATCGCGGACATCGCCGCCGGCCGCCCGGTCGTGGTCGTCGACGACGAGGACCGGGAGAACGAGGGCGACCTCGTCATCGCCGCCGAGAAGGCCACCCCCGAGATCATCGCCTTCATGATGAGCGAGTGCCGCGGGCTCATCTGCGCCCCCATGGAGGGCGACGAACTCGACCGGCTCCGGCTGCCGCAGATGGTCGACGACAACACCGAGTCGATGAAAACCGCGTTCACAGTCTCTGTCGACGCCTCGGCCGTTCACGGTGTGAGCACCGGCATCTCGGCCTCCGACCGCGCCACCACGCTTCAGCTCCTCGCGAGCGGCGACGTCGGCGCCGACGACTTCGTCCGCCCCGGCCACATCTTCCCGCTGCGCGCCCGGCCCGGCGGCGTCCTGGTCCGCAACGGCCACACCGAGGCCGCCGTCGACCTCGCCCGCCTCGCGGGGCTGCGCCCCGCCGGCGCCATCGTGGAGATCGCCGGCGAGGACGGCCGGATGCTGCGCCTGCCCGAGCTGATCCCCTTCGCCCGCAAGCACGGCCTGACGATCATCTCCATCGAGGACCTGGTCGCCTACCGCCAGAGCGCCGAACCCACCGTTCGCCGCGAGGCCGAGACCCGACTCCCCACCGCCTTCGGCACGTTCACGGCGTACGGCTACCGCTCCACCGTCGACGGCGTCGAGCACGTCGCCCTTGTCCACGGCGAGGTCGGCGAAGGAGAGGACGTCCTGGTCCGCGTCCACTCCGAGTGCCTCACCGGGGACGTCTTCCACTCCCTGCGCTGCGACTGCGGCCCCCAGCTGGAGACCTCCCTCGAACGCATCCGGGACGAGGGCCGGGGAGTGGTCGTCTACCTGCGCGGCCACGAGGGACGCGGCATCGGGCTGCTGTCCAAGCTCCGGGCGTACGAACTGCAGGAACAGGGCCGCGACACCCTCGACGCCAACCTGGAGCTCGGCCTGCCCGCCGACGCCCGGGACTACGGCGCCGGCGCGCAGATACTCCAGGACCTCGGCGTCCACAGCGTGCGCCTGATGACGAACAACCCGGACAAGACCGACGCGCTCGTCCGCCACGGCCTCAAGGTCAGCGGCCGCGAGCCGATGCCCGTGCAGGCAGGCGAGCACAACCTCCGCTACCTGCGTACCAAGCGGGACCGGATGGGCCACGACCTGCCCTGGCTGGACACGGCCCCCGTGTCCCCCTGCGGCAACCAGTAGAGATCACTGAGGAGAGACGAAGACGTGAGCGGCAAGGGTGCACCCGAACTGTCCGTACGCAACTGCGGTGACCTGCGTGTCGCCGTCATCGCGGCGCAGTGGCACGAGAAGGTGATGGACGGTCTGGTGGACGGCGCCCTGCGCGCCCTGCGCGACCTGGGCATCGACGAGCCGACCCTGCTGAGGGTCCCCGGCAGCTGGGAACTCCCGGTCGTCGCCAAGGTGCTGGCCGGGCGGGGCTACGACGCGATCGTCGCGCTCGGCGTCGTCATCCGGGGCGGCACTCCCCACTTCGAGTACGTGTGCCAGGGCGTCACCCAGGGCCTCACCCAGGTCTCGGTCGACACGGGCGTCCCCATCGGTATGGGCGTGCTGACCTGCGACACCGAGGAACAGGCACTCGACCGCGCGGGTATCGAGGGCTCCAACGAGGACAAGGGACACGAGGCGGTGACGGCGGCCGTGGCGACGGCGGCCACCCTCCGCTCAGTATCTGAACCATGGCGCTAGGCCGGGCGGCGCACCGCGTAAAGTGAACGTCACCATGTCCAATAAGACGTTCGAGGAGCTGTTCACCGAGCTCCAGCACAAGGCCGCCACGGGCGACCCCGCCACCTCCCGCACCGCGGAACTGGTCGGCAAGGGCGTCCATGCCATCGGCAAGAAGGTCGTAGAAGAGGCCGCCGAGGTATGGATGGCCGCCGAGTACGAGGGGAAGGAAGCAGCCGCCGAGGAGATCTCGCAGCTGCTCTACCACGTCCAGGTGATGATGGTCGCCCGCGGCATCTCGCTGGACGACGTGTACGCCCACCTGTAAACCTCGCCCGACCGGCACACACACTGTTCACATCACACGCAAAGGAAGCCGACCTCATGCTGCGCATCGCCGTCCCCAACAAGGGTTCCCTGTCAGGCCCCGCGTCGGCGATGCTGCATGAGGCCGGCTACCAGCAGCGCCGCGAGTCCAAGGAGCTCCGGATCGTCGACCCGGAGAACGAGGTCGAGTTCTTCTACCTCCGCCCCCGCGACATCGCGATCTACGTCTCCTCCGGCCGCCTCGACATCGGCATCACCGGCCGCGACCTGCTCATCGACTCCGGGGCCAACGCCGAGGAGATCCTCCCGCTCGGCTTCGCCCGCTCCACCTTCCGCTTCGCCGGCAAGCCCGGCGCCGCGACCGGCATCGAGGACCTGGCCGGCCTGACCGTGGCCACCTCGTACGAGGGGATCGTCGCCAAACACCTCGCCGACCACGGCGTCGACGCCTCCGTCGTCCACCTCGACGGCGCCGTCGAGACCGCGATCGAACTCGGCGTCGCCGGGGTCATCGCGGATGTCGTCGAGACCGGCACCTCCCTGCGCAACGCGGGCCTGGAGGTGTTCGGCGAGCCCATCATGAAGTCCGAGGCGATCGTCGTCCGCCGGGTCGGCGCCGAGGCCGACGAGCCCAAGGTCCAGCAGTTCCTGCGCCGCCTCCAGGGCGTCCTGGTGGCCCGGACGTACGTGATGATGGACTACGACTGCCGCGTCGAGCAGCTGGAGAAGGCCGTCGCCCTGACGCCAGGTCTGGAGTCGCCGACCGTCTCGCCGCTGCACAACGAGGGCTGGGTCGCCGTCCGCGCGATGGTCCCCTCCAAGGAGGCCCAGCGGATCATGGACGATCTGTACGACCTCGGCGCGCGCGCCATCCTGACCACGGCCATCCACGCCTGCCGTCTCTGAGACACGGAAGACGACCGACACCGTGAGCGACAGGGACCGTACGCCGATGCAGGATCCGCCCACCGCACCCGTTCCGCCCGACCGGCCCGCGCTGCCCGTCACTTTCCGGCCGGGCCGCACCCGGGCCGTGCTGGTCACCGCGAGCCTCGCGATCTTCGTCGTCATCACGACGATCGCGCTGCTCCTGGAGAATCTCAGCCCGGGGGAACGCCTCAGCTTCGTCTTCACCGCCGCGCTGCTGTCCTGCGTACTCCTGCTCCTGTCCCGGCCCAAGGTGGTCGCCGACGAGGCCGGAGTCACCGTGGTCAACATCGCGAGCAAGAGGCGGCTGGACTGGGCGGAGATCCTCCGGGTGAACCTCCGTCCGGGCGACCCCTGGGTGTTCCTCGACCTCAGTGACGGTACGAGTCTGCCCGCGCTCGGCATCCAGCCCGGCATCGCCAAACAGCGCGCCATCCAGGACGCGCGCACCCTGCGGGCGCTCGCCGAGGAGCGGTCCGCGGGCGACCCCGAGCAAGATCAGGGCTGACTCAGGGACATCCACCCTGCCGCACAGGCCCTTGTCTTGATTAATCTGTTGGCGGAGGCGTTTTCGCGCGCCTCCGCCACTGATGTTCCCCCCGGTCTTCAGAGGCCCCCTGCTACCCGAGGAGTGACTCCCTCCAGCGATGGACGGATCGTCCTGTAGTACCTGCGCCGCCCCCTCCCGACATATCGAGGCGGCGGCATCATGACCACCCCCTTGCTGCTCCTCGGAGCAGCATTCCTGCTGATCCTGGCCAACGGCTTCTTCGTCGCGGCCGAGTTCGGCCTTGTCACGGTCGAGCGGCCGGACGCCGAGAAGGCCGCCGCCGAGGGCGACCGACGGGCCCGTACGGTCGTCGAGTCGCTCAAGGAGCTGTCCTTCCAGCTCTCCGGCACCCAACTCGGCATCACCATCACCTCCCTCGTCGTCGGCATGCTCGCCGAGCCTGCGCTCGCGGATCTGCTGCACGGCCCGTTCACCGCGATCGGCATCCCCGAAGGTGCCGCGTCCGGTGTCGCCGTGGTCGTCGGCATGCTGCTGGCGGCCGCCGTGCAGATGGTGATCGGCGAACTCGTGCCCAAGAACTGGGCGGTCTCCAGGCCGCTGCAGGTAGCCCGCTTCGTGGCCGGCCCCCAGCACGCCTTCTCCCGCCTCTTCCGCCCGGTGATCGCCGGGCTCAACGCGGTGGCCAACCGCCTGGTCCGCGCCCTGGGCGTCGAACCCACCGCGGAACTGGCCTCGGCCCGCACCCCCGGCGAGCTGGTCTCCCTGGCCCGCCACTCGGCCCAGGCCGGCACGCTGGAACAGGACACCGCGGACCTCTTCGTACGGACGCTGTCCTTGGGCGAGCTGACCGCGCAGCACGTGATGACCCCGCGCGTGCGGGTCAGCTCACTTCAGGTGTCGGCCACCGCCGAGGACGTCGTCAACCTGACCCGGGCCACCGGTCTGTCCCGCTTCCCGGTCTACCGGGAGCGGATCGACGAGATCGTCGGCATGGCACACCTCAAGGACGCCCTCGCGGTGCCCGTGGGGGACCGGCTGCGCACACCGGTCGGCCGGATCGCCAAGTCACCGCTGCTGGTCCCCGAGACGCTCCCTGTGCAGCCGCTGCTCGAACTGCTGCGCAGCCAGCAGCCCATCGCCGTCGTCGTCGACGAGTACGGCGGTACGGCGGGCGTCGTCACCCTGGAGGACATCGTCGAGGAACTCGTCGGTGAGGTCCACGACGAGCACGACGACGTGCAGAACGAACCGACCGAACTCGCCGCCGCCCCGCCCGAGGACGGCCGCCCCGCCTGGGACGCCGACGGCAGCTGCCGTGTCGACATCCTCCAGCGCATAGGCCTCGACGTGCCGGAGGGCCCGTACGAGACGGTCGCCGGCCTCGTCGCCGACCTGCTGGGCCGGATCCCGGTCCCCGGCGACAGGGCGGAACTGCCGGGCTGGCGCCTGTCGGTCCGCCAGGTCGGCCACTACCGGGCCGAGCGGGTACGACTGATCAGCACCCCGGACAGCACGGACGGCGCGGACAGTACGGCCAACGAGACCGGCAAGAAGACGGCTGATCTCGCGGTGGAGGCGGCCCGATGAGCGTTCTCCAACTCCTCTTCGCCCTCCTCCTCGTGCTCGCCAACGGCTTCTTCGTGGGCGCCGAGTTCGCCCTGGTCTCCGTCCGCCGAAGCCAGATCGAACCGCTGGGCACGGCGCGGTCCCGCCAGGTGCTGTACGGCCTGGAACGGCTGCCGCAGATGATGGCCGCAGCCCAGTTCGGCATCACCGTCTGCTCCCTGACCCTGGGCGCCGTCGCCGAACCGACCGTGGCCCACCTGCTGGAACCGGTCTTCGAGGCGGTCCACCTGCCCGAGGGCATGATCCACCCGCTGGGTTACGTCATCGCGCTCGCGCTCGTGGTCTTCCTCCACCTCGTCGTCGGGGAGATGCTCCCGAAGAACCTGGCGATGGCGGCACCCGAGAAGACCGCGCTGTGGCTGAGCCCGGGCCTGGTCGCCTTCGCCCGTGTGTGCGGGCCGGTCACGGTGGGCCTGGGCGCCTGTGCGCGACTCGTCCTGAAGCTCTTCCGCGTCGAGCCCAAGGACGAGGTCGAGGCGGTCTTCACCAGCGAGCAGCTCAACCGGCTGGTGGAGGACGCCGGCCAGGCCGGGCTGCTCGACCCCGGTGAGCAGGAACGCCTGGAGGACGCGCTGGAACTGGGCTCCCGCCCGGTCACCGACGTCCTCCTCGACCGTGAGTCCCTGGTGACGGTGGACCCGTCGGTCACCGCGGGCCAGGTCGTCGCCCTCACCGCCCGCACCGGCTACTCCCGCTTCCCGGTGGTGGCGGACAACGGCGCCTTCATGGGCTACCTGCACGTGAAGGACGTACTGGACCTGGAGGACTCGGAACGGGCGGTGCCGCAGCACATCTGGCGTGCCATGACGACGCTGCGCTCCGAACTCCCGCTGGACGACGCGCTGACGGTGATGCGCCGGGCGGCGACCCATCTGGCCCAGGTCGCGGACGGTTCGGGCCGGGTGATCGGCCTGGTCGCCATGGAGGACGTTCTGGAACTCCTGGTCGGCGAGGTACGGGACCCGGCCCACCGCCAGATCTCGCCGGCGCCGAAGGTGACGGAGCCCCGGTCGGCGGCGCAGAAGGAGGCGCTGGCGAGTTAGGCGCTCCGCTGGAGATGCGGTTCGTTCGGCCGCGGGCCCGGTGGGTGCTGGTCGCGCCCTGCGGGGCGGCGTTCGCAGGCGACGAGCCGGGCGGCCGGCTCCCGCCCAGCTGGGGGCATCCGTGCCGCCGAGAGAGCGGCACCCGCAAGCCGCCGGCTGCGCGACCCGCCCCCCAGCACCAGTGCCGGGCGCCCTTCTCAAGGCGCCCGGTACTCGTCAGAGGGCCGACGGATCCTGCGGTCCCCGTCCCGACAGGACCTCCCCGTACGCCTGCATGAGGTCCGGCAGTCGCAGAGTCGACAAGTCGTCCCGGGTGAGTGTCCCCGGATACACCGACAGCCGCAGATCCCGGTACGCACAGCTCTTCTCGTACAAGGTCCGCAGGAACCGCCCGTTGCCCAGCTCGTCGATCCATCCCTGGTCGACCACATGTCCGGCGATCGAGCGCAGCTCGTCCAGCGCCTCCTCGTCCCACACATCGCCGTTCTCGGAGGCCAGCACCTCGCCGATGGAGGTGAGTTCGAGCGGACGGTATGAGGGGAAGTCGACGCGGGTCGTGAAGCGGGACGACAGCCCGGGGTTGGCGGCCAGCAGCCGGTCCATGCCCTCCGGATAGCCGGCCAGGATCACCACCAGGTGGTCCCGGTTGTCCTCGGCCCGTTTCAGCAGCACCTGCAGGGCCTCGTCGCCGTACGCGTCGCCCTTGCCGTACCCGGAGTTGGAGAGCGAGTACGCCTCGTCGACGAAGAGGACGCCCCCGATCGCGGAGTCGATCAGCTCGTTGGCCTTCACCGCGGTCTGGCCGAGATACTCGCCGACCAGGTCGGCCCGCTGCGCCTCCACCAGATGGTCGCCGCCGAGCAGCCCCAGCGCGTAGAACACCCGGCCGAGGATGCGCGCCACTGTCGTCTTGCCGGTGCCGGAGGGTCCCGAGAAGACGAAGTGCCGCTTCGGCGGCTGTACCGGCAGTCCCTGCCCCGCCCGCAGCCGTGCCATGTTCAACTGGGCGGAGAGCGCCTTCACCTGCCGCTTCACCGGTTCCAGGCCCACCATGCACTCCAGCTGGGCCAGCGCCTCATCGAGGAGGGCGGGGTCCGTCGGGCCGGTCGGCAGCGGCTGCACCGGGACGGCGGCCTTCTCGCGCACCGGGTCGGTCGCGGACGGCAACGGGCCGCCTGGCGGTGGGAGTTCGGGCTCCGAGAGCTTCAGGTCGCGCCCCTCGCCGCCGAACAGGGGATCGATGCCGTCCGGGCTCTCCAGCAGTTCCTGACCGATCCCGGTGAGCGTGATCCCCGCGAGGTCGACCGCCTCGTCGTACCCGTCGCCCTCGGAGATCGCCGCGAGCCGCGCCGAGGTGTCCATGAAGGCGGCGTCCACGCGGTGCACGGCCCGGTACAGAGGGAGGGCCGCCGCCGAGCGGCCCGTGCCCTCGTGGGCCCGCGCCAGCCAGTACCGCAGCTCCTTGCGCTGCGGCTGCTCGCTGCGGCAGCGCATCAGGGCCGCCGAGAGCAGCGGTTCCGCCTGCCCGTACATCTCCAGGCGCACCCGGGCCATGCCGCCGAACAGGCCCGCCTCGATGCCCAGCATCGCGTCGTTGATCAACGGGTCGGTGTGCCGGACCAGTTGCTCCCAGTCCTTGACGAGATAGGCGCGACACGCGTGCAGGAAACGGACCTGCGGGTCGGTGTCCACCGGCGGCAGACCCGCCAACGCCCGGTCCAGCTCCGGCACATGGCGGCCGTCCAGCCAGTGCGAGGCGTGCGCGAGGAGCAGATCGCGCGGGCTTTCGAGCACGGGCTGCACCCACCAGCCCAGCCAGTACCAGGAGTTGAGGGTCCGGCGATGGCGGGCGCGCTGCTCCCCGAAGCGCTCCCGGTGCCGGAACATCCGTAGCAGCGCGGTCGTCGTGTCGACGCGCAGCGCGTGCAGTCCGAGCCAGCCGTCGGCCATCCCGGGATCGATCCGCACCGCGGTGCGGAACTCCTCCTCCGCCTGCGGGTAGGCGCCCATCGTGTAGGCGTCCACACCTCGCAGCCAGGCGAGGTCGGCCGGGGCCTCGGGGCCCTGCGTGCCGAAGTCCATCACGTCCCCCACGAACCGTGCCCCCGATTGCCTCTCCGACAGGCCGGTGCCCGTCGGCAGCTTGGTCGAACCGCTGTGCCGCGGACGGGAGTTGCAACGGTGCGCAGAGCAGCCGTCCGAGTCGCACCGAGGGCATCGTACCTGCGCGGCACGTGCCCGCAGCAGGGTGCCGCACAGGCCGTTTGACGAGGTGGGAGCAGATGGGGCGCACACGGCGCGGTCACCGAGGGTGAACATGACGACCCCGGGGGCGGCCGAAAAACGGGCCGCGGGCAGAACGAAGCCCCCGATCACGGGGGAACAACCGGGGGCTTCGCGACTGCGGGCGGCTCCCAAAGGGCCGCGCATTGAGAACGTAAGTCCTGTACGGCCCACCGGTCAAGCCGAGTTGAGGCTCTCGGACAAGTTGCGCGGCAAGGGTCTTCACAAGTTCAGCACATTGCGGATGGCCCGTCACGGTGAGTGAGATCCTGGTCTGATCCAACGGCCCCGGCAGGTCCCGGGAGCATCTCGTACCCCTCGCCGCACTGCCGTACCAACAGGTCGGCGAACGGACGTGAGGGGTCCGCGGCGAAGTGCCGCCGTTCCGCGCCGACCCACTCGGCCCAGAACTCGCTCTGTTCCGCCCCGTCCCGCGCCCGCCCGCGTGCCCAGGCGTCCTCGCCCGCCAGCTCCATCCACAGCAGTCGCGCCAGGAACGGCCGTACCGCCCGCCGGCCGGCCCCGACCCCCTCCACCAGCACCACGGGCGCGGCTCGCAGCGTCAGTGGTGGCCCGAAGCGCCGGGACGTCCAGTCGTAGGGGGTGTAGGACGCGCTCTCGCCCCGTCGCAGTGGCTCGATCACCTGGCCGACCAGGCGACTCGTCCACTCGAACAGCTCGTCGTGGGTGGCGATGTCGTCGAGGTGCAGCACGGGTGCCCCACCGAGAGCGGCGGCCAGCCGTCCGGTGAACGTGGTCTTCCCGGAGCCCGCGTGGCCGTCGACGGCGATCAGCCGGACCGGGCCGCAGGAGGGCGGCAGTCGGCGCAGGGTGCGGGCGAGGTCGTGGATGGCGGTCCCCTGGGGGCGATGAGATTCGGACATATTGCCGGGGATCATTCTAGGGACCGGCCGGGGTCCGCCGCCGACCACGCCCCAGGCCGCGTCAATGGGCGAGACCAATATTCCTCAGCGCGGCACGGCCCGAAGTGCTGGCAGGAGCAGGTAATCGGCGGTCATAGTGGGCGCACATCCGTGCACTGTCCCGCCCGCCTAGGACACCTGGGGGTCACCCGCCCATGAGCAGAGCCGAAGAGCCGTCCCGCAGAACCGTCCTCGCCGCGGCGGTCGCCGCCGCCGTCGCGGGCAGCGCCGGTCCGGCTGCGGCCGACACCCCTGACGCGACCGGCCGCAGGATCGAGGCCGACTCCGCCCGCACCGTCGACAACCGCGCCTGGACCTCGTACGCGGACTGGTGCGCCGGCGGTGCGACCAAGGGGGCCCGGGCCGTGGACGGCGCGCGGCCCGGGGTCGCGATCGGCGCTCCGGTCGGCACGGTCGACTACACCGATCCGCACACCGGTACGACGGCGGCCTGGGAGTACGCGACCTGGACGTCCCTCGTGCACCGGCTCACCGTGCCCGCCACGGAGGTCATCGCGTCCTGGAACGCGCGTACCCCGGCCGGGACCTGGATCCAGGTCGAGCTGGCCGGGACGTACTCCGACGGCACCGCCACCCCCTGGTACGTGATGGGCCGCTGGGCCTCCGGCGACCAGGACATCAGGCGGACCTCCGTCGACGACCAGACCGACGGCAGGAGCACGGTCTGGACCGACACGTTCGCCATCGACGACCCCGTTTCGGGCCTGCGGCTGGTCTCGTACCGG
Source organism: Streptomyces sp. B21-083 (assembly GCF_036898825.1). Taxonomy (GTDB): domain Bacteria; phylum Actinomycetota; class Actinomycetes; order Streptomycetales; family Streptomycetaceae; genus Streptomyces. Next base: position 1,609,263 of record NZ_JARUND010000002.1, on the reverse strand, counting down.
CTGCGGCTCACTCTGTACCGCAAACCCGGCAGCACCGTCACACCCACGGTCTGGCGGCTGGGCGCGATGGGCTCCGACGTCCCGGACCGCTTCACGGTCCCCGCCTCTGCGCCCGGCCCGGCCAGGGAACTGATCGTCCCGCGCTACTCGCAGGAGATCCACAGCGGCCAGTACCCCGAGTACGACAACGGCGGCGAGGCCTGGTGCAGCCCCACCTCCTCGCAGATGATCATCGAGTACTGGGGCCGTAAGCCCACGGCGGCACAACTGGCCTGGGTCGACCCGGCCTACGCCGACCCGCAGGTGTGCCACGCGGCCCGCTTCACCTACGACTTCCAGTACGCGGGCTGCGGCAACTGGCCCTTCAACGCGGCCTACGCGGCGACCTACAAGGACCTCCAGGGCGTGGTCACCCGGCTCGGCTCGCTCACCGACCTGCAGACGTTGATCGCGGCCGGCGTCCCGGCCATAACGTCCCAGTCGTTCCTCAAGACCGAGCTGACGGGGGCGGGTTACGGCACCCCCGGCCATCTGATGACCGTGATCGGCTTCACCGCCGACGGCGATGTGATCGCGGGCGATCCGTTCTCGGCGACCGACCAGGCCGTGCGCCGGGTCTACGCCCGGCGCGAGTTCGAGAACATCTGGCTGCGGACGAAGCGGTACAACGCCAGTGGCAAGGTCGTGTCCGGCACCGGCGGCGTCTGCTACCTGTACTTCCCGGCGCGGCCGAACGCCGCCCAGCTCGCCGCGCTCGCGGCGGTGGGCGTGCGCTGAGCCGAGGACAGGGTGTGACGGCGTGCGGAGGCCCCCGGAAGACCTGGGGCTGTCCGTTTTCCGACTGGATGTGACCAACGTCTCCGGCGTGAAAGCACCGATGAATGGCAAGGTGGACACCACGATGGGGGGAGTCCATCGCACACCGACCTCAGCGAGATGCCATGACCGCGACCACTGCCGCAGCCCCCGCCCGCGCCCGTACCGGCGGTCCCCGAGAAGACGGCCCGAAGATCTTCGAGCACGTCATGGGCTGGACGTTTGTGGTCGTGCTCGCCATGCTCGTCGCCCAGCTCGGCCTGATCTGACCGGTGCGATCCGCCGCGAACGAGGTGCTCGCTCCGTCGATCAGAGTCGAACGTGCAGGTGGCTCGGGTCTGCCATACTTCGGATGTCCCGCCCGCAGTTGGAGACCAGGGCCCCAAATTGAACAGTAGTCGTCAGTCCGCCGCCGAGCGTCCGAGGGCCCGCGGCACCGACCGCTCCCAAGCGCGTCGCGCCGAACTCATCGCCATCGGACGGAAGCTGTTCGCCGACAGGTCGTACGACGCGCTGTCGATGGACGACATCGCCCGTCAGGCGCAGGTCGCCAAGGGACTGATCTACTACTACTTCCAGTCCAAGCGCGGCTACTACCTCGCCATCGTCGAGGACTCGGTCGCCGACCTGGTCACCTTCGCGTCCAGCGGCCTCGCCCACGCCCCCGTGGACCGAGTGCACCGCACGATCGACTGCTACCTGCGTTTCGCCGAGCACAACCAGGCCGCCTACCGCACGATCGTCAGCGGCGGTGTCGGCTTCGACGCCGAGGTGCATGCCATCCGGGACGGGGTGCGCGAGGCGATCGTCGCGACCATCGCCGAAGGCGCGTACGGCAGACAGGACATCGCCCCGCTGGCGCGCATGGGTCTGTTCGGCTGGGTGTGCAGCGTGGAGGGCGCCACCCTCGACTGGATCGACCGGCCGGAACTCTCGCGCGACATCATGCGCGAACTCCTCGTGAAGATGCTGGGCGGCGCCATGCGCGCCATCGAGGAACTCGACCCGACGTACGTGACACCGGAGCCGGCCCGCCGGGACAACTGACGGCGGCCGGGGCGAAGGCTCGTGGTCTCCGCCCCAACCGCCTTCCGGGTGCGCCTACTTGATCGCCCTGATCAGCTCACCGTTCGAGGTGTCGCCGCTCAGCTCCCAGAAGAACGTGCCGCCCAGCCCCTGCTGGTTCTTGTACGCCATCTTCGTCCCGATGGTCGCCGGGGTGTCGTAACTCCACCAGTCGCTCCCGCACTTGGCGTACGCCGTCCCGCCGACGGTGCCGGTGGCGGGGCACTTGGCCTTGAGCACCTTGTAGTCCTCGAAGCCCGCCTCGTACGTACCCGCGGCGGGGCCGGTCGCCGTGCCGCCGGGCGCCGACTGCGTGACGCCGGTCCAGCCGCGCCCGTAGAAACCGATACCCAGCAGCAGCTTGGAGGCCGGTACACCGAGGCTCCTGAGCTTCGCGATGGTCGCCGAGGTGTAGTAACCGGCCTGGGGGATTCCCGAGTACGAGTTCAGCGCCGAGTGCGGTGCCGTCGGGCCGGTCGCCGCCCAGGCGCCGAAGTAGTCGTACGTCATCGGGTTGTACCAGTCGACGTACCTGGCCGCGCCCCCGTAGTCGGCCGCGTCGATCTTGCCGCCCGCGGTGGCGTCGGCGGTGATCGCCGCCGTGACCAGGTTGCCGGAGCCGAACTTCGCGCGCAGCGCCGCCATCACGTTCTTGAAGGCCGCCCTGCCGCTGGTGTCACAGGTGTTGCCGCAGGCGTTGGGGTACTCCCAGTCGATGTCGATGCCGTCGAACACGTCGGCCCACCGGGAGTTCTCCACCAGGTCGTAGCAGGACTTGGCGAACGCGGCCGGGTTCTGCGCGGCCTCGCCGAAACCGCTCGACCAGGTCCAACCGCCGAACGACCAGAGGACCTTGAGCTTCGGGTGCTTCTTCTTCAGCTCGCGCAACTGGTTGAAGTTGCCCCGCAGCGGCTGGCTCGCGGTGTCGGCGACCCCGTCCACCGACTCGGCGGCCGTGTACGCGCGGCCGGTCGCCGCGTCGGCGTCGCCCATCGCGCACTTGCCGCCCGTGACGTTGCCGAAGGCGTAGTCGATGTGGGTCAGCCGGGCGGCCGACCCGGAGGTCTCGATGTTCTTGACGTAGTACTTGCGGTCGTAGGTGCCCCAGTCGGTGAAGTAACCGACGACCTTGGAGCCGGCGGCCCTCGGGACGGGCTTCACGGCGGCTTTCGAGGCTGTCGGGGCGGCGGTCGCGGTGCCCGCGCCGGCCAGCAGACCGGCGCCGAGAACGGCACAACAGGCGGCGGACACAAGCGCCTTGAAGCGGACGCGGGGGAGATGCGGTCGGTGCATGGAGCTGTCTCCTCGGAAGGGAGGGGAGCACGGCGGAGGTGGTGCCGGGAACTGCGGGCACAGTAAGTGGACTAGACCAGTACGGTCAATGGTTCGGACCAATCCCGGGTCGAGGTGGGAGTGCCGGGATGTGATCGAATAAACGCTCGTTAACCGGTGACGCCGTGCCGCCGATCGGGCATACTCGCAGCTCCACAGCCGTTCGCCGACCACTTCCGCGACCCGGAAGGGCCAGCATCGGCCGTGACCAGTGAGACCGGCGGACGCCACCCGACTCAGGCGCGCGTGTGCCGTCGCGCCCGACAGGGAGGAGAGCGTCGACATGCCCGACCACGCCCCGCAGCCGGTGGACCGTCAACTGCCCACGGACGAGGCCCGGGACCTGATCTCGCTCGTCCGTGACATCACCGGGCGCGAGATCGTCCCGAAGGCCGCCGAGGAGGAGGAAGCCGGTCGCTTCCCGCGTGAAGTCTTCGCCCTGCTCTCGGAGTCGGGGCTGCTCGGCCTCCCGTACGCCTCCGAACACGGCGGTGGCGACCAGCCCTACGAGGTCTACCTCCAGGTCGTCGAAGAGCTCGCTGCGGCCCGCCTCACCGTCGGGCTCGGAGTCAGCGTGCACACGCTGTCCTGCCACGCCCTCGCGAACTACGGCACCAAGGAACAACAGGCCGAGCACCTGCCCGCGATGCTCGGCGGCGGCCTCCTCGGCGCGTACTGCCTCTCCGAGCCCGCGTCCGGCTCCGATGCCGCCTCCCTGCGCACGAAGGCGGTCCGGGAGGGCGAGGACTGGCTTCTCACCGGTACCAAGGCCTGGATCACACACGGCGGCGTCGCCGACTTCTACACGGTCATGGCGCGCACCGGCGAGGAGGGCCCGCGGGGAATCACCGCGTTCCTGGCCCCCGCAGACGCGGAGGGGCTGAGCGCCGCCGCGCCGGAACGGAAGATGGGCCTCAAGGGCTCGCCCACCGCGCAGATCAACTTCGACGGAGTCCGGCTCGACGGAAGCCGGCGCGTCGGTGAGGAGGGACAGGGCTTCGCGATCGCCCTGGCCGCGCTCGACTCCGGGCGCCTCGGCATCGCGGCCTGCGCGATCGGCCTGGCCCAGGCGGCACTTGACGAGGCGGTGGCCTACGCGACCGGGCGTCGGCAGTTCGGGCGGCCGATCTCCGACTTCCAGGGACTGCGCTTCTTGCTCGCCGACATGGCCACCCAGATCGAGGCGGGCAGGGCGCTGTACCTCGCGGCGGCACGGCTGCGCGACACCGGCCGGCCGTTCGCCAAGCAGGCCGCGATGGCCAAACTCCTGTGCACCGACGCCGCGATGAAGGTCACGACGGACGCCGTCCAGGTGCTCGGCGGCTACGGCTACACCGCGGACTTCCCGGTCGAGCGCTATATGCGCGAGGCCAAGGTCCTGCAGATCGTCGAGGGCACCAACCAGATCCAGCGGATGGTCATCGCCCGTCATGTGGCGGGCCCGGAGACACGCTGAACGGGTCGGTCACGATCCCGAGCCCGACCGGCGGCGCCGCGAGCCGGACCCACTCCGGGTCGTGGCGCCCCGGCAGGGTGCGGCCACCGTCGGCCCAAGTGCGCAGCAGGGCACGGTAGATGGGCGGGTCGGGCGGAGCCGGTGGATCGGGCCGGCCCTGGTTCGGCCGACTCTGGTTCAGTGAGCTCTGCGGAACCGATTCTGCCGGGCCGGAGTCGTAGAGCCGGCGCAAACGTCCCGGCGCCGCGTACCTGGGGGTCGTCATGCCAGGGCAACGCGGTGACGGTCGTTCAGGTCACCGCGCCCCGGATTCGGCTCTGCGTTCGCGACGGCACACGCCCGTACCCGACCCACGCCACGGCGGCCTGCGTGCCATGGTGCGGGGACGGCCAGGAGAGTTCGAGCAGATTCGAGCGGATGCGCTCAGGCGGCGTGGCGCCGCAGCTCGGTGACCCGCATCGGGCGTGAGCCCGGGCCGCCGACGTGCGAGAAGGGCTGGGTCCGCCAGTCGAGCCCCTGAGGGAGCGTCAACAGCAGGGCGGTGTGCTGCTCCTGGGGTTCCGGGGACTCGTCCGCGGACCGGGCGTCGGCCGCCGCACGGCCAGTACCGGCGCAGACCGTGAGCCCGAACGGGTTCCACGGTGACGCGCACAGTGCGTGCTCCGGCAGGATCTCCTCGTCGGCGAGCAGCGCGATGGGCTGCGTGCAGTCCGGGCAGATCACCCGGAACATCTCGAAGGTGTCGTAGTCGTCGAGTTCCTCGCCGTCGAGTGCGTCAGGTGCGTCGGATTCGACGTACTCCGGCTCGGATTCGACGACCAACTGGGGCCTCTTGGGCGCGGTGCGACCAGGGCGCTTAAGACTCTGCATGGGTTACTCCCCCTCGGGCTGGGCCGACCAGGCAACTGCGGCCTCGGCCACAGCAAGCACTTCCCGCCCGGTCTCGGCGGTAATCACGAGACCATCACGGAGCACGTTCGAGGACTGTGGCGTTCGTCACATGCCGTCCGCAGGTGCCCGTGGCGATGCTTTTGTCCCTCATCCGGCTCACAGGGCACCGGTCGTCACATCACGAACAGGGCATGACCAGCACCGCTCAGGTATCGGAGGAGATCAACCGCACTGTAGGTTCTGCGCCATGGAGGAGCTGGACCGACAGATCGTGCAGCTGCTCGTCAAGGACGGGCGGATGAGTTACACCGACCTGGGCAAGGCCACGGGCCTGTCCACGTCTGCCGTGCACCAGCGAGTGCGCCGGCTGGAACAGCGAGGCGTCGTCCGCGGCTATGCCGCGGTCGTCGATCCGGAGGCGGTGGGGCTGCCCCTGACGGCCTTCATCTCGGTGAAACCCTTCGATCCCAGCGCCCCGGACGACATCGCGGAACGACTCCGGGACGTCCCCGAGATCGAGGCGTGCCACAGCGTGGCGGGCGAGGAGAACTACATCCTGAAGGTCCGCGTCGCCACTCCCCACGAGCTGGAGGAGCTGCTGGCGAGGGTGCGCACCCTCGCGGGCGTCTCGACCCGTACGACGGTGGTCCTGTCCACGCCGTACGAGGCCCGCCCGCCGAAGATCTGATCAGCGGACGCGACCGACAGGTCCGGACGCCCGGCAGGCCCGCCCCAGGTGCGGATCCGCCGAGCGCTCACGAGAAACTGTTCCCCATGAGTGAACGCCCGGTACCCCCCGACACCGTCCTCCTGCGAGGCGGCGAAGTCCACAGCCCCGCCGACCCCTTCGCGACCGCGATGCTCGTCGAGCGCGGCCATGTCGCCTGGGTCGGCTCGGAAGGTGCCGCAGACGCCGTCGCGGGCGCCGCGGACGAGGTGATCGACCTCGACGGCGCCCTCGTCACCCCGGCGTTCACCGACGCACATGTGCACACCACCGCCACCGGACTCGCGCTCACCGGCCTCGACCTGTCCGAGGCACCCTCGCTGGACGCGGCCCTCACCCTCGTGCGCGCGTTCGCTGCCGGCCGCCCCGCCGACCGGGTGCTCCTCGGTCACGGCTGGGACGCCGCCCGCTGGCCCGGTGGCCGCCCGCCGACCCGCGCCGAACTGGACGAGGCCACCGGCGGACGCCCGCTGTACCTCAGTCGCATCGACGTCCACTCGGCGGTCGTGACGACGGCACTGCTCGACCTGGTACGGGGCGACACCGGCCGCTCCGACGCCCCGCTGACCGGCGACGCCCACCACACCGTCCGGGCCGCCGCCCTGGGCGCGGTCACCCCGGCACAGCGCACCGAGGCCCAGCGGGCCGCCCTCGCGCGCGCCGCCTCGCTCGGCATCGGCTCCGTACACGAGTGCGCGGGGCCGGAGATCTCCTCGGAGGACGACTTCACCGGGCTGCTGCGTCTCGCCGCCGAGGAGATCGGCCCCCGGGTGGTCGGCTACTGGGCTCAGCAGGGCGAAGAGGGGGTCGAGAGGGCCCGCGCCCTGGGCGCGGTCGGCGCCGCAGGTGATCTGTTCGTCGACGGCGCCCTCGGCTCGCACACCGCCTGTCTGCACGAGCCGTACAGCGACGAGGCGGGCCGTACGGGCACCGCCTACCTGGACACCGCGGCCGTCGCCGCCCATGTCGTCGCCTGCAGCGAAGCCGGCCTCCAGGCGGGCTTCCACGCCATCGGGGACGCCGCCGTGACCTCCGTGGTCGAGGGTGTGCGCGCCGCCGCCGAGAAGGTCGGCCTGGCCCGTGTCCGCGCAGCCCGCCACCGCGTCGAACACGCCGAGATGCTCACCCCCGAGACCATCGCCGCCTTCGCCGAGCTGGGTCTCACCGCGTCCGTGCAGCCTGCCTTCGACGCCCTGTGGGGCGGCGAGGAGGGTATGTACGCCCAACGCCTGGGCGCGGACCGCGCTCGGGCCCTGAATCCCTTCGCGGCCCTCCTGAAGGCCGGCGTCCCGCTCGCGCTGGGCTCGGACAGCCCCGTCACCCCGCTCGGCCCCTGGGGTACGGTCCGCGCCGCCGCCTTCCACCGCACCCCGGAGCACCGCATCTCGGTCCGCGCGGCCTTCACGGCCCATACCCGCGGCGGCTGGCGTGCCGTCGGGCGCGACGACGCCGGCGTCCTGGTGCCGGGCGCGCCCGCGGACTACGCCCTCTGGCGCGCCGACGCCCTCGTGGTCCAAGCCCCCGACGACAGGGTCGCCCGCTGGTCCACCGACCCCCGCTCCGGTACCCCGGGCCTGCCCGATCTCACCCCGGGCACCGACCTCCCGGTCTGTCTGCGCACAGTGGTGGGCGGACGGACCGTGTTCGTACGGCCGGGCGAGTGATCTACCGGGGTGGCGCGGTACGGACGGGGGGCCGACACGCCGTCGCGCGACCCGCGTATCCCCGGCCCTGACCAGGAAGTTGTCGAAATAACCGCAGTTCAAGCAACTGTTGACAGCCGACGGCGGATGGCCGGTAGGTTCTGCCGGGTCCACCACCGGACGCCCGACCGGGGAACCTCCGCGCAGTCGCCGTAGCGCCGCTGGGTCAGGGATGGTGTGCCGCACCGGCGCACCACCACTGGCAGCCAGGCTCAGCGCCCGCGCCACGGCGACGGAACGTTCCACCCGGTCGGCAAGGTGTGACCCGGGTGGGGCCCGGACGTCCAGTAGACAACGGCTTTCGGTCGACCCGCAGCCAGCGGGTCCCAGGTCGGCCCGAAGGGCGCCGGGCCCCGATCCGCAGTGCGCACAGGTGACGAAGCGGACTCGCTTACCCGGCTCTTGCCGAATAGACACCCCCGTAGGCATGTGCTGACACGTCGGCGCAGGCCGCGCCGACTATGGTGGACCTCTGCGTACGGACTCGAAGGGGCAGCAGTGAACGACGGCGACGGGACTCTCGCGGCAGAGGCCCAGGAGCGGCGGTTCGGCCCGCTCGGCACGGCTTTGGTGATCATTCCGACCTACAACGAGGCGGAGAACATCAAGAAGATCGTCGGCCGGGTGCGCGAGGCTGTCCCTGACGCGCACGTCCTCGTGGCGGACGACAACAGCCCCGACGGCACCGGCAAGCTCGCCGACGAACTGGCCGCCGGTGACGACCAGGTCCAGGTGCTGCACCGCAAGGGCAAGGAAGGCCTCGGTGCCGCCTACCTCGCGGGCTTTCACTGGGGCATGGACAACGGCTACGGCGTCCTGATCGAGATGGACGCCGACGGCTCCCACCAGCCTGAGGAGCTGCCCCGCCTGCTGACCGCCCTGAAGGGCGCCGACCTGGTCCTCGGGTCCCGCTGGGTGCCCGGTGGCCGGGTGGTCAACTGGCCCAGGTCCCGCGAGTTCATCTCCCGCGGCGGCAGCCTCTACTCCCGGGTCCTGCTCGACGTGCCCATCCGGGACGTCACCGGCGGCTACCGCGCCTTCCGCCGCGAGACCCTCGAAGGCCTGGGCCTCGACGAGGTCGCCTCGCAGGGCTACTGCTTCCAGGTCGACCTGGCCCGGCGCGCGATCAGAGCCGGTTACCACGTGGTCGAGGTACCCATCACCTTCGTCGAGCGCGAGTTCGGCGACTCCAAGATGAGCCGCGACATCCTGGTCGAGGCCCTGTGGCGGGTCACGACCTGGGGCGTGGGCGAGCGAGTGAACCGGGTCCGGGGCAGGACCTGGAAGCCGTAGCAGTCCTTCGCGGCTGCGCCCGTACGACGTCACAGGCTCTGTTGATCATCCTCTTATCCTGTGCTGAGCCCGGCCCAGGCACACTGGACGTATGACGACTGGCGCACCGACCCCCACATACCCTGCCCAGCCCCGGCGTTCCCGGCTGCGCACATTTCTGCCGTTGGGCATCGCCGCGTGGCTGGTGCTGGAGATCTGGCTGCTGACCGTGGTGGCCGGCGCGGCGAGCGGCTTCACGGTCTTCCTGCTCCTGGTCGCCGGTTTCGTGCTGGGCTCCGTGGTCATCAAGCGGGCGGGCCGCCGGGCCTTCCGCAACCTCACCGAGACGCTGCAACAGCAGCAGGGCGGCCCGCCGTCGGCGAGCACGGCCCGCCCCGGCGGCAGCGAGGGCAACGGCCTGCTGATGCTCGGCGGTCTGCTCCTGATGCTGCCGGGCCTGATCTCGGACGCGGTGGGTGTGCTGTTGCTGATCCCCCCGCTTCAGAAGGCGATCAGCCGCTACGCGGAACGCACCTTCGAGCGCAAACTGAGGCAGGCGACCCCCGGCACCCTGGGCGACGCCTTCCAGCAGGCGAGGATGCACCGCCCGGACGGCAAGGTGGTCCAGGGTGAGGTCATCCACGGCGAGGTCGTCCGGGAGGACGGGGCGGGCGGCACCGCGGGAGACCGGCGCCCACCGCTGACCGGCTGACGGCTTTCCCCACACGCGACGGGCTCGCGCCACCTGGCGCGGGCCCGTCGCGTCGTCAAAGACTTCTGAAAAACGCAAAACCGCAGGCACCGCACGCCAAATTCACGTCCGGCACCCGCGGTGTCACGTGTGCGTTGTATGCCGCCCAGCCCCGAGAGGGACTACGCGGACTTGCGGCTGTCCCGCGGATGTACCGCGATGTTCATCGCTCCGGAGCGCAGTACAGCCAGTCGCTCCTCAAGGACCTCTTCGAGTTCCTCGCGGGTGCGTCGCTCCATCAGCATGTCCCAATGCGTACGCGCGGGCTTGGCCTTCTTCTCCTCAGGGCCGTCACCGTCCACGAGAAGTGCCTGGGCCCCGCAGACCTTGCACTCCCACTCCGGCGGAATTTCGGCCTCCACCGAGAAGGGCATCTCAAACCGATGCCCCTTCTCGCATGCGTACTCCACGGCCTGGCGCGGAGCCAGGTCGATGCCGCGGTCCGTCTCATAGCTGGTCACTACGAGGCGTGTGCCGCGAAGAGCTCGCTCACTCATGAATCGTGCCTCCCGGGCTTGTCGCCCACAGGACAGGTGTCGCTGTCGTCGTCATCCGGTCAACGTCCGGTCGGCGGTAAAGATTCCCGTCCCGTGTCCCGTTTCGGGGTCATGCGCGCCGTCGTAGCCGCCCCTTGTTGTACCCACCAGCGCCCGGTTTGTCACATCTGCAAGCAGATATCACCCAGCGTTTCGTCATCTTTGACGCGCAGTAACGGTACGCCTGGCAGGCCAACGGCGTACACTACCGCTCTTTGGCCGCCGATGCTAAATCCTTTCGGGAACGGGATTGCCCGCGTCGCGGATCGCGCGTCCCACCGGAACCCGGGCCAGCAGCACGAACCCGATGACGAAGAAGGCCACGAGCGAGATGATCGCGTCCCGGTAACTGCCGGTCAGCTGGTAGGTGATCCCGAACAGAAGCGGGCCCAGCCAGCTCATCCCGCGGTCGCTCATCTCGTACGCCGAGAAGTATTCGGCCTCTTTGCCGGGCGGCACCAGATGCGAGAACAGTGACCGGGACAGCGCCTGACTGCCGCCGAGGACCAGGCCGATCCCGGCGGCCAGCACGAAGAACCACGCCGGTGCGCCGGCCGGCAGGAAGTACCCCGCCGCCAGCGTCACCGTCCACGCCACCAGCGATCCGAGAATCGTCCGCTTGGCCCCGTACACACGGGCCAGCCGGCCCATCCCCAACGCTCCCGCCACCGCGAGCACCTGGACCAGCAGCACCGCCCCGATGAGGGTGGACTGGCCCAGCCCGAGCTCCTCGGAGCCGTAGACCGAGGCCTGGGAGATCACGGTCTGGATGCCGTCGTTGTAGACGAGGTAGGCGAGCAGGAAGGCGAGGGTGAGCGGGTGGCGGCGCATGTCGCGGACCGTCGCGGCGAGCTGCCGCAGTCCTGGGGAGGTGGCCTCCTTGTCGGCGGCTTCCGCCGGGGCGGCTTGGCGGTCGCGGAGTCTGCGCAGCGGTACGAGGGTGAAGGCGCCCCACCACAGGCCCGCCGAGGCCAGGCAGACGCGGACGGCCATGCCCTCCGAGAGGCCGAAGGAGTCGTGGGCCGTGTACAGCACCAGGTTGACGACGAGGACCAGCGAGCCCGCCGCGTAACCGAACGCCCAGCCGCGCGAGGAGACCGAGTCGCGTTCCTCGACCGGGGCGATCTGGGGGAGGAAGGAGTTGTAGAGCATCATCGAGACGGACAGAGCCGCGTTGGCGATGATCAGCAGCAGCCCGCCGAGCAGATAGCGGTCGCCGTCGAGGAAGAACATGCCCGTCGTCGCCGTGGCACCCACGTAGGCGGCGGCGCCCAGGAGCGGCTTCTTGCGTCCGGTGCGGTCGGCGGCCGCGCCCACCACGGGCATGACGAGCACGGCCACGATGATCGACAGGGACACCGAGTAGGCGAAGACCGAACCGGCGCGGACCGGTATGCCCAGCGGGTGCACGAACCCGTCCGCGTCGGCCGCCTTCTCCGCGACCGACGTCAGATAGGGGCCCAGGAACACGGTGAGGACGCTCGTCGAGTAGACGGAGCAGGCCCAGTCGTAGAAGTACCAGCCGCGCCGCTCGCGTCGGTCAGCGGCCTCGTCGGACGCCTCGTCCCGCACGGTTTCGATGCCCACCCGTGCCCTCGCTTTCCCCGTGAAGGTGGTGCGCGCGGGGAGTCAGAACCAGGTGCCCCGGTCCTCCAGAACCTTGCGCAACGTGTCGATGTGATCGGTCATGATGCCATCGACTCCCAGGTCCAGGAGCCGGTGCATGCGATCGGCATCGTTGACCGTCCACACGTGGACGTGCAGCCCGCGCGCGTGGGCGGCGCGCACGAAGCTGCGGTCGACCACCGGAACGCCCGACTGGGACTCCGGCACCTGCGCGGCGACCGCCGACCGGCGCACCCCCACCGGCAGACCCCATGAGCGCAGCCGCAGGTTGAGGACACCCCGGGTGCCGTACGACGTTGCCAGGCGCGGACCGGCGAGCCGCTGGGCGCGCACCACACGCGACTCGGAGAAGGAGCCGACGCAGACGCGGTCCCAGGAGCCGGTGCGCTCGATGAGGTCCAGGAGTGGGCGCAGCGCGGGCTCGGCCTTGACGTCGATGTTCCAGCGCGCGTCGGGGAAGGCTTCGAGCAGGTCTTCGAAGAGGGGCACCGGCTCGCTGCCCGCCACGCGCGCGTGGCGTACGTCGGACCACGGGAGGTCAGCGATCCGGCCGCCGCCGTCCGTCACCCGGTCCAGCGTCGAGTCGTGGAAGGCGACGAGCTTTCCGTCCGCCGTGCGGTGCACGTCGGTCTCCAGATAGCGGTAGCCCGCCTCCACCGCCCGCCGGAACTGGAACAGGGTGTTCTCCAGCCCGTCCGCCGCCCCGCCCCGGTGGGCGAAGGGGATCGGGCCGGGATGGTCCAGGTATGGATGACGTATCCGCGTGGTCACGGTCGCAGTATCGCCTCCTCCGGTTGACCGGCGGCAACGACCGGGCTGCCGGCCGATGCCGCCGGAACGGCGAACACGCGCAGGAACAGCTGGGCCAGCGGTCCGATCGCCACCGCGTACAGCACCGTGCCGATCCCCACCGTGCCGCCCAGGGCGAAACCCGTCGCGACGACCGCCACCTCGATCGCCGTACGGACGAGCCGGATCGAGCGGCCGGTGATCCGGTGCAGGCCGGTCATCAGGCCGTCGCGCGGGCCCGGGCCGAAGCTCGCCGCGATGTACAGGCCGGTGGCCACACCGTTCAGGACGATGCCCGCCAGCAGGAGGGGGATGCGGGCGGCGAGGGCGTGCGCGTCGGGGACCAGGGCGAGCGTGCCGTCCATGGCGAGGCCGACGACGAATACGTTCGAGACCGTGCCGAGGCCCGGACGCTGACGCAGCGGGATCCACAGGAGCAGCACGGCGGCGCCCACGAAGATCGACACGACGCCGATGGTCAGTCCGGTCAGTTCGGCCAGCCCCTGGTGCAGCACGCCCCAGGGCTCCAGGCCGAGGCCCGACTCGACGAGCAGGGCCGAGCTGGCGCCGTACAGCGCGAGACCGGTGTAGAGCTGGACCAACCGTCTGCCGAGACGATCCGGCGCTGACAACGAACTCACGAGCTGCCCCCTGTGGTGGTAGTGGCCTGGCACATGACACCCTGTGGCTTGCTGATGGATCGCATCCATGGCCAATTCGGGGAAGGTGGACTGATCTGCATGGTGCAGTGGACTTCCGCGGTGGGTACCGCGCAGCTCGCCCGGCTGCTCACCTCCCAGCAGGACCGCCCCGCGGGCCCCGGCACCCGTCGCCCGCCCGCCTACCGTTCACTCGCTGACGGCATCCGTCTGCTGGTGCTGGAGGGCCGGGTGCCGGTCGCAGCCCGTCTCCCCGCCGAACGCGAACTGGCTCTCTCCCTCTCCGTCAGCCGCACCACGGTCGCCGCCGCCTACGAGGCACTGCGCGCCGAGGGCTTCCTGGAGTCCCGGCGAGGCGCGGGCAGCTGGACCGCCGTACCTGCCGGTAACCCACTTCCCGCGCGCGGGCTCGAACCCCTGCCCCCCGAGGCCCTCGGCTCGGTGATCGACCTCGGTACGGCGGCCCTGCCCGCGCCCGAGCCCTGGCTCACCCGGGCCGTGCAGGGCGCCCTGGAGGAACTGCCCCCGTACGCGCACACGCACGGCGACTACCCGGCCGGACTGCCCGCGCTGCGCGCGATGATCGCCGAGCGGTACACCGCGCGCGGGATCCCCACCATGCCCGAACAGATCATGGTGACGACCGGCGCGATGGGTGCCATCGACGCGATCTGCCATCTGTTCTCCGGCCGGGGTGAGCGCATCGCCGTCGAGTCGCCCTCGTACGCCAACATCCTGCAGCTGATGCGGGAGGCGGGTGCCCGGCTGGTGCCGGTCGCGATGGCCGAGGGGCTGGCCGGCTGGGACCTGGACCGCTGGCGTCAGGTGCTGCGCGAGGCCGCGCCCCGGATCGCGTACGTCGTCGCCGACTTCCACAATCCCACCGGCGCGCTCGCCGACGAGGACCAGCGACGACAACTCGTCGACGCGGCCCGGTCGGCGGGGACGGTGCTCGTCGCCGACGAGACGATGACCGAGCTGTGGCTGGACCCGGACGTCGAGATGCCACGGCCGGTCTGCGGGTTCGATCCCGCCGGGTCCACGGTCATCACGGTCGGTTCCGCCAGCAAGGCATTCTGGGCGGGGATGCGCATCGGCTGGGTGCGGGCGGCTCCGGACGTGATCCGCAGCCTCGTGGCCGCGCGGGCCTACGCGGACCTGGGCACGCCCGTACTCGAACAGCTGGCCATCAACTGGTTGCTGAGCACGGGTGGCTGGGAGCAGGCGGTCGAGATGCGGCGCGAACAGGCCCGGGACAACCGGGACGCGCTGGTCGCGGCGGTACGACGGGAGCTGCCGGACTGGGAGTTCACGGTGCCCAGGGGCGGGCTCACGCTGTGGGTCCGTACGGGTGGCCTGTCGGGGTCCCGGCTCGCCGAGGCGGGGGAGCGGGTGGGGGTGCGAGTTCCTTCGGGGCCCCGGTTCGGGGTCGACGGTGCCTTCGAGGGGTATGTGCGGTTGCCGTTCACCGTGGGAGGAGCGGTGGCCGACGAGGCGGCCGCCCGGCTGGCCGCCGCGGCGCGGATCGTGGTGAGTGGCGGGTCGGCGGGCGCCGAGTCCCCCCGCACCTTCGTGGCGTGAGTGGCCCAGGCCCTCAGGCCACCGGCTCCTGTTCCTGCTCTTGCTCTTGCTCTTGCTTGACGAGGAGTGCCGGAGTCGTTCTCGGGGGGAGCAGTTCCAGGACCGCCTGGCGCTGTGCGTCGCTCGTCGCGTCGTCGTGGGGGTCCGGGGTGGCCGGGACCTGAAGGCGGTGGACCGGGCCCGTGCCCAGCCGGGCGTAGCCGCGGCCCGGGGCCATGACCGGGACCGGTGTCGTATGCGGGCGCGCGCCCAGGACCGCTTCCAGCTGGGTGGAGGACGCGGTGCCGAGGACGACCCGCGCGCGGGTGTGCTGCCGTACGGCGTCGCTCAGGGTGTCCGCGCTGTCGAACTGTTCCGCCACCACGACGGTGACGTTCGCCGCCCGGCCGTGTCTCAGGGGGACCTGGAGCAGGGACTGGGGGTCGGGGCGGCCGTCGGCGGCGGCCAGATGGGCGAGGGCTCCGGGACGGTCGAGGAGGAGCCACAGCGGGCGTCGGGTGTCGTCGGGGAGCGGCTCACCGGCCTGGCGGGCGCGGTTGGCCGTGATCAGCCGGCGTTCCGTTTCGTGAGAGGCCCATTCGAGGCTCGCCACGGCCGAGGTCGGGGCGCACTCGACGGCCAGCACGCCGTCCCGGCCGGTCAGGCACGCGTACTCGCCGGTGCCGCTGCCGTCGACGATCAGGACGTCGCCGTACTGGAGGGCCTGCAGGGCGATCGAACGCAGGAGTGTGGTGGTGCCGCTGCCCGGTTCGCCCATCACCAGGAGGTGCGGTTCGGTGGAACGGGGACCCGTGCGCCAGACGACCGGGGGGACGTCACGCTGCTCCTCGCCGTGGCTGAGGGGGAGCGTGCGGTGTACCTGGGTGGGGTCCGTGAAGCCGAGCACCGTCTCGCCCGGGGACGTGACGAAGCGCTGCGCGGCGATGTCGGTGGGCAGCGGCGGCAGGACGGTGACCGTGAGTTCGTTGCCCTCCTCGTCCCACGCGAAGTGGTACTCGCGGCCCCGGCCCGACTTGGCGTGCAGCAACTGCTCGATCCGCGCGCGGGAGTCCGCCTCGCCGTCGGTGAAGTACGCCGGGTAGCGGACCACCAGGTGAGAGACGCGGCCGGTGCCGTCGAACTCGTACGCGGGGAAGGTCTGCTCCCAGTCGCCGCCGTGGACGTACAGGGGAGTGGGGTCGTCGGGGGTCGAGAAGTAGGGGACCAGCGCGTCGTACAGGGACTGGAGGCGCTGGGTCTGGGACTCGTCGGGGCCCTCGGGCTCCGCCGGGCCGCGGTCACGGCCGTGCCAGGCCGCAGCCGCCATCACCGACGTGACGGCGAGCAGCGGGCCGTAGGGCACGAGGGCCACGACCAGGACCACTGCGGCCACCAGGAACAGCAGTGGCCCACGCTTGTCCTTGGGCGTGTCCGCCCACCTGCGCCGCCCGGCCGTGGCCAGTCGGCGAAGACCCCGGCTGATCGTGATCAGCGGGTGAAGGACGTCCGTGGCACTGTCGGCCGCGGTCCGGGCCAGCTCCCGGCTCCGGGCGATCTGTGCGCTGCCGTTGCTCAGGATGCGGGGGAGGGGGCGCCGGGCCACTGCTGTCTCCTTGGAGGTGCGTGCGGTCGGGACGGGCGTCAGAACTTGATTCCGCCGAGCAGGCTCGCCAGGCTCTCGCCGCCGGCCTTGATGCTCGGTGCGATGGCTGTGCTCGCGAGGTAGAAGCCGAACAGCGCGGCGACGAAGGCGTGCGACCCCTTGAGGCCGTCCTTCTTGAAGAAGAGGAAGACGATGATGCCGAGCAGAACGACGCCTGACATGGAGAGGATCATGAGGATCTCCTGGTGTGGTGGGGACAGTCACCATGAGTTCTTCCAGGATCACAGCATGTATCCATACGATAAAAGGTGCAATTGGGTGAATTTCGGCGTATTTCACTCCACTGGTGTACCTGTTCGGTGTCATTTGGGCGGGCTGATCTTTGCTGCTCAGGAGTCGGGTCTTGCGCCTGTTAAGCCAGTACTCTGGCGATTCACCCGTACGGTTGTAACGAGAGGCGGTCCGGTCGATGAGTGAAGCCCCCGACCCCGAGGTCGTGGAGCTGGCGACCAAGATCTTCGATCTGGCGCGGCAGGGGCAGACCGAGGCACTCGTGGCGTACGTCGACGCGGGCGTTCCGGCCGACCTCACCAACGACCGAGGCGACTCCCTGGTGATGCTCGCCGCCTACCACGGCCACGCCGAGGCGGTCCGGGCGCTCCTCGCGCGCGGTGCCGACGGGGACCGGATCAACGACCGTGGCCAGACGCCGCTCGCAGGCGCCGTTTTCAAGGGTGCGCAGGACGTGATCCAGGCGCTCCTGGAGAGTGGCGCCGACCCGGAAGCGGGCATGCCGTCGGCTCTCGACACCGCCCGGATGTTCGGCAAGACGGAACTGCTGGAGGTGTTCGGCGCGCACTGAGCCGTACGCACTGACCAGCTAGGACAAGGAAAACGGGGGAGGCGGAACGGGGCCGCCGGAAATACGGTCGCGGCAGCTTGAACAGCCGGGTCATCATGACGTCGTGATTCATGGACGTGATGGCCGGGCAGATGTTGCCGCACCGCGCGGGCCGTGATGCGGTCCGCATGGGCCCACCTACGAGAGGCAGAGGAAGATGGTCTACAGCAAGCAGGAAACGGCGGGCGCCCCGACGTGTTGTCACGCGGCCAGGTAAAGCAGGATCCCGGTTGCGTCGACGCTTGATGTGAGGCTGTTTCCCATGTTCGATCCGGTCATAGCGCCCAGCGGTACGCTGCTCGGCCTGCTCCAGAGGGGCCGCGGCGACGGCACGCTGCACGCACTCACCGCACCGCGGGCCGAGGCGCTCGCGGCACTGAACCAATGCGTGCTCCGCGACCCCCGCCACGACTGGCAGGTGGAGAACCGCTCCCTCTACTACGCCCGTCTCTATGTCGACCTCCACGGTGAGCTCGACGAGATCGAGGCCCATCTCTTCGACGCCGAGGACATCCTCGACACCGACGAGTCACGCACCGGGCTCGCCCTCGCGGTCCTCGGGCACCTCGCCTCCTACGGCAGGCGGGACGCGCTCGAACTGCTGCGCGGGTACGCCGCCACCGGCACCAGCTGGGCCTGGGCGCTGGACGAGCTGGCACTCAGGGACGACGACGCGGGGCTGCGCGCCCTCGCCGCCCCCGTGCTGGCCCGCTTCGGCACCGACCCGGAGGGCGAGGCGGAACTCGCCGCCGCCGTGCGGGACGCCTTCGAACCCCGGCCCTGGCGGCTGTGGGCCGAGGACTCACGCGAATCGATCTCCGCGCGGGTGCGTGCCGCCCAGGAAACCGGCTGTTTCGACCGCTGGCAACGCCAGATGCGACCCTCCGGGCCTCGCCCGGGCTGGAGCGTGCAGGCCGTCTTCGAGTGGGCCCAGCAGGGCCTCGACCGAGGTGCAGTCCTGCATGTGCCCGCCGCGCGCTGTCTGACGGCTGTGGCAGGTCCGGAGGACCGGCCCCAGATCGTGGAGGCGGCCCGCAGCGGTGGCGACGGCGCCCGCTGTACGGCCCTGCGCTATCTCGCGGACAGCAATGATCCCGATGCCCTCGACCTGGTCGAGGGCGCGGTCGCCGACGGCACGACGGCTGTCGTGGAGGCCGCCGTCGACGCATTCGAACGTATGCGCAGTATCGCCGCCGTCGACCGCGCGCGCGGGTGGGTCCACCGACCCGACCCCCTGGGCGCCGCCGCCGGACGGATGCTCGCCTGCCTGGGAGCCACCCGGGACAGCGACCTCGTCCTCGGCGCACTGCGGGAGGCCGTACGGGGCGAAGGACCCGACGCGCCGACCCTGTGGACCCTCGTGGACGGCACGGGACGGCTCGGCATCGTCTGCGCCGCCCCCGTACTGCGCCACATCTACCGCGAGACCGCCTCCTCCCATCTGCGCGGTCGGGCCGCCCGGGCCCTCGCCGCCACCGACCCCTCCTTCGCCGCCGGATTCGCCGTCGAATGCCTGTGGGACTGCGAGGAGACCACCCGAGAGGTCGCCGCCCGGCACGCCGAGACCGGTGACGCCAGGGTCGTCGAACAACTGCGCAGACTCGCCGCCGACCCGGCCGAGGAGGCCGAGGTCCAGACCGCGGTGAGAAGCCGTATCGGGCCCGATTCCACCCGCCATGTGAACGGGGGATGACCCGGGGATCAGGAGCGTGTGGACGCGCGCCGACCCGGGAGGGGCCGGTGCGCAACGCTCATGGGACGTTCCCCGTACGGAAAGATCGACGTTGACGCGAGCACGTCCGGTACGGCGACAACCTCCCTATGCGTGTCGTCATCGTGACCGAATCCTTTCCCCCCGATGTGAACGGCGTGGCCCACTGCGCGCTCCAGACCGCCCGGCACCTCGTCGACAGCGGTCACGTTCCCCTCGTCGTCGCCCCGGCCACCGCCGCCGGGGCCGGGTCCGACGCCTCGGCGCCGTGCCCCGTCGTCCGAGTCCCCTCCCTCCCGCTCCCGGGCTATCCCCAGGTCCGCGTCGCCCTCCCCAGCCGACGCGTCGCCGCCGCGATCACCGAGCACCGCGCGGACATCGTCCACCTGGCCAGCCCCTTCGTCCTCGGCGTACGCGGCATGGCCGCCGCCGCCCGGCTCGGTATCCCCGCCGTGGCCGTCTACCAGACCGACCTGGCCGGATACGCCCGCACGTACGTCCACGCGGGCGAGGCGGCCGCCTGGCGGCGCATCCGCTCCGTCCACGCCTCCGCCGACCTCACCCTCGCTCCCTCCAGCGCCGCCCTGCACGACCTGGAGTCGCACGGCGTGCCCCGGGTGAAGCTGTGGCAGCGCGGGGTGGACACCGTGCGCTTCCGCCCCGAACTCCGGGACGAGGCCATCCGCCGTGAACTCGCCCCCAATGGTGAGCTGATCGTCGGCTACGTCGGCCGGCTCGCCCCCGAGAAGCAGGTCGAACTCCTCGCCGGGGTCTGCGGGCTGGACGGCGTGCGGGTCGTCGTCGTGGGCGACGGACCCAGCGAGCCGGCCCTGCGCGAGCAACTGCCCGGCGCGGTCTTCCTGGGACGCCGGACCGGCGACGAACTCGCCCGGATCTTCGCCTCGCTGGACGTGTTCGCGCACACCGGCCCGTTCGAGACCTTCTGCCAGACGGTGCAGGAGGCCATGGCGAGCGGTGTGCCCGTCGTCGCGCCCGCCGCGGGCGGACCGCTGGACCTGGTCGCCCATGGGCGCACCGGTCTGCTGGTCCCGCCGCGCGACGCGGCCGCCGTCCGGGACGCGGTGTGGTCCCTGGCCCGTGACCCGGACCTGCGGGCCGCCTACGGCGCCGTCGCGAGGGCGACGGTCGAGGGCCGTACCTGGGCGGCTGTCGGCGACCAACTCGTCGGGCACTACGCCGACATCCTCAGCGCGCGGACGGCGGTGGCCGCGTGAACGGCGAGACACCGCGCGGGGCGAGCGGACCGCTGCGTATCGTCCGGCTGGCGAACTTCGTCGCCCCGTCCTCGGGCGGGCTGCGCACCGCGCTGCGCGAACTGGGCGCCGGATACCGGGCCGCAGGCCACGAACCCGTCCTGATCGTGCCCGGTGAGCGGGCGACCGACAGCGACACCGAACAGGGGCGCGTGATCACCCTGCCCGGCCCGCTGCTGCCCGGCACCGGTGGCTACCGCGTCCTCACCGACAGGCGGCGCGTCGC
The DNA here is from genome assembly GCF_036898825.1 of Streptomyces sp. B21-083. Taxonomy (GTDB): domain Bacteria; phylum Actinomycetota; class Actinomycetes; order Streptomycetales; family Streptomycetaceae; genus Streptomyces. The sequence continues at coordinate 1,588,365 of NZ_JARUND010000002.1, read as the reverse complement.
CGCCCTCCTGGAGGAACTCGCGCCGGACCGCCTGGAGGTGTCCGACCGCACGACCCTCAGATGGACCGGCAAGTGGGCGCGCCGGGCCCGCGTCCCCGCGGTGATGGTCTCCCACGAGACCGCCGACGGCGTCCTGCGCACCTGGGGCCTGCCGGAGAACCTCTCCCGGCGCACCGCCGACACCCTCAACGCCCGTACCGCGCACACCTACGCGCGCGTGGTGTGCACCACGGAGTTCGCCGAGCGGGAGTTCGTACGGATCGGGGCGCGCAACGTCGTACGGGCTCCCCTGGGCGTCGACCTGGTGCGACGGCATCCGTCACTGCGTGACCCGGCGGTGCGGGCCACGCACGCGCGCGAGGACGAACTGCTCCTGGTGATGTGCTCCCGGCTGTCCGTCGAGAAACGGCCCGGCACGGCCCTGGACGCGCTGCGGGCGCTGCTGCGGCGCGGGCGGCGGGCGAGGCTGGTGGTCGCCGGGGACGGGCCCCTGCGGGCCCGTCTGGAGCAGCGGGCGCGGGACCGCGGACTGCCGGTCACTTTCCTCGGGCACGTCGCCGACCGGGCACTGCTGGGCGCACTCCAGGCGTCCGCCGACGTGTGCCTGGCACCCGGGCCCGCCGAGACGTTCGGACTCGCCGCGCTGGAGGCGATGGCCTGCGGTACTCCCGTGGTCGTCAGCGCCTCCTCCGCGCTGCCCGAGGTGATCGGGTCCGCCGGGGCCGTCGCGGCAGACGACGGAGAGGCCTTCGCGGACGCGATACGGCTGCTGCTGGGGCGGCCCGAGCGCGAGCGCCGGGAGACCGCACGCGCGCGGGCGGAGTGTTTCGGCTGGTCGACAGCGGTCGAGGCGTTCCTCGCGGCGCACGACGCGCCCGTGCGGCCCGTCGTACCGGAGGGTGTCGGATGAGACCGCTGCGGTTGGTGGCGCTCGGCGACTCGCTGACCGAGGGTGAACGACACCCTGCGCCGACATTCACGCGCTTTCCGAGCGCTACGGGGCGGGGTATGTGCACGCCGCCGAGGGTGAGTGGCTCGGCGGGCGTGAGATGTGGAGCTCGGACCGGCTGCACCCCGGCGAGCAGGGGCACCGGCAGCTCGCGGTCCGCTTCCACGCGCTGCTCACGGAGGCGGGCGTCACGGGCGGTGCGGGTCCGTCGGCCGCGCCGGAACAACCCGCGCCAACCCGGTCGGCCAACCTGCGCCGGCTGGGCACCGCGGGGACGGGCTGGGTGGCGCGGCGGTGCACCGACCTGCTGCCGCAACTCCTCCGGCTCGCCGCCCAGGAGGTCCGCCACCGTGCGCGGGGTACCAGCGCCCGCCTCGACCTGGGGGCCTCCCACGCCGTGGCGGCGGCCCTGGGGGCCTTGTCGGTGGCGGAGCACCGGGCCCGAACCGGAGGCGGCGTAGGGGCGGCTCAGCGTCGGCGTACGGGCACGAACCTCACCTGGGTACCCGGCGCCGCCTGGGCGGCTGCGGGCAGGTCGGCGGTGCGTACGACGGCGATCACCGGATAGCCGCCGGTGGTCGGATGGTCGGCGAGAAACACCACCGGCCTGCCGTCCGGGGGCACCTGGACCGCGCCCAGGACCATGCCCTCACTGGGGAGTTCGCCGGAGACGGCCCGCTCCAGGGCGGGCCCTTCCGTGCGCAGCCCGATGCGGTTGCTCGCGGAGGACACCCGGTACGTGGACGTGGTGAAGGCCCGTAGTGCGGTTGGCGTGAACCAGTCGTCGCGTGGCCCGACGGTCACCCTGAACACGAGTTCGGCCGGGGGTGCGGGCTGCGGAACGACGTCCACGCGCGCGTGCCCGCCGATCGCAGGCCCCAGGGGCAGCACCGCGCCGTCCGTCAGCGGCGGCGGACCCAGCCCGGACAACAGGTCGGTGGAGCGGCTGCCGAGCACCCGCTCGACGGCGACTCCGCCGGAGACGGCCACGTAGGCCCGTACGCCGGACAGGGCCGTCCCGATGTCCAGCAGCGCGCCGGCGGGCACCCGCACCGGAGCGCCCCAGGCGGCCGGGCGGCCGTTGACCGTGACCGGGCAGGGGGCGCCGCCGACCGCGACGGTGACCGGGCAACGGGGGCGCAGGGTGCAGCCGTTGAGGGTGGTCTCCAGGACGGCCGCCTTGGACGGGTTGCCGACCAGCCGGTTGACGAGCGCGGCCGTGGGCGCGTCCAGGGCCCCGGAGCGGGGCACCCCGAGATGGGCGTGACCGGGACGCCCGAGGTCCTGCACGGTGGTCAGCGCCCCGGCCCGTACGACGAAGAGCGCACGATCCGTCATCGGCGGTCCACCGGGACGAAACGGACCCGGGTGCCCGGCGACAGCAGTGCGGCCGGCACGCGCGTGTGGTCCCACAGGACCGCGTCCGTCGTACCGATCAGCTGCCAGCCGCCCGGCGACGCACGCGGGTACACGCCCGTGTACGGCCCCGCCAGCCCGACGGAGCCGGCCGGGACGGACGTCCGGGGGGTGGCCCGGCGCGGAACGTCGTAGCGTGCCGGGAGACCGGTGAGGTAGCCGAATCCGGGCGCGAAGCCGCAGAAGGCGACCCGGAACTCGGTGCCCGCGTGAATGCGTGCCACCGCTTCCTCGGACACGCCCCAGAGGGAGGCGACGTCGGCGAGGTCCGGGCCGTCGTAGCGGACCGGGAGTTCGATGACGCTCCCGGTGCGGGGGAGCGTCGGGGGTACGTCGGAGGCGGTCAGCTCGGAGGCCAGCCGGGCGGGGTCGGTGAGGCCGTCTAGGAGGACCGTCCGCGCGGCGGGGACGATCTCCCGTACGGACAGCGTGCCCTCCGCGCGCCGGCGCAGCAGTTCCGCGTGCAGGGCCTGGGCCTGGTCACCGGAGGAGACCTCGATCAGCAGCGCGTCGTCGCCGACGGGCAACGCCCTCATGCCGCTCGTGCCGTTCAAGGCGCTCGTCCCGTTCGTCCCGCTCATGTGAAGGCCTCCACGCGGACGCCGGAGGCCTCAAGGCGCTCGCGGACCCGGCGGGCCAGGTCCACCGCGCCGGGCGTGTCGCCGTGGACGCACAGGGAGCGGGCGCGGATCGCCAGGGGTGTTCCGGAGTGCGAGGCGACCACGCCGGTCCGGGCGAGGGTCACGGAGCGGGCCACGACGGCCTCCGGGTCGGTCACCAGTGCCCCGTCCTGGCCGCGCGGCACCAGAGTGGCCTCCTCGGTGTACGCGCGGTCGGCGAACGCCTCGGGGACGGTGGGAAGGCCCGCCGCCTCGGCCAGCGCCAGCAGGCGCGAGCCCGGCAGACCGAGCACCGGCAGGCCCCTGCCGGCGAGGAGCACTCCGTCGATCACCGCCCTGGCCTGTTCCTCGTCGTGCACGGCCCGGTTGTAGAGAGCGCCGTGCGGTTTGACGTACGACACGCGTGCGCCCGCCGCGCGCGCGAAGACCTCCAGGGCGCCGATCTGGTAGGCCACCTCGGCCGTCAGTTCGTCGGGCGGCACGTCCATCGCGCGCCGCCCGAACCCCGCGAGGTCGCGGTAGGAGACCTGGGCGCCGATCCGTACGCCGCGCTCGGCCGCCAGTTCGCACACCCGCCGCATGGTGGGCGGGTCCCCGGCGTGGAAGCCGCAGGCCACGTTGGCGCTGGTGACGACGGACAGCAGCTGTTCGTCGTCGGTCAGCCGCCAGCGGCCGAAGCCCTCGCCGAGGTCGGCGTTGAGGTCGATCATCTTCCGGACTCCTGTCACGCTCCGGTCAGGCGACGCGGTACTGCTCGTCGCGGGTGTCGGTGAGGAACATCTGGCCCGGCGCGTGCGTGATGGCGAAGGGCGGCCGGGACGCCATCACCGCGGCCTGCGGGGTCACCCCGCAGGCCCAGAACACCGGGATGTCGTCCGGCGCGAGGTCCACTGGATCGCCGAAGTCGGGACGGCCGAGGTCGTCGATGCCGAGCCCGGACGGATCGCCGCAGTGTACGGGGCTGCCGTGCACCGCCGGGAGCAGGCTGCTCTCCCGGATCGCGGCCGCCAGGTGCTGCGGCGGCACCGGACGCATGGACACCACCATGGGGCCGTGCAGCCGCCCGGCGGGACGGCACTGACGGCCGGTCACGTACATCGGGACGTTGCGGCCCTGCTCGATGTGCCGGATCGGGACGCCCGCCCCGGCGAGCGCCCACTCGAAGGTGAAGCTGCACCCGATGAGGAACGTCACGAGATCCTCGCGCCAGTGGGCGAGCACGTCCGTGGGCTCCCCCACCAGTTCGCCGTCCCGCCAGACCCGGTAGCGCGGCAGGTCGGTGCGCAGGTCCGCGCCCTCGGCGAGGACGGTGGTCCACGAGCCGGCGTCCGTGACGTCCAGGACCGGGCAGGGCTTCTGGTTGCGCTGGCAGAACAGCAGCATGTCGTACGCCCAGTCGGCGGGCACCGAGATCAGGTTGGCCTGGGTGTGGCCGGCCGCGACGCCTGCCGTGGGACCCGTGAGGCCCGCGCGAAACCGGGCTCGCGCGGATTTCGGGCTCCACGCGTGCGCGTGCTCGTCGACGAGGGACAGGGGGCGGTCTTCCGTACGGTTCACCGCAGTTCCTTTCCGAGGGTCTCCGGCAGCCCGAGCAGTGCCAGGGCCGCGATGCCGTATCCGACGGCGCCGAAGACCAGCGCACCGCCCACGCCCCAACTGTCGGCCAGGAAGCCGACGGTGGTGGGGAAGACGGCGCCGACGGCCCGGCCCGTGTTGTATGTGAAGCCCTGCCCGGTGCCCCGTACAGCGGTCGGGTACAGCTCGCTCAGATAGGAGCCGAAGCCGCTGAAGATCGCCGACATACAGAATCCGAGCGGGAAACCGAGCACCAGGAGGAGGGTGTTGGAGCCGTTGGGGATGTTGGCGTAGGCGAGGATGCACAGCGCCGAGAGGACCGCGAACAGCCAGATGTTGCGCTTGCGGCCGATCCGGTCGGTGAGGTACCCGCCGGTCAGATAGCCGATGAAGGCGCCGGAGATCAGGAACGTGAGATACGTGCCGGTGCCGACGACCGACAGTCCCCGTTCGGTCTTCAGATAGGTGGGGACCCAGGTCGCGAGGGTGTAGTAGCCGCCCTGGACGCCGGTGGACAGCAGAGCCGCGAAGACCGTGATGCGCAGCAGGCCGGGGGACTCGGCGGTGCCGGGCCGGAAGATCTCCGTGAACGAGCCCTTCTTGGGGTTCTTCTCGCGCTCGGCGACCGCCCGCGGAGCGTCGTGCACCGAGCGTCGCACCCAGATGACCAGCAGCGCGGGCAGAGCGCCGGTCCAGAACATCACGCGCCAGGCCAGGTCGTCGTCGAGGAACGAGAAGACCATGGTGTAGACGATCACTGCGAGGCCCCAGCCCACGGCCCAGGAACTCTGGATCGCGCCGAGCGTACGGCCGCGGTGCTTCGGGCTCGCGTACTCGGCCACCAGGATCGCGCCGACGGCCCATTCACCGCCGAAACCGAGGCCCTGGAGGGCGCGGAACACCAGCAGCGTCTCGTAGTTGGGCGCGAAGCCGCAGGCGACGGTGAAGACCGCGTACGTGATCACCGTGATCATCAGGGCCTTGACCCGGCCGATCCGGTCCGCGAGCACGCCCGCGCCGGCGCCGCCTATGGCGGAGACGACCAGGGTGACGGTGGTGAACAGCCCGGTCTGGCCTTTGTCCAGGCCGAAGTACGCGGACAGCGCCACCATGCTCAGAGGCAGCGTGAAGTAGTCGTACGAGTCCAGGGCATAGCCGCCGAACGCGCCGCCGAAGGCGCGGCGGCCGCGCGGGCCCAGTGCCCGCAGCCAGGCGAACGCGCCTTCGTCGACGGCGGTCTCATGCGCTCCGGGGTGGACGTCGCCGGTCAGGGCCCGCGGTGGAGGGGTCGTGCTCATGTGCACCTCGCAGATGAGGGACGGAGGGTGCTTCCGGAATGAGCTGTGTCGAAGCGGTCGGCGCCGTGGGATCCGATGGCGTCTGTTCAGCAAGGTAGAGGATCGTTGAACGATCCTTCAATACCCGTGTTGTTTCGTTCTCGTATCTACGATTGAATTCCGGGCATGGCAGAGCAGTTGACGGGACTGGCCGACGACCGCGCGCTCCTCGGGCGCACCAGCACCGCCGAGCGGGTGTCGGACATCCTCAGGAGCCGCATCGCCGACGGGTACTTCCCGCCCGGGACCCGGCTCTCCGAGGACAGCATCGGCGGGGCCCTCGGCGTCTCCCGCAACACGCTTCGTGAGGCGTTCCGCCTGCTCACGCACGAGCGCCTGCTGATCCACGAGCTCAACAGGGGCGTCTTCGTACGGGTCCTCGCGGTCGAGGACGTCGAGGACATCTACCGCACCCGCGCCCTCGTCGAGTGCGCCGTGGTCCGCGGTCTCGGGGAGCCGCCGTACGCCCTGGAGAACCTCGCCGCGGCCGTCGAGGAGGGGCAGGGGGCGGTGCGCGACGGTGACTGGAAAAGGCTGGGCACGGCCAACATCCACTTCCACGGCGAACTCGTCGCGCTGGCCGGCAGCGCCCGCACCGACGAACTGATGCGCAGCGTCTTCGCCGAACTGCGCCTCGCCTTCCACGTCGTGGACGATCCGCGTCGCCTGCACGAGCCCTATCTCGCCCGCAACCAGCAGATACTGCGGGCGCTCGAACGAGGCAACAGGGCCGAGGCCGAGGAGCTGCTCGCGGTGTATCTCGCCGACTCGCTGGAGCGGGTGGTGGACGTCTACCGGCGCAGGGTGGGCGAGGACGAAACCCTCCGCTGAGGGACGAGGCCTCCGGCAGTTCGGCTCCGCCGCGCGGACGCGGCCGGCTCCCAACCTGCCACGACCGGCCCGTGGACGACCGGTGACCGGTGGCCCGCGTCCGGCCGCCGGCGCCGATCCGCGTCGTTTGGGGAGTTGTCAGACCGAGGACCTAGTCTGGGCACCGTGACTTCGCCTGCATCGACGGACAGCGTTCCGCCCCAGCTCAGCGCGGGGCCGCGGCCCGCTCCGGGCCCGGCCGCCGACGAGGGACTGGCGCGGCGCCTGCGCGCGCTCGCCTGCACCGCCCCGCTCCACGACCTGGACGCGCGCAAGGCGAATCTCGCGGGCGAGTACTCGGTGTACGGCATGGCGGAGGTGGCCCTCGCGGCCATCGACCTGGTCACCCTCAACATGGACTTCGACACGGGCGCCGACCACGATCAGATCGTCGCCCGCCTCATCCCGCGCATCGCCGCCCAAGCCCCGCGGCGGCCCGTCAGCGAACACGAGCGCGTCGCCCGCTGGGTGCTGGAGAACCTCATCAACGTCGGCAGCGTCGACCGCGGCTTCCGGGCCGTGTACGGCACGTTCGCGCCGGACGGCACGTATGTACGCCGTGACTACGACTTCAAGCTGATCGAAGAGGTCCCGGGGTACGGCGGAAGCGTCTACCTCCGTACGACGGACGAGGCCGTCAACGTACTCGTCGGCGCCCTCGACACCGATGTCACCAGCGCCCAGATCGCCGCGGAGGTCAAGCTGGAGGTGCTGATCAGCCGGGGCCGGCTGGCCGACGCCCAGCTCGCCGCGGAGCAGGCCCGCTACCGCACCGTGCAGTACTCCGAGATCCTGCGCAGGGCGCTGGACGCGACCCGGCGCAACGTGCGCGCGGTGGACTGGCTCCAGACGGTCCCCGACATGATCGCCGAGGCGCTCGACCACGTCGCCGACCGGTACCGCCACGAGAACGCGATCCTGACCAACATCCGCAAGGCCCGTGACGAGTCCGAGGACCCGGAGCAGAAGCGGCGGGCCGCCGAACTCGTCGACATCGTGAAGGACTGCATCCGGCGGCACACGCTTCTCCAGTCCCGCCTCCTTGAGGCGGGACCGCTGTTCCGCGCCGAACAGGACCGGCAGGCCTTCGCGACCCCGATGACGTCCTCGGGGATAGATCTGTACGGCCATCTGGTCGCCCCTGTCCTGCCGTTGCCCCTGGAAGCAGCGGTGCGGGTCACGGACGCGTTCTTCGCGCGCGGGACGGGGCTTCGTACGCCGGTGTCGGTCCGGGTCGGCGACCTCGTGGACATACTGCTGACGCCGCCACTGGAGCGGGAGCACCTCGGGGCCGAGATGCCGGAGCCGGATCTGATCGCCACGCCGTACGACAGCCGGTTCAGCGAGGAACAGCTGGCGGCGGCCATGGAGTTGCTGGATCTGCCCGCGGACGCGCCTCGGAGGCTGTCGGGGCTGCTCGCCGAGGCGCGTCTCCGGGACGCGGAACTCCCTTATCTGGTGGCGCTGTTGGCTGTTCACGCGGCCAGTCCGCCGGTCGGGACGGCCTATCGGCAGGGTGAGAGGAAGTTGTTGTTCGCCGTCGATGACGGGACGGAGCTGGACGACCCGGAGTTCGGGGGCGCCGATCTGATCGTCGGGATGGCGTTGCTGGATGTGGTGGGGATGGCCGCGGGGCGTAAGGAGGCGGCGTGATGATGTGCGGTTTGTTCGTCGGCTCGCGGCCGGTGGGGGCTTGTCGCGCGGTTCCCCGCGCCCCTGTAGGGGCACTTGACCACACCCCCGTCCACCTGAACCGTAGGGAGTCCCAGCTGTGAACGAGCACGTCGACCGGAGTGAGCCGGAGGCCGTCGCTGCCGTCATCACTCCTGGCGATGCCGCTGATGCCGCGCGGCTGGTCGCCTTCGGGCTTCAGCCCAAGCTGCAGGCCGCCCGGGACCAGGAGTACGCCGAGTTGTTGCGTCGGTACCGCGAGGACTCGGCCTTCGCCCGGCTCGCCGACGCCGTGGCCGCCGGGCTGGGACTGGTGGTGCTGGAGGTGTCCCCGCGCGCGGGGATGGCGGTGACCGCCGCCGAGGACTCCTTGTTCGCCGTTCGGATGGGGGACTACGCCCGCCGTACCTCCGCCGACGGGTCGGACCGGTTCCTGCACGGGCTCGCGCACCTCGCCGTGGCCGCCATGGCGTTTCCGCGGCCCGAGGACCTCGCCGACGACGGCTACATCGGGCGTGTCACCGTAAACGGCGTCGAGGCCTTCGTACGGCAGGCCTGCCGGCGACTGGAGGAGCGGGCCGAGGCGCAGGGCGAGATCACCGACCCGGTCAGCGACGCCCCGGGACTCGAAGCAGCCTGGCGGATCTGGATAAGGCGCAGCGCCACGGGGGCCACCAAGGACGCGCGGAGACCGGCCGGTTCGACCACCGGCATCGTCGGCAAGGCCGTCGTCTTCCTCACCGACTCCGGCTTCCTCCAGCGCACGGGTGACGACAACGGCGGTACGTATCGCACGACGGCCCGCTATCAGCTCCAGGTCCGGGACATGGCCGGCAACGCCGCCATGGCCGAGCTGCTGGAGCTGGGCGTCGTGCCGGTCACCGACGGGACACCGACGCTGCTGCCCGCCGAGGACTCCGACGACCTGGAGCTGGTGGCCGACGCCGGACTGCCGTTCCACCACTCCTGACCGCCACTCCGACGGCCTTCACCCCCAACCCGACTACTCCCTTACGACTACGAGAGTCCGCCATGTACGAGCTGTCCCGGGTCCGCCTCTACTCCATCGGTCCCGCCGGTGCGCGCTACGCCGACACCGTGCTTGACCTGCGGGGTGTCGGCGCGCCGGTGCCCGACCCCGCGCCCACCCAGGCGGAGTTCTTCGAGGACGAGCCCGTCGGACCGCCGCGCCGGCCCGCGCCCGCCGGTGTGCTCTTCCTGGAGAACGGCGGCGGCAAGTCGGTACTCCTCAAGCTGATCTTCTCCGTGATGCTCCCCGGGCACCGCAACACCCTGGGTGGCGCCAGCTCCGGTGTGCTGCGGAAGTTCCTGCTCGCCGACGACTGCGGGCATGTCGTCCTGGAGTGGCAGCACACGCTCACCGGTGAGCTGGTGGTGGTCGGCAAGGCGAGCGAGTGGCGGGGCCGGCAGGTCTCCAACGACCCGCGGAAGTTCGCCGAGGCCTGGTACTCCTTCCGGCCCGGCCCGGGGCTGAGCCTCGACAACCTTCCCGTCGCCGAGTCCACCGCCGTACGGCCGCCGGTGGAGGGCGTATCCGGTGCCCAGGGGCGGCGCCGCACGATGAAGGGCTTCCGGGACGCGATCACCGAGGCGGGCAAGGCGTATCCGCATCTCGAAGTGCACTGGGAGGAGATCCACGACCGCTGGGTCGAGCATCTGGGGGAACTGGGTCTCGACCCCGAACTCTTCCGCTACCAGCGGGAGATGAACGCCGACGAGGGTGAGGCCGCCGGCCTCTTCGCGGTCAAGAAGGACTCCGACTTCACCGACCTGCTGCTGCGCGCGGTCACCGACACCCGGGACACGGACGGGCTTGCCGACCTGGTCGGAGGCTTCGGCAACAAGCTGGGGCGACGGTCCGAACTGATCGCCGAACGGGACTTCACCGCCGGGTCCGTCGACCTGCTCGGACGCATCGTCGAAGCGGCGGAAACACGGTCCCGCGCGCGGGACGTCCACGCCGGTGCGGAGCGCCGGACACGCACCCTGGCCCGGCGGCTTACCGCGCGGGGCGTCCAGGAACGGGTCAGGGCCGGGGATCTCGCCCAGCGGGTCACCGCCGCCGCCTACACCGTCACCCATTCCGAGGGCGCGCGGGAGCGCAGCGCGCTGATCGCCGCCGAACTCGCCTTCCGGCATGCTTCCCTGGCCCTCGCGGCGGCGGAGAAGACGGCAGCCGCGCAGAAGCGCGAACTCGCCGACGCGCGCACCATGCACTCCGCCTGGCAGGCCGCCGAGGTCGTCCTGCGGCACCGCGCCGCCGCCGATCGTTCCGCGCGTGTGGCCGTCGCGATCCGCGAGGCCGAACGGGACGCGGCCCCGGCGCTCGCCGCCCGCGCCAAGGCCGCCGTCGACCTCGTACGGGCGCTGCACTCGGCGGCGGAAGGTGCGGAGGCGCTCGCCAACGAGGAGGAGGAGCGGTCGGCCGCCCTCCAGGAGATCAGCGAGGTCGCCCACCGGGACTCGACCGGCGCGGCCACCGAGGCACAGCGCGCCCGCAGCGAGGTCGGGCATCTGCGGCAGCGGCTCAGTGAGGTCGAACAGGAGACCGCCGAGGCGGTGCGCGCGGGCTGGCTCGACGACAGTGCTCCCGACGCGGACCCGGCACGGGCCGCGCTCGCCGCCAGCGACGCCGAGAAGACAGCCGTCGCGGCCTGGGACACCTCCCGTGAGGCCTCCGGGCGGGCTTCCGAGCACGCGCGGGAGGCGGCGTCCGCCGAGTCCCGCGCGGAGCTGACGGCCGCCCGCGCGGCGGACGCCGCCACGGCGGCCGAGCGCGCGTACGACGCCGAGCGGCGCACCGCAGAGGCCCTGGCGGCGGAGGAACGGCTCGCCGACCTGCTGAGCCTGCCGTCCGCCGGCGGTAGGCAGCGGGGACGGGCCGCGGTGCCGCGCCAGCACGGCCCGGGTGAGGACAGCGGTGCCGAGAGTACGGCCGGGGACGATGGGAAGGGCGCTTCCCGTGCCGCCGCCGAAGGTCCTCTGACCCCTGAGGACCTGGACCGCTTCGCCGACGAACTCCATGAGCTGCTCGACGGCGGTGTCACCTCCGCCGAGCGGCAGCTCTTCGAGTTGCGGACCGCCGCCGCCGACGACGCCCGGATCCTCGGCGCGCTCGGTGACGGCGGGCTGCTGCCGGCCGGCCCCGATGTGCTCGCCACCGTCGAGTTCCTCGGCGAGCACGGCATCCCCGCGCTGCCCGGCTGGCGCTATCTCGCCCAGGCCGTCGACCCCGTCGACCACGCGCGCGTGCTGGCAGCCCGCCCCGAACTGGTCGACGGCGTCATCATCACCGACCCAGGCACACACGCGCGTGCCCGCGAGGCCCTCGCCGACGCGGCTCTGCTGCCCCGCTCGGCCGTGGCGGTCGGTACGGCAGCAGCCCTGCTCGCCCCCACCCCGGCCCCCGGACCGGGCGACGGCGACGTGTTCCTCGTACCGCCGAACCCGGCCATGCACGACGAACACGCCGCCGACGAGGAACGGCAGACGCTGCGGGCCAGGGCGGGTGAGCGCGAGGAGGAGATCCGCACACTCGCCGCGCGGCTCGGCAAGGACCGGGAACTGGGCGCGCGGCTCGCCTCCTGGCGTACGGGCTGTCCGGCCGGGCGGCTTGTCGAGCTGGCCCGTGCCGCGCAGGACGCGCGTGCCTTCGCCGAGGAGGCCGAGGCCGAGCTGGCCGAGGCGCGGACCGTGCGGGCCGAGGCCGACGAGGTGGCGAGCGAGGCGTCCCGAGTCCGGGACGAGCGGCAGGAGGCCGCCCAGCGGGCCCGGCGCGCCGCCGACGCGCTCGCCGGCCTGGCGTACCGGCTGCGTGAACGCGCCGGCTGGCAGGTCAAGGTGCGTGAACTGGCCGACGAGGCGGTGGAGTCGGAGGCCCGCGCCCAGGTCTGCTTGGAGCGTGCACGGTCCGCCGACGAGGACCGGCGCGCTGTCCAGCGCGCCGCCGACGACGCGCGCCGCACGGCCCGCGCCCTGCGCGCCGAGCGCGCTGAGATCGCGGGCGCCCCCGATGACCTGCCGGAAGCCGACGAGGACGCCGCGAAGTCGTCGCTGCCCGCCCTCCGCGAGGCCTACCGGGCCGCCTCCCAGCTGTACGAGAAGGTCGGCGTCGGGGCCGACCTGCGCGCGGAGCAGGCACGCTCCGAGAGCGACGAGAGCGCCGCCCGCGCGGACCTGGACCGACTGAGCAACAAGGTGCGTACGCGCGCCGAACAGCTGCTGCAGGTGCCCGAGGGGTCCGACGGACCGTCCCGGCAGGCCGCCTCCGCGCGGGCCGAGGAACTCGTGCAGCTCCTGGAGACCCGGGTGTCCACGGCCAGCGAGCAGCTCGGGCGGCTGCGCGGCGAGGCCGAGCGGCACGCGCCCGAGGACGGCGAGGCGCACACCGAGCTGGCCGAGGAACTCGTCCCGCGCGACGCCGAACACGCTCAGGTCCTGCTGCGCACCGCCACCGCCGAACTGGCCTCCCGTACCGAGGCGTTGGCCCAGGCCAGGGAGGCGCACGCCGAACTTCTCGACTCCAACCGGGCAGCCGAGGACGCGGCCTCAGGGTTCGACGAGATCGCCGCGATGCTCCGCGACCTGCTGCGCGAGCACACCTCGGACGATGAGCGGGAAGCCCCGGAGCCCTACCCCGGAAGCCCGGAGGAAGCCCGGCAGTCGGCCGCCGAGGCCCGCCGCTCCTTGCGCGGCTGCGCCGCCGACCTGTCCGCGGCCGAGGCCGCCGTCCGCGAGGCGAGCGACATCCTCGTACGGCATGCCAACTCCACGCGGTACGAGGCGGTGCGTACCCCCGCCCGCCAGCAGATCCGTGAACTGCCCGCGTCCGCGCTGCCCGAGCACGCGCAGAAGTGGGCGGACGCCTTCGCACCCCGACTCCGGGTCCTGACCGACGAGTTGGCGCAACTGGAGCGGAACCGGGACTCGATCGTGGACCGGCTGCGCGGGCTGGTGGAGTCGTCGCTGGCCACCCTGCGGTCCGCGCAGCGGCTGTCCCGGCTGCCCGAGGGGCTCGGCGAGTGGTCCGGGCAGGAGTTCCTGCGCATCCGGTTCGAGGAGCCCGACCAGGCGACCCTCACCGAGCGGCTCGGCGAGGTCGTCGACGACGCGACCCGGGCGGCCGTGAAGAAGAACTCCGACCTGCGCCGGGACGGAATGTCCCTCCTCCTGAGGGGAGTCGGCGCCGCCCTCCAGCCCAAGGGCATCGCCGTCGAGATCCTCAAGCCCGACGCCGTACTGCGCGCCGAACGCGTCCCCGTCGGGCAGATGGGCGACGTGTTCTCGGGCGGCCAGCTGCTCACCGCGGCCATCGCCCTGTACTGCACGATGGCCGCGCTGCGCAGCAACGACCGGGGCCGCGACAAGCACCGGCACGCCGGCACGCTGTTCCTCGACAACCCCATCGGGCGAGCCAACGCGACCTACCTGCTGGAGCTCCAGCGAGCCGTGTCCGACGCGCTCGGCGTCCAACTCCTGTACACCACCGGCCTGTTCGACACGACCGCGCTAGCCGAGTTCCCGCTCGTCATCCGCCTCCGCAACGACGCCGACCTCCGCGCGGGTCTGAAGTACATCAGCGTCGAGGAACACCTCCGACCGGGACTGCCGCAGCAGACCCAGGCCGGGGAGGGAGACGCGGTCCGCAGCGAAATCACGGCAACACGAATGTTCAAACGATCGACCACGTCAGCTACTTAGGGGCGCGGGGAACTGCGCGACCAGCCACGACGGCGCCGCAGTTCCCCCACGGCCCGCCCCCTCTACGCGTCCTGCTTCAAAAGGTCCGCACACTTCTCACCGATCATCATCGTCGTGATACACGGATTCACCGTCACCAGATCCGGCATCACCGACCCGTCGGCGACCCGCAACCCATCGACGCCCTTCACCCGCAGCCGCGCGTCCAGCGGCGCCGAGGCGTCGTCGTCCGCACCCATCTTCACGGTGCAGGCCGGGTGGTAGACGGTGTTGTGGGTCTTGTGGATGTAGTCCAGCAGCTCGTCGTCCGTCCGGACATCCGGCCCGGGGGCCAGTTCCGCCCCCGCCCAGCCGCTCAGCGCGGGCTGGGCGGCGATCCGTCGTGCCAGTTTCAGCCCGTACGTCATCACACGCGCGTCGTGCTCGTGCGTGAAGTACCGCGGATCGACCATCGGCTTGTCCCGGTAGTCGCGGGTACGCAGCCGCACCGTGCCGCGCGACTTCGCCCGGGTCACGTTGGGGGTGAGGCAGAACGCGTTCTCCGAGGTCGGATAGCCCCAACGCGCGGTGTTCATGTCGAACGGCACCGAACCGTAGTGGAACATCAGGTCGGGCCGGTCCAGGCCCGGTTCGGTGTCGTAGAAGATGCCCGCCTCCCACCACTGACTCGAAGTCGTGGTCATCGGCTGTGCGGCGTCCCACATGATGACGCCCTCGGGGTGGTCCTGCAGGTTCTCACCGACGCCGGCGGAGTCCACGACCACCTCGACGCCGACCTCGCGCAACTGCTCGGCCGGGCCGATACCGGACAGCATGAGCAGCTTCGGGGTGTCGATCGCCCCGCAGGACACGATGACCTCGCGGCGCGCCCGTACGGTCCTGGTGTGGATGAGATCCGGGTCGAGGTACTCGGCGCCCACGCACCGACGCCCCTCCAGCACGAGCTGCTTCGCCCGCACCCCCGTTCGTACCTCCAGGTTCGGCCGCCTGCCCATGACCGGATGGAGATAGGCGACGGAGGACGACTGACGGATGTTGTTCTCGTCGGAGTTGATCTGGAACCAGTTGGCCCCGCGGAGCACGGTGTTCCCGGTGTTGAAGGGCGTGGTGGGGATGCCCGCCTGTGCACACGCCTCCAGCAGGGCGGCGCCGCACGGGTCCTCGCTCTTCAGAGTACGGAGCGTCACCGGTCCGGTGCGGCCGTGGTGGTCGCCGGGGGCGTCGTTGGTCTCCAGGCGCCGGTAGAGCGGGAAGAGATCGGCCGCGCTCCAGCCCGTACAGCCCGCCGCCGCCCAGTCGTCGAGATCCTCCGCCGGGGCCCAGAAGGCGATGCAGGAGTTGTGGGAGGAGCAGCCGCCGAGCACCTTCGCTCGGGCGTGCCGCATGAAGCTGTTGCCGCTGGCCTGCGGTTCGACCGGGTAGTCCCAGTCGTAGCCGGACTCCAGCAGGCCCATCCAGCGTTCGAGTCTGAGGACGTCGTCGTCGCCGACATCGCTCGGGCCCGCTTCCAGCACGCACACCGTGACGGACGGGTCCTCCGAGAGGCGCGCGGCCACCACGTTGCCTGCGGTGCCACCGCCCACCACCACGTAGTCGAACTCGTCGGTGGTCATGAGTGATCGGTCCATGGGGGGTTGCTCCATCAGTGCTTGACCTCCTTCAGTCGGCCGCCGGGGCGGCGAGGGGAGCGGCCGACGCGGCCGGGGCTCCCTCAAGGCGGTGTCCGGCGAGCACACCCGTCCGGTGGCGCTGGACGAACCAGTAGTAGGCGAAACCGCCACCCGCGATGACCGCGACGAACAGCACGGCGCCCCACTGGAGGTACCAGTGGAAGGGGGCGGTGGCGTTGTAGACCGAGGCCCGAGGCCAGATCAGGTTCGTCGTCATGGCGCCGCCCCAGATCACGGCCCCGATGTTGACGAGCAGGCCCCAGCGGCCCAGCGAGAACTTGCCGTCGCCGGCCGGCTGCCACCTGCCGCGCAGCCGTGCCACCAGCATGGGTACGGTCACGCCCAGATAGGCGAGGTAGATCATGATGATGCCGATGCTGGTGACGACGGTGAAGATCTGCGGCTGGCGGATGTTGACCACCAGGATCGCCAGCGCCAGCACTCCGACGATCACGGCGGGCAGCACCGGCGTCTGGAAGCGCGGGCTGACCTTCGCGAGGAGGGAGGACGCCGGGAGGTTGTTGTCGCGGGCCATCGCGAACGCCAGCCGGATCGCCGCCGTGTGGACGGCCAGCGCGCAGACGGTGACCGCGATCAGCACGCACCACAGCATCGCCTTGCCGGCCGTCGGCCCGAGCACGTCGAGCACGACGTACTGCAGACCGTCCGTGGACAGCTCCTTGCCCTTGAGGCTGGAGACGCTCATCAGCGCGAGGAGAAGGATCAGGCCGCCGAGGACGAAGGAGGCGACGATCGCCCGGATGATGGCGCGCGGCGCGTTCCGGGACGGGTCGCGGGACTCCTCACCGAGCGAGGCGGCGGTGTCGAAGCCGTACATGACGTACGCGGACGCCAGTGAGGCCACCAGGAACGCGCCGAGGTAGCCGGCGCCGTGGCCCGCGCCCGTGCCGTTCGTCTCCAGTACGACCTGCGGGCCTCGGGTGATGTGCACGGCGAACAGGACGATCAGCACCACGGTGGCGACGAGCTCGATGAAGACACCCGCCGTGTTGATCGTGGCCATCAGCTTCACGCCGAAGGCGTTCACCACGGTCGTGAACAGGATCAACACTCCGGCCAGGATCACCGCGTTGGTCGCCACGTCGTACTTGCCGGTGCCGTCACCGACGATCTGGAACACGCTGGAGATCTGCGGCAGCGTCAGCTGGTAGGCGAGCGCCACCGCGGCGATCGACACGATCGAGGCGATCAGCATCATCCAGCCGGCCAGCCAGCCCAGATGCGGATTGCCGATCTTCTTCGACCAGTTGTAGACCGAGCCCGCCACGGGATAGCGGGCGGCCAGCTCCGCGAAGCAGAGCGCGACCATGAACTGGCCGACGAACACCATCGGCCACGACCACCAGTAGGCGGGACCGCCGCTGCCGTAGCCGAAGTAGAACAGCTGGAAGGTGCCGGTCAGGATCGAGATGTAGCTGATCCCGGCCGCGAAGGTATGGAAGTTGCCCAGGGTGCGCTTGAGTTCGGGCTTGTAGCCGAACTCGGCGAGTTCGGCGTCGTCCGTGTGCCCTGGGCCTGTCGGTTGTTCGGTGGTTGCCATGAGCGGACTCCTGGGGGGACCGGGGAGGGGGGAGGGAGCGGCTCGTTGCGGGTGCCGGATGAACAGGTGGGATCAATGGGGGGCGCACATTCAGGACACGCGTATGGGGAATGGCGCATACAGGGTGCAAGTGGGGAGCGAAGGGGGCGCAAGTGGAGTTACGAGAACCAGCCCTGCGGCGACGGATCGGTGTTGCGATAGATGTGCTTCGCCTCGCGGTACTCGGCGAGTCCTGAGGGCCCGAGTTCACGGCCGAAGCCGGACTGCTTGAAGCCGCCCCACTCCGCCTGCGGGAGATACGGGTGGTAGTCGTTGATCCACACCGTGCCGATCCGCAACCGGGCCGCGACCCGCTGCGCCTTGGCCTCGTCGGTGGTGAAGACGCCTCCGGCGAGCCCGTACACGGTGTCGTTGGCGAGGCGGACCGCCTCCGCCTCGTCCGTGAACCGCTCCACGGTGAGCACCGGCCCGAACGACTCCTCCTGTACGACGGTCATCCGGGCGTCGCACTCGTCGAGCACCGTCGGCGGGTAGTAGAAGCCGTCGTCGAGCCCCTCGGGACGCGCCCCGCCGCAGCGCAGGACCGCGCCCTCGGCCAGACCCTGGGCGACATACGCCTCGACCTTCGCGCGATGTGCCTCGGAGATCAGCGGGCCGGTCTGGGCCTCTTCGTCGAACGGGCCGCCGAGC
The DNA here is from genome assembly GCF_036898825.1 of Streptomyces sp. B21-083. Classification (GTDB taxonomy): domain Bacteria; phylum Actinomycetota; class Actinomycetes; order Streptomycetales; family Streptomycetaceae; genus Streptomyces. Next base: position 1,570,285 of record NZ_JARUND010000002.1, on the reverse strand, counting down.
CGGATCAGCTGGGCCCGCCGGACGACCTCGTCGACGAACCGGTCGTGCAGCGAGTCCTCCACCAGCAGTCGTGCCCCGGCCGAGCAGACCTGCCCGGAGTGCAGGAACACCGCGGTGAGCGCCATGTCGACGGCAGTGTCGAAGTCGGCGTCCGCGAACACGATGTTGGGGTTCTTGCCGCCGAGTTCGAGCGCGACCTTCTTCACGGTGCCGGCCGCGGCGGCCATGAGCCTGCGGCCCGTCTGGAGTCCGCCCGTGAAGGAGAGGAGGTCGACATCCGGATGGTCGCCGAGCGGCGCGCCCGCCTCCGGACCGGCACCGAGGACGAGGTTGGCCACGCCCGCGGGCAGTCCGGTCTCCTCCAGGAGCCGCATCAGGTGGATCGCGGTGTGCGGGGTCAGCTCGCTCGGCTTGAGGACGAAGGTGTTCCCGGCCGCGAGCGCCGGGGCGACCTTCCACGCGGTCTGGAGGAGCGGATAGTTCCACGGGGTGATCAGCGCGCAGACACCGACCGGCTCGTACACGACCCGGCTGTCCACGCCCGGCGAGCCGGTGTCGATGACGCGTCCGTTCTCGCTTGCCGCGAGCCGACCGAAATAGCGGAAGCAGTTGACGATGTCGTCGATGTCGTAGGCGCTCTCCACCAGGCGTTTTCCGGTGTCGAGGGATTCCGCGCGGGCCAGCTCGTCCTTGTCGCGGACCATGAGGTCGGCGACGCGCAGCAGCAGGTCGCCGCGCTCGCTCGCCGGTGTGCCGGGCCAGGGGCCCTCGTCGAAGGCACGGCGCGCGGCGGTGATGGCCTCCACCGTGTCCTTGCCGCCCGCCTCGTCGACGACACCGACCAGAGAGCCGTCGGCGGGACAGCGGATCTCCCGGGTGCGCTCGTCGAGCGCTGACCTCCACGTACCACCGATGAAGAGTTCGGGCATGTTCTCGTTCCTCCTGATCGGCGCCGCGTCAAAGGCGCCCTGGCGAGAAGGCGCCTTACCGGCCGACGGTGATTCATGCCGAATGTGATCTTCGACACGTCTGGCCAGGTGGTCGGGGGTCCATGGCCGAAAGGAGCGGCTCCACCTGTGAACCCTTCGTCCGGCACCAGCAGACCACCGTTCGGGCGCGCTCGCGATGCCATCGAGGTCCGCACGCACCCGCAGGAATCGAAAGTCAGCTCGATCGCTCGCCGATGGTAGAAACTACGGCGCATCGGCATCGAGGGGAGCGCCGGCGCACCTGGTGCCGAGGGCAGGAGTGCGGCGGTGCTCGCGGGCCGGACCGGTGCGCGGAGACTCCTCGGGACGTCGCCGATCATCAACTTCCTGCCGCAGCGCTCGCTCCAACCGAACGGACGGCTCGTGCTGCCACCGGCGCTCGTTCATGGGGCCCCGCCCTGCCCCGGCGTGCGGGGCGGGGCGACTACGACGGGCACGCCACGCGGGGCCGGGCCGTCGCAGCTCAGATGGGTCCCTGCACGCGTCCTACCCGCCCAGACTCCTCTCGCCCGGGGCCTTCTAGGAGTGCGACAGCTGCCCGGACCCGCCGCTCTGCCTGCGTATGCGCTCCTGGGCCCGCGCGGTCACCCGCGCTTGCCTCCGGGCCTTGCGGCGCTCGCGTCGCAGCGCCCGTGCCGTGCTGCTCGGGGTCGACACCACGCCGTTGCGCTGGTTCCAGACCTGGCGAGTCACCCACACGTCGAGCGCCGCCCAAGTGGCCACGACAGTGCTGGCCACGCTGCTGATCACCATCGGGAAGGCCAAATAGGATCCGGCCAGCGTGGACAGGAAGGCCACCATCGCCTGGATCAGCGTGACCGAGATGACCAGCACGGCTCGAACGGCCGCCGTACGCACCGGATCCGGCAGTCGGCGCCGACGCGCGGGTTCCTCCACCCACAGCTGCCGGTATGCGGGCCGCCTCTCCGTCCCGGCGGACGAAGGGAGTTGCCCGGTCGCACCGGAGGCCGCGGACGGTTCACCGCCGCCTCCTGGGTCCTGGTTCGCGCTGGTGCTCCTGGCGCCCTCGTGCACCACCAATGGCGCCACCACGTCGTTCCCGAACGCTTCGCGTCGTTCCGCCGTGCCCATCACGTGTCACTCCCCACCGCCCAGCACACCGCCCGTCCCGGTGTCGGTGACACCGGCTCCCCAGTGGTTGCCCGGCTAACGCTGTTTTACGCGGTCTGGACGCGGGATGCGGACCTGCTGGCGGGTCCGCCACCCATTGCCTATGTACAAAGACGATCAGCGTGTCCCGAAGATTCCCGTCAAACGTAAAAATCCAGCCAAACGGTCAAGTTGGCCGGGGGATGTCGCGTGCGGTCGGCGCCGGATTCGAGGAGGCAATCTCCCGTAATGACGGGACAACTCGCCATGTCTCGTCGGGAGCACGGAAGTTCAGTACCCAGACAGGTCTTCGAGTTATCTGTGGGTCAGTAGTAGGCTCACGCCGATTATTGACGCACATGTGTACCCCCGCGTCGACGGGGGCGAGCTGGGGGAGGCCATGCGCTTTCGCGGGAAGTCCATCCGCCGGAAGATCGTGGCGCTGCTTCTCGTGCCGCTGGTGTCCCTGACCGTGATCTGGGGCTTCGCCACGGTGCTCACGGGTCGTGAGGCGGCCGAGTTGTTCAACGTCTCGTCGATCGTGGAGAAGGTCAGTTACCCCACGGAGGACGCTGTACGCGTGCTCCAGCAGGAGCGCCGCCAGACCCTCGTCTATCTCGCCGACCCCCGTGCCTCCGACGCGCTGGCCGCCCTTCGGCGCAGCCGCACCGCCACCGACGGAGTCATCGACAAAATTCGCGCCAACGCCGACAAGTCCGACGTGCGCAACTCGATCAGCGACAGCGACAGCGAGCGACTCACCGCCGTCCTTGAGGCGTTCGACGGCATCGGCCCCCTGCGCCGCAGCGTCGAGGAAGGCACCGTCACCCGGACCCAGGCCCTCGACCTCTACAACAACCTGGTCGACCCCTGTTACGTCCTGCTCGCCAACCTGCACATCATCGACAACCTGGAGATGGACAAGCAGGCCCGCGCGCTCGTCAACACCGCCCGCGCCCGCGAACTGCTCTCCCGCGAGGACGCTTTGCTCGGCTCGGCCCTGGTCGTCGGCAGGCTCTCCCGCGACGAGTCCCGCGACATCTCCGACCTCGTGGCCCAGCGCACCGTCATGTACGACGTCAGCCTGCCGCTGCTCCCGCTGTCGGACCGCGCACGCTACGACCGGTTCTGGAAGAACGCCTCCACCGCGCCGTTGCGAGTGGCCGAACAGGCCGCCATCGGCGCCGAGTCCGGCCACCCGAGGGGCGTCACGGCGAAGAGCTGGGACACCACTGCGGGCGATGTCCTCGACGAACTCCGCAAGCTCAACGACGAGTCGGGCGACCGCTATCAGGACCGGGTCCGTCCGGTCGTGACGGGCGTCATCGTCAAGGCCGTCGTCGCCGGCGTTCTCGGACTGGTCGCCCTGCTCTTCTCGCTCTTCCTGTCCGTACGCATCGGCCGCGCCCTCATCCGAGACCTGCGCCAACTGCGCCTTGAGGCCCACGAGGCGTCCGGCGTACGACTGCCCAGCGTGATGCGCCGTCTGTCGGCCGGCGAACAGGTCGACGTGGAGACCGAGGTCCCGCGTCTCGAGTACGACAAGAACGAGATCGGCGAGGTCGGTCAGGCCCTCAACACCCTGCAGCGCGCTGCCGTCGAGGCCGCCGTCAAACAGGCCGAACTCCGCTCCGGAGTCTCGGAGGTCTTCGTCAACCTCGCCCGGCGCAGCCAGGTCCTGCTGCACAAGCAGCTCACCCTGCTCGACACCATGGAACGCCGGACCGAGGACACCGACGAACTCGCCGACCTGTTCCGCCTCGACCACCTGACCACCCGTATGCGTCGGCACGCCGAAGGCCTGGTGATCCTCTCCGGGGCCGCCCCCTCCCGGCAGTGGCGCAAACCCGTCCAGCTGATGGACGTCGTACGCGCCGCCGTCGCCGAGGTCGAGGACTACGAGCGCATCGAGGTCCGCAGGCTGCCGCGCATGGCCGTCACCGGACCGGCCGTCGCCGACCTGACGCACCTCGTGGCCGAACTCCTGGAGAACGCCACGGTGTTCTCGCCCCCTCACACCGCCATCCAGGTTCTGGGTGAACGTGTCGCCAACGGCTTCACCCTGGAGATTCACGACCGGGGTCTGGGTATGGCGGCGGAAGCGCTTCTCGACGCCAACCTGCGGCTCGCCGAGACACCCGAGTTCGAACTGTCCGACACGGACCGGCTCGGCCTGTTCGTCGTCAGTCGGCTCGCCCAGCGGCAGAACGTCCGGGTCTCCCTCCAGCCGTCCCCGTACGGTGGCACGACGGCCGTCGTCTTCGTCCCCGACGCGCTGCTCACGGACGACGTCCCGGACACCAACGGCATCGGCTTCCGCCTCGACCGCGCGCAGCCCTCCAAGGCCGAGTTCGAGGGGAGCCGCAGGGCCGCGCTCTCCCCGGCGCCCGTACGCCTCCCCGGCCTGCCCCCCTCGCTCATCGACGGGCCGATCGAGCTTGAGGCGCCGGTCGACCTGGACGCCCTCAACGACTTTCCCGGCTCCTTCGACGACGCGGACAGTGAACAGGGTGTACTTTCCCGCACGCGCCGCTCGGTCACCGGGGCGACGGGCGACCTGAGCGACCCCGTGGAGCTGCCGCGCCGCCGGACTCCCAAGCTGGTCAGTTCCCACGGCCGTCCGGTCACCGAACAGCCGTCCCGTCGCAACCCGTCGTCGGACGAGCAGCCGGTGGAGAGCGTGGGCTCGACGGACCCCGACACGCTGGCTCCGCTGCCGGCACGGCGTCGGGGCGAGGCAGCGATCCGCCGAGAAACCGACCCGCGTGAGGGCTTCGGCGACCGCACGGAGTCCCCGGGGCGAGCCCGGGACAGCAGAGGGAAGCCGGCGGAACCCTTTGCCTCGCGCTTCGGTGACCGTTCTGTCAGCGACCGCCCCGACGTGCCCGCCCGCGGCACCGCCGGACGGGCGGAGGCGTCCCGCAACAGCCTCGGCGACCGGTTGCCGGAGGCCCCGGCACTTCCGCAGCGTGACCGGCGCGGGGGCTCCGGTACGGCACCCGACCCCGCCGCGTCCGGTACGGCAGGACTGCCTCGCCGTGTCCGGCAGGCCAACCTGGCCCCCCAGCTGAGGGACGGCCCGGAGCGGCGCACCGAACGCATGAACCCACGTACCCAGGACGGGGCGGACCCCCTCGATCGCGACGCCGACGAGGTCCGCAGCCGCATGGCCTCGCTGCAGCGCGGTTGGCAGCGTGGTCGTGAGGAGAACGCCGTGGACGACGGCGCCACGGACGGCACAGCACAAGGAACGAGTAAGGGGGACGGTCGATGACCGCACCGAAGGCGACCGGCCAGACCGCGAACGACAAGGCGTCGGGGGAGCTCAACTGGCTCCTCGACGACCTCGTCGACCGGGTCGCCAGCATCCGCAGAGCGCTTGTGCTCTCCGGCGACGGGCTGCCCACCGGGGTCTCCAAGGACCTCAGCCGGGAGGACAGTGAGCACCTTGCCGCCGTCGCCTCCGGATTCCACAGCCTCGCCAAGGGTGTGGGGCGCCATTTCGACGCCGGTAACGTCCGCCAGACGGTCGTCGAACTCGACGACGCATTCCTGTTCGTGACGGCAGCCGGGGACGGCAGCGCTCTGGCCGTGCTGTCGGACGCCGACTCGGACGTGGGCCAGGTCGCCTACGAGATGACCCTCCTGGTGAAGCGCGTCGGTGTGCATCTGGCGGCTGCTCCGCGCACCGATCTGCCCACAGGCGGGTAGTGGGATGACATGAGCGGAGACGGTCAACCCAGAAGCCACTGGTTCGACGACGAGGCGGGACCGGTCGTCCGTCCGTACGCCATGACGCGAGGCCGCACCAGCCATGCGGCCCAGCACCGCCTCGACCTGATCGCGGTGGTCGTCGCGGAGGCGCACGCGGACGACCCGGAAGCTGATCACACGCTGTCCCCGGAACACGTGGACATCGTCGAACTCTGTCGTGACACCCCCCAGTCGGTTGCCGAACTCGCTGCCGAACTCAATCTCCCCATCGGTGTGGTGCGGGTCCTCATCGGGGACCTCGTGGACGAGGAAATGGTCCATGTGACGCGTCCCGTGCCCCCCGCCGAGCTGGTGGACGAGAATATTCTGCGCGACGTGATCAACGGCCTCCGAGCGCTCTGAGCGGCGCGGCAGCGGCGGTGCGGGACAATGGTCCGGCGGAGAGGCGCGGTTCACCGTCTCCGGTGCGACGAGCCGATGACGTCATCGAGACCCCCCGGCGGCGGGGGCCACGGCCCACCGCCGACCGATTCCGAACAAGCAGGAGAAGAGACCGATGATCTTCGGGCGTTCTGAGCGCGGCAAGCCCCCGGTCGAGCCCGTCACGCTCAAGATCCTCGTGGCCGGCGGATTCGGCGCGGGCAAGACGACACTGGTCGGCGCGGTCAGCGAGATCAAACCGCTGCGCACCGAGGAGTTGCTCACGGAGGCGGGCCGCCCGGTCGACGACATCCGAGGGGTGGAGGGCAAGCACACCACCACCGTGGCGATGGACTTCGGCCGCATCACGCTCCGCGAGGACCTCGTGCTGTACCTCTTCGGTACGCCCGGGCAGGACCGCTTCTGGTTCCTCTGGGACGAGCTCGCCACCGGAGCGCTGGGCGCGGTCGTCCTCGCCGACACCCGCCGCCTGGAGGACAGTTTCGCCGCGGTCGACTACTTCGAGCGGCGCTCCATACCCTTCGTGGTCGGCGTCAACTGCTTCGACGGAGCTGCCCGTTACCCGTCGCAGTCCGTCCGTGCGGCACTCGACCTCGACCCCAGCGTGCCGCTCGTGCTGTGCGACGCGCGCAACCGGGAGTCGGTCAAGGAGGTCCTCATCGGAGTCGTCCAGCACGCGATGGCATACGCGGCCGACCGCCGCGCGACCGTCACCACCTGACGGTCCCGCACCGTCCCACACGCGCACGGCCCGTACCCCGGCCGACCGGGGTACGGGCCGCGGTCCAGTGGCACGCGCGCGTGGACCTGTGTCGCGAACGGTGGCGCTAGGTCCTGTCGTCCTCCCAGCCGAAGCTCTTCTCCACGGCCTTGCGCCAGTTGTGGTATTCGCGGTCGCGGACCGTCGCCTCCATCGCGGGCGTCCACTCGACGTCCTTCTGCCAGTGCGACTTGAGCTCGTCGAGGTCGTTCCACACCCCGGTCGCCAGCCCGGCCGCGTACGCCGCTCCCAGGCAGGTCGTCTCGGAGACCTTCGGACGGATGACCGGCACCCCGAGGACGTCCGCCTGGTGCTGCATCAGCAGGTTGTTCTTGGTCATGCCGCCGTCCACCTTCAGGGTCGTGATGCTCACCCCGGAGTCCTGGAACATGGCGTGCGCCGACCACGCCGGTGCCGAAGAGGATGAGAATCGCTGTACCGATGATCTCGCCGACAAAGTCGTCCCCATTGCTCATGGTGGCTCCTGGGCCCTCGCCCCGGGCGATCCGGCCCCGGCCGACCTTGCGGGGTGCGTTCCCGTCACGGCGCATTGTCTGCATACGCCGAGAATGTGCGGCGAGGCCGACTGACACCGGAAGTGTTCTCCGGCGTCCTGTGGGCGTCAAGGTGGGCAACGACAACGAACGTTGCCTCACCGCACCGCGATCACCGACGAACCGTGCCCGAACAGGCCCTGGTTGGCCGTGATGCCCACGCGTGCTCCGGCGATCTGCCGATCACCGGCGTCGCCTCGCAGCTGCCAAGTCAGCTCGCACACCTGGGCGATGGCCTGCGCGGGCACGGCCTCTCCGAAGGAGGCGAGGCCGCCGCTGGTGTTGACGGGTATGCGCCCGCCCGGAGCCGTCGCGCCCTCCCGCAGCAGCTTCGCCGCCTCGCCCTCGCCGCACAGCCCCAGATCCTCGTACCACTGCAGCTCCAGGGCCGTGGACAGGTCGTAGACCTCGGCCAGGGAGAGGTCCTCGGGACCGATGCCCGCCTCCGTGTAGGCCGCCTGCGCGATCGAGGACCGGAACGTGCCGTCCGCCGGCTCCACCGCCACCGCCGAGTCCGTGGCGATGTCAGGCAGGTCCAGCACGGCGGTGGGGTACCGCGGCGTCACCGTGGACACCGCCCGGATCCGCACCGGCTCCGCCACCCCGTGCCGACGCGCGAACTCCATGCCGGTCAGCACCAGCGCGGCGCCGCCGTCGGAGGTGGCGCAGATGTCGAGCAGCCGAAGCGGATCGGCGACCACCGCGGACGCGGCGACCTCGTCGGCGGTGACCCGCTTGCGGTAGCGCGCGTTCGGGTTGAGCGCGCCCAGAGCGGCGTTCTTCACCTTGACCTGCGCGAAGTCCTCCAGGGTGTCGCCGTGCAGTGCCATCCGCCGCCGCGCGTACAGCCCGAAGTACGTCGGGTTCGTCGCCCCCAGGACCCGGAACCGAAGCCAGTCCGGGTCATCGGCCCGGTCCCCGCCCGCCGGCCGGAAGAACCCCTTGGGCGCCGAGTCCGCGCCCACGACGAGCACCACTTCCGCGAGCCCGGCGAGGATCTGCGCACGGGCGACGGCGACCGCCTGCGCCCCGGACGCGCACGCCGCGTACACGCTGGTCACCCGGGCGCCCTGCCAGCCCAACGCCTTGGCGAAGGTCGCCCCCGCCACATACCCGGGATAGCCGCCGCGCACGGTGTCCGCACCGACGACCGAGTCGACGTCCCGCCAGTCGACGCCCGCGTCGGCGAGTGCCGCGCGCGCGGCGGCCGAGCCGTACTCCGTGAAGCCGCGCCCCCACTTGCCCCAGGGATGCATGCCCACGCCGAGCACTGCCACCTCTCCGGTCATTTCATCGCCCCCGTCGGCCGCCAGTGCCAGGTCGTCCAGGTCGTCTCCGCGTCCTCGTGGAGCACACCCGGGACGACCTCCACCTCCATACCCACCGTCAGATCGGCGACGGTGACCCCGGGAACCGCCTGTCCCAGCACCACCATCCGCTCGGACTCCAGCTCCACAGCGATCAACGCGTACGGTTCCCACGGAAGTTCCGAATCGGTCACATACGGTGACGGAGGCCGGTACCGGCTGTCGGTGTACGACCAAACGCGCCCGCGCCGGGACAGGGGCACCTCCTCCAACTCGCCGCCCGGGCACCCCGGATTGCGGCAGTGGACGTCCTCACGGGGGAAGAAGACGGAGGCACAGGCCGAGCAGCGGGTGCCCAGCAGCCGGAATCCGTCCGTGTCCTCGGTGTCCCCCGTGAACCACCCGGCGACCACAGGTGTACGGCTGTGTGCCACATCCCCTCCAGAGCTCAATCTGACGGAACGTCAGAAGTGTGGCACGGTCACATCGGATTGGGCAGCCGTCGCACAGAACCGCACAGGCCCTGTGTGCGTCGTCGTAGCGGAGGGGTCGGCCGGGGCCCACGGGGGTGGTTCCGGCCGTCCCCTCCGTCACGACGGTGTCCGGGGGTGCCCCCGGAAGGACCTCGTTCACATGATCGGATACAGTCCGCGGCGTGTCCGTAAATCAACTTTCAACCGACAACTCCGCGCCGAACTCCCACTGTTCGAGCTGCGGAGCGCTCTACGGAGAGGGCGTCTCCGGCTGGCCCCGTACCTGCCCCGCCTGCGGCACCGTGGCCTACCGCAACCCGCTGCCCGTCGCAGTGGCACTCCAGCCCGTGTACGACACCTTGGGCGCCGCCCTCGTCGTCATCACCCGAACCATCGCCCCCGCGCGCGGAGGCACCGCCCTGCCCGGCGGGTACGTCGACCACCGTGAGGACTGGCGGCAAGCCCTGGTCCGTGAGCTCAGGGAGGAGACGGGCATCGAGGCGGCGAGCCGCGACGTCCGTCTCGCCGACGCCCTGAGCTCGCCCGACGGGCACCTGCTGCTCTTCGGAGTCCTGCCGGAACGCCCCGCCGACCACCTGCCGCAGTCCGCCGCCACGGACGAGACGGACGGCTGGCACCTTCTGCGCAGGCCCGAGGAGCTCGCCTTCCCGCTGCACACGGTGGCCGCACGCGCCTGGTTCCAGGGCCGCTACTGAGCCCGCTCAGCGCCCCTGGAGCCCTCGCACGCGCACGGGGTGGGGCGGCTCGCTCACGCCGTCCTCGCCCTCCCGCTCGACGACCACCCGCCGTCCCTCCCAGCGCATGACATACCGCTCGATCTCCGGCTCCTCCCACCCCTCGCCCGCGTCCGGCACCACCAGCCCGCCTCCGGTACGTCCGCGGGCAGGCGCCCACGCCTCCAACTCCAGGCCGCCGTCGTCGCCCCGCACGGGCACGACGGCGCCCGCGCGCGCGAAAACCGGGATGCGCGACAAGGGGGCGTCGACCACCACCTGACAGGGCCCCTCGTACGCCTGCTCCGTCGCCGTGTCGTACCAGCGCCCCCGCGGCAGCCGCACCGCACGCCGGTCGGCGCCCGGATCCAGGACCGGCGCCACCAGAAGACAGTCACCCAGCAGGAAGGCGTCCTCACAGTCCCGCAGAGCACGGTCCTCGGGCGCCCCCCACCACAACGGCCGCACATAGGGCGCCCCCGTGCGGCGCGCCAGATGCGCCAGCGTCATGAAATACGGCAGCAGGCGCCGACGCTCGCCGAGTGCCACGCGCGCGTGGGTGAGGACGTCCGCACCGAACTCCCAGGGCGCCCCGCGTCCCGCCCGAAGACTCGTACGCGTGCGGAACAGCGGCAGGTAGGCACCCAGTTGCAGCCACCGCAGATACAGCTCCGGCGACGGACTCCCGTCGAAACCGCCCACGTCGGATCCCGAATGGGGCACTCCGCACAACCCGAGGCCCATGACCAGCGACAGTGACGAGCGCAGCCCCGGCCAGCCCGTGGCCACGCCGGCAGACCACGCTCCGCCGTAGCGCTGTATACCGGCCCACCCGGAGCGCGAGAATATGAACGGCCGCTCCTCGGAAGCGAGTTCACGCAGCCCTTCGTAGGCGGCTTGGGCCATGCACAGGGCGTACACGTTGTGCGCCTCGCGATGGTCGCCGCCGTGTCCCTCCAGCGCGTGGCGTGCCGAGCGGGGCAGTGTCGACTCTCCGAACGCGGTGAAAGACGTCGGCTCGTTCATGTCGTGCCAGAACCCGGCGAACCCCTGCCCGAGCCGCTCCTCGTACAGTCGCCCCCACCAGGCACGCACGCGCGCGTGCGTGAAATCGGGATACACCGACTCACCGGGCCACGCGACTCCCCGCACCAGCTGCCCCGACGCGTCCTTCACGAAGACGTCCTCCGCGCTCCCGCTGTCGTACACGGCGTTGCCCGGCTCGGCCCTGACCGCCGGGTCGACGAGCGACACCAGCCGTATGCCGTCGCGCCGCAGATCCTCCGCGAGGACCGGCAGCTTGGGGAACTGTTCCTGGTCGACCGTGAACACCTGGTGCTCGTCGAAGTGGCCGACGCCGAGATGGACGGCGTCGAGCGGCAGATCGTGCTCCTGGCAGCCCGTGACGATCCGCCGCACCTCCTGCTCACCGCCGACGCCCCGATGCGCGTGATGATGGCCCAGAGCCCACGCGGGGGGCAGCGCGGGCGCCCCCGTGAGGGTGGCCCAGGTGTGCAGCACGCGCGCGGGGGTGCCCACCATCATCCAGCAGCGCAACGGCCCGCCGTCCAACCGCAGTTCGCACATCCCGGTCCGGTCGTGCCCCGAACCCGCCCCTTCCTCACCCTCCCGCAGGGTCACCGTGCCGTCCCAGGAGGTGTCATGGAACACCAGATGGGTCGCCGCGTCGGCCACCACCAACTGCACCGGCATGGTGATGTACAGCGGATCCTCGTCGGGACGGAAGGCGCGACCGGGATCCCTGTTCCACAGGCGGTACGTTCCCTCGCGCAACCGGGGCCCCGAGGCGCGCCCGCCGAGCCCGAAGAACCGTGCGTCCGCGGCCACTTCGGAGCGCTGCATCCAGCGGCTCGGACCGCCGCCCACGGGATCCCACCACCGGGGCGGAAGTTCCCGTCGCAGGCTCACCCCTCCGGGGGTCAGCACTTCCACCGCACCGTGCCGGGAGACCACGACCGTCACCCGCTCGGCCACGACCCGCCAGCCCCCCTCCGTGTCCGGCTCCAGCGAGGCGCGGGGGTCCGGCTCCGGCCAGCGGTCCGCGAGTGCGTACGACGGCTCGGGACCGGCCCCGTCCCAGCCCCAGAAGACCGCCCCGTTGACGGTGACCATGATCCGCAGCTCGGACCTCGCGAACCGGACGACACCGCCACCCGGCCCCGGCTCCACCTTCCGTACGAGCCCGGGCACCCGCGCGCGCTCGGCGCCCCGCGGCGGCAGCCCGGCGGCGTCGACACGCCTTCTGCGCCAGGCGGCCCGAACGGTGCGCAACCCCTGGGCAGCCCCCGCCGAACCGACCGCCTTCACCGAACGCACCAGGTCACGACCTTCCATGCTGCTCAGCCTGCCACTGACTTCCCCCGATGGACGCACTGTTCAGCAGCCGTTCACCCTGGTAGGGACCACATCTTCATCTTCACGACACGGCCTCCGCGCGGCGCACCCTGGTGCCCGAGTCGATCAGATGGCATGGTCCGTGTCAGCCGTGTCACGCGCACAGTCAGGGAGCAGCCCCATGTCCACCACGAACCCCGAGCCGCTCTGGCAGCCCGACCGAGAACGCATCGCCCGGGCCCGGATCACCAGGTTCCAGGCGTGGGCGGCCGAACACCACGGAGCCCCCGCCGACGGCGGCTACGCAGCACTGCACCGTTGGTCCGTGGACCGGCTCGACACGTTCTGGCAAGCCGTCACCGAGTGGTTCGACGTGCGCTTTTCGACGCCTTACGCGCGCGTGCTCGGCGATCGCACGATGCCCGGCGCGGAATGGTTCCCCGGCGCGACACTCAACTACGCCGAGCACGCCCTGCGCGCAGCCGACACCCGCGCGGACGAACCGGCACTCCTGCACGTCGACGAGACCCACGAACCCCGCCCCGTGGCCTGGTCCGAACTGCGCCGCCAGGTCGGCTCCCTCGCCGCCGAGCTCCGTGCACTCGGAGTGCGCCCAGGAGACCGCGTGAGCGGCTACCTCCCGAACGTTCCCCAAGCCGTGGTCGCCCTGCTCGCCACGGCCGCCGTGGGCGGCGTATGGACGTCCTGTGCCCCCGACTTCGGCGCCCGCAGCGTCCTCGACCGCTTCCAGCAGGTCGAACCGGTCGTTCTGTTCACCGTCGACGGCTACCGCTACGGCGGCAAGGAGCACGACCGCCGTGACACGGTCGCCGAACTCCGCCGCGAACTGCCCACCCTGCGCGCCGTGGTCCACATCCCCCTGCTGGGCACCGAGCCTCCCGAAGGCGCCCTGGACTGGTCCGCCCTCACATCCGCGGATGTGACACCCGTCTACGACCAGGTCTCCTTCGACCACCCGCTGTGGGTGCTCTACTCCTCGGGCACGACCGGTCTCCCCAAGGCGATCGTCCAGTCCCAGGGCGGCATCCTCGTCGAACACCTCAAACAACTCGGCCTGCACTGCGACCTGGGGCCCGAGGACCGCTTCTTCTGGTACACGTCCACCGGCTGGATGATGTGGAACTTCCTCGTCTCCGGCCTCCTGACGGGCACCACGATCGTCCTCTACGACGGCAGCCCCGGCTATCCCGACACGGGCGCGCAGTGGCGGATCGCCGAACGAACGGGGGCGACCCTTTTCGGCACCTCGGCCGCGTACGTCATGGCCTGCCGCAAGGCCGGCGTGCACCCGTCCCGGGATTTCGACCTCTCCAAGGTGCAGTGCGTCGCCACCACGGGATCGCCGCTGCCCCCCGACGGATTCCGCTGGCTGCACGACGAGTTCGCGAAGGACGGGGCCGCGCTGTGGATCGCCTCCGTCAGCGGCGGCACGGACGTGTGCTCCTGCTTCGCAGGAGCCGTGCCGACCCTGCCGGTGCACATCGGTGAACTCCAGGCGCCCGGCCTCGGCACCGACCTCCAGTCCTGGGACCCGAACGGAAACCCACTCGTGGACGAGGTCGGCGAACTCGTGGTCACCAACCCGATGCCGTCCATGCCCATCCACTTCTGGAACGACCCCGACGGCAGCCGCTACCACGACAGCTACTTCGACACCTACCCCGGAGTGTGGCGCCACGGCGACTGGATCACGCTCACCTCGCACGGCTCAGTGGTCATCCACGGCCGCTCCGACTCCACACTCAACCGCCAGGGCGTTCGCATGGGGTCGGCCGACATCTACGAAGCCGTCGAACGCCTCCCCGAGATCAAGGAATCCCTCGTCATCGGTGTCGAACAACCCGACGGCGGCTACTGGATGCCCCTCTTCGTCCACCTCACGCCCGGAGCCGTCCTCGACGAGGCCCTGCTGACCCGCATCAAACAGACCATCCGTGAACACCTCTCCCCGCGCCACGTCCCCGACGAGGTCATCGAGGTCCCGGGCGTGCCGCACACCCTCACCGGCAAACGCATCGAGGTCCCGGTCAAGCGACTTCTCCAGGGAAGCCCCCTGGAGAAGGCCGTCAACCCCGGCTCCATCGACAACCTCGACCTGCTGCACTTCTATGAAGACCTGGCCCGCAAACGCGCCTGAACAGCCCCCGGAAACAGCGGTCAACCACCATAGGTCGCCTCGGACTCGACCAGTACGGCGGCGAAGTCCGAGGCCAGCCGCGCCGCGTCGGCCGGCTGGAGGTCAGCCACCGAGATCCGGACCGCCGGCCCGGAGGCGAGCCGGAACCGCGCCCCGGCGGCCACCCACCAGCCGTACGACCGTAGTCCGTTGACCACGGCGGACTCGTCCGGCACCGGCACCCATACGTTCATCCCGCTCGCTCCCCGGGCGGCGATCCGGTGCCGTTCGAGCTCCTGAAGAAGGGTGTTCCGCCGCAGCGAGTACGTTTCCCGTGCACGCGTGGCCAACGCGCGCGTGCCGTCGTCCGTCATCAGCCCGTACACGGTCTCCTGGAGCAGATGGCTGACCCAGCCGGACGTCAGCAGCATCCGTCCGTCGTGCCGGGCCAGCGTGATCGGGTCACAGGCCGCCGCGGCCCACCGCAGGTCGGTGCCGAGGAACTTGCTCACCGTACGCACATGCACCCACCGGGCCAGTCCGCCCGACGTAAGCGTGTACAAGGGCGCGTCCGCGACGGCGGACGCGTGATCGTTCTCCACCACGAGAACCTCCGGCTCCTCCTGGAGCACCGCGACAAGCGCGTCCCGGCGCGCCGCCGAGAAGCACCCGCCGCGCGGGTTCTGCGCGCGCGGACTGCACACGACGGCCCGCACACCCGCCCGCAGTGCCTCTCGCAGCGCTTCCGGGAGCAGCCCCTCGTCGTCCACGGCGACCGGGACGTTGCGCAACCCCAGAGCGGTCACCAGATCCAGCAGATGGTGGTAGCCGGGGTCCTCCATGGCTACCGCATCTCCGGGGCGCAGCTCCACCGACAGCAGCCGCCCGATCAGATCCAGCGCACCGTGGGCGAAGGCCACCTGCTCGGTCGGCACCCCGTCCGGCCCGAGCCACTCCCGGACGGCGTGCTCCAAGCGCCCCAGCCGGGGTGTCGCGCGGTGCGACCGGGCACCGGGAGAGAGGTGTGAAGGCGGTACCAGCCGGGGGAGCAGGTCTGGATCAGGGTGGCCGCCGGCCAGGTCGCGCAGACCGTCCGGCACCCTCGGAGGCCGCCGCGACGCGACCGCGGGAGCGGCAGCCACGACAGTCCCGCCACGACCTCGCGTGACGACGATTCCGCGCCGCTGCAACTCCTTGTAGGCCGTCGCGACCGTCCCCGGGCTCACCCCCAGACCGTCGGCGAGCCGACGCACCGGAGGCAGCGCGGCGCCCGGCCCCAACAGCCCCTCGGACACACCTCTTTCGACGGACGAGGCAATTCCCTTGGCCGTCGTACCGCTGATCCCATATTGTGTTGCCACGTTGACGATTATGTATCAATACATAAATTGAAGCAAGAGGGGACGTGTATCCAATGCGCCGTGCGGCAGCCTGGATCGACCGCCTACCAGGAGGCCCCGACGGCCGCAAAATGCTCGTCATCACTCTCGTCGACCGCATCGGCAGCGGACTGTGGGCATCCGTCTCCGTCCTCTACTTCACCTATGTCTCCGGCCTCTCCGTCGCGGAGGTCGGCACCCTTGTCGCCGCGGCGGGAGCCATCGGCATCGCCGGAGCACCCATGGGCGGCCGCCTCGCCGACCGCTTCCCGCTCACCCGCGTCCTGGTCGCCGTCCAGGTGACGCGTGCTCTGGCCTCGTTCGCCCTGCTCACGACCGATCACTACGCGGTACTCCTCGCGTGTACGGCCGTCGGCGGCTTCGGCGACCGCGCGTCCAGCGTCATCACAAAGCTCTATGCCACCCGCGTCGCCGGCCCGGACCGCGTCCGATACCAGGCGGTCAACCGGACCGCCGCCAACGCCGGTTGGGCCTTGGGCGGCCTGGCCGCTGCCGCGGCCCTGGCCCTCGGCTCCACCGCGGCCTACCGATGGCTTCTCGTCGGCGACGCACTCTCGTTCGTCGCCATCGCGATGCTCACCCTCCGCTGTGCGGAACCCCCCTCGCCCTCCCGCACGGTCATCACATCGTCCGACCCGACGCCCACGGACAGACCGGCGAATCCCTGGCGCGATCGCACCTACCTCGCCTACGTCGCGACCGAGGCCGTCCTCTTCCTCGACGACGCGGTCTTCAAGGTCGGCCTGCCCCTCTGGATCGCCCACACCGGCAGCGCACCGACCGGCCTCGCACCCCTGCTGATGGTCCTCAACAACGTGCTGGTGGTTGCCCTCCAGGTCCCCCTGGCCCGCTTCGGCGCCACCACCAAGGCCGCTCGCGCACTGCTGCTCCCGCTCTCCGCGGTCTTCGCCCTGGGCGGCGTCACCATGGCCCTCTCGGCAACCGGTACGACCACCTCCGCGACGCTCTTCCTCACCGCCTCGGCCGCCGCCTTCACCCTGGCCGAGATGCTCCACGCCACCGTCTCCTGGGAGATCTCCGTCGCCCTCGCTTCCGACACCGCACAGGGCGCGTACCTCGGTGTCCACGGACTCGCGCAAGCCGTCCAGCGCAGCATCGGACCACTGGCCGTCACGGCGGCCATCGCCACCGGGCCTCTCGGCTGGACCAGCTTCGGCGTCGGCATCGCTGTGACCTGCATGATCCAGCACCGCGTCGTCCGCGACCGCCTGACACAAAAGGCATTGTCAGTGCCTCCGATTACTGTGAGTGAGCATTGATCGACAGCGCACAGGGGGAACCATGACGAACACCGGGCAATCAACCATGCGGCGCGTTCTGCGCCGCGAAATCGCGGGCACCATCGGCCTGCTCACCGACGAGCACGACTTCCGGGCGATGCGGCGCTACCGCACCTTCACCTTCGACAACCACACGGCCTACCTCCGGGAGGTGGAAGCTCTCCTGAGGAGCCTCGCCGCCCAGGGCAACCACACCACCGTCGCGCTCTTCGACCCGGAGGAGTACGCCGAATTCTGCACCGTCACCGGCCTCGACCCGGATGCCTCGACCAGCCGCACCCGCTTCACAGCGGAACTCGCGACCACTGGCCCGACCGTTCCGTACGACGGCCGACCCCTCGCCGAACTGCTCCCGGACCTGGTCGACGAGGCCGTCCGACAGGCGACCTGGGAGTACGCCGCCACACTCCTGGCGCGTATCGGCGCATGCGCGTCCTGCGGCGAGGACATCGGGCGCGCGGCCTTCGCCCGTGCTTCGAGCCTTCTCGTCCGCATCATCGACACCGCCCCACCGGGAAACAGGCATCTCGTCTGCAGTGTCACGACACCGGTCGAAACACTGATCGCCGTCCTTCACGCCGACGACGACAGCGAGGGCGCCACAGAACTAGACGAGGCCGAAGCTCTCGAATTCACGACGGTCCTGGCGCTCGGACTCGCCGCACAGAGCCCCGGCGGCCTCGTCATGCGCACCACCGCCTCCGGACACAGCGACCGCGTATACGGCTGGCGCCTGCGCGCTGACGGAGTCGAGCCATTGACCGCCGGCGAGGTCTTCGACGCCTACTGCACCGACGCCGAATCGGGCGACCTCATCTCCCCGGAACCGGACGTCGACTACTGCACACCCCCCGACCTCGAAGAAGGGGAGCCCACGACGGGACACGCTCACTGAAACGAGGAACGGGCGAGGGGCGCCCCAAGTGGGACGCCCCTCGCCCGACGAACGGTCTGTTCCTGGCCCACCTGACTGTCGACGCGGGCAGACCGGCCACCTACTCGCCCGACAACACCGCCTGAGCGGCTTCGCGAGCCTCGCCGGCGCTGTCCACAGCACGGGCCGCCGCGGCGGCCCGCTCACACTGAGCCAGCGTGTACTTGGCCAACGACGCCCGCACATACGGAATCGAAGCCGCACCCATGGAAAGAGAGGTGACACCCAGACCGATCAGCACACACGCGAGCAACGGATCCGACGCTGCCTCACCACATACACCACAGCTCTTGCCCTCGGCCCTCGCCGCCTCGGCGGACAGGGCGACCAGGTCGAGCAGGGCGGGCTGCCAGGGATCCTGCAGGCGAGAAACCGCACCCACCTGACGGTCCGCGGCGAAGGTGTACTGCGCGAGGTCGTTGGTTCCCAGGGAAAGGAACTCGACCTCCTGCAGGATCGAGCGCGCCCGCAGCGCGGCGGACGGAATCTCCACCATGGCACCGAACTTCGCCCGCAGCCCGGCCGCACGGCACGCGTCCGCGAACGCCTTGGCGTCGGCCCGGTCCGCGACCATGGGAGCCATGACCTCAAGGTAGACAGGCAGCCCCTCCGCGGCTTTGGCGAGTGCCGTCAGCTGTGTCCGCAGTACATCGGGGTGGTCGAGCAGGGTCCGAAGACCGCGCACACCGAGAGCCGGGTTCGGCTCGTCGGCCGGCGTCAGGAAGTCCAGTGGCTTGTCCGCGCCCGCGTCGAGTACTCGTACGACGACGCGCCCCTCGGGAAATGCCTCTAGAACCTGTCGGTACGCCTCGACCTGCTTCGCCTCGGACGGCGCGTTCTTGCTGTCGTCCAGGAAAAGGAACTCGGTACGGAAGAGACCGACACCCTCGGCCCCGGCCTCGACGGCAGCCGGAACGTCCGCCGGCCCCCCGACGTTCGCCAGCAGGGGCACCATGTGACCGTCGGAGGTGGAGCCCGGGCCGGTCGAGGCCGACAGCGCCGCCTTGCGCTGGGCCGCTGCCCCCTTCAACTGCGCTTTCCGTTCCTCGCTGGGTTCCACGAAGATCTCACCCGTGCTGCCGTCCACCGCGATCACGGTGCCCTCGGCGAGCTCACCCGCACCAGGCAAGGCCACGACAGCGGGAACCCCCAGGGCCCTCGCCAGGATCGCGCTGTGGCTGGTCGGCCCGCCCTCCTCGGTCACGAAGCCGAGTACCAGAGTCGGGTCCAGCAGTGCGGTGTCGGCGGGAGCGAGGTCACGAGCGATAAGGACGTACGGCTCGTCGCTGTCGGGGACGCCGGGCATGGGAACCCCGAGCAGCCGGGCGACGATACGATTCCGCACGTCGTCAAGGTCGGCCACGCGACCAGCCAGGTACTCGCCGGCACTCGCCAGCAGGGCGCGGTACGCGGCGAACGCGTCGTACACACCTCGCTCGGCCGTACTGCCGACCGCGATACGCCGGTCCACGTCCGCCATGAGCTCGGGGTCCTGGGCCATCATGGCCTGCGCCTCGAGCACCGCCTGGGCTTCGCCGCCCGCCAGGTTGCCGCGCGCGTTGAGGTCCGCCGCGACAGCGTCCACGGCCTGGCGCGCGCGTCCTTGCTCGCGTTCCGCGTCCTCCGCCGAAATCTGTTTGGCAGGTGGTTCGAGTACCGCCGTCCCCATGTGTCGAACCTCGCCGATAGCCACCCCGTGGCTCACGCCGACGCCTCGCAGCGTTGTCTCCATCTCACCGTCTCCGTTAGTGCGGCGGGTCCCGCCACCGCGGTGGTTCTCCTGCTCGCCGTCATGCAACGGCGCTGACGTCACTGCCAACCGAAGAGGGTGTCTCCGGCCTTCACGGCGCCGTCTTCAGTGAGACCGGAGAGGGAATCGGCCGTGGCTTCGAGTGCCACGATCGGGCACACCGGGGACTTGCCGGCTGCTTCCACGGCGGCCGGGTTCCAGCGCACCACGCTCTGACCACGCGTCACGGTGTCACCCTTGTTGACGAGCAACTCGAAGCCCTCGCCATTGAGCTGCACGGTGTCGATACCGAGGTGAGTGAGTACACCGTGTCCCTCGTCGTCAACGACCACGAACGCATGCGGGTGGAGCGAAACGATGACTCCGGCCACGGGGGCGACGGCCTCCGAGGGCTCACGCACGGGGTCGATCGCGGTGCCGGGGCCGACCATGGCTCCGGAGAAGACCGGATCCGGCACTGCGGCCAGTCCGATGGCACGCCCTGCTAGAGGGGACGTCACGCTGGTCAAGGGAAGCCTCCCGGGGGTGGAGATTCATTACGGGCCGTCGCTGCCTGTCCCGGACGGCACACTGTTGAGCAGCGTATGTCATATGAAGTGACGGTTCCGTGCGAGAGGCGGCGGTTGAGGTCCGCGGGCTGACCGCGGAATCGATTTGCGCCTGCTCCGAACGCCCGTGTACTGTTGCACTCCTGCTTGAGGCGGAGCGACAAGATCAAATGTCCTCGCCTGGCAGCATCCAACTTGTCAGATCCCATCCAGGATCTCGTTCTGCATGCCTGCTGAACGGTGGTCAGGGAGACGGAAAAACGCTGATAGAGTTTGGAACACCGAAGGGAAGCCCGGAGGAAAGCCTGAGAGAGTCTCTTGGGTGAGTACGAAGGAAGCGTCCGTTCCTTGAGAACTCAACAGCGTGCCAAAAATCAACGCCAGATTTGTTGATACCCCGGCTCACAGAGTTATCTGTGGGTTGAGGTTCCTTTGAAGTAACACAAACACAGCGAGGACGCTGTGAACGGTCGGGCTTATTCCGCTTGACTGTTCCGCTCTCGTGTGTGTGTGCCGGCTGTATTAATTTACTGGCCGAGTAAACATTCACGGAGAGTTTGATCCTGGCTCAGGACGAACGCTGGCGGCGTGCTTAACACATGCAAGTCGAACGATGAAGCCTTTCGGGGTGGATTAGTGGCGAACGGGTGAGTAACACGTGGGCAATCTGCCCTGCACTCTGGGACAAGCCCTGGAAACGGGGTCTAATACCGGATAATACCTTTCCTCGCATGGGGGTGGGTTAAAAGCTCCGGCGGTGCAGGATGAGCCCGCGGCCTATCAGCTTGTTGGTGAGGTAGTGGCTCACCAAGGCGACGACGGGTAGCCGGCCTGAGAGGGCGACCGGCCACACTGGGACTGAGACACGGCCCAGACTCCTACGGGAGGCAGCAGTGGGGAATATTGCACAATGGGCGAAAGCCTGATGCAGCGACGCCGCGTGAGGGATGACGGCCTTCGGGTTGTAAACCTCTTTCAGCAGGGAAGAAGCGAAAGTGACGGTACCTGCAGAAGAAGCGCCGGCTAACTACGTGCCAGCAGCCGCGGTAATACGTAGGGCGCAAGCGTTGTCCGGAATTATTGGGCGTAAAGAGCTCGTAGGCGGTCTGTCGCGTCGGATGTGAAAGCCCGGGGCTTAACCCCGGGTCTGCATTCGATACGGGCAGACTAGAGTGTGGTAGGGGAGATCGGAATTCCTGGTGTAGCGGTGAAATGCGCAGATATCAGGAGGAACACCGGTGGCGAAGGCGGATCTCTGGGCCATTACTGACGCTGAGGAGCGAAAGCGTGGGGAGCGAACAGGATTAGATACCCTGGTAGTCCACGCCGTAAACGGTGGGAACTAGGTGTTGGCGACATTCCACGTCGTCGGTGCCGCAGCTAACGCATTAAGTTCCCCGCCTGGGGAGTACGGCCGCAAGGCTAAAACTCAAAGGAATTGACGGGGGCCCGCACAAGCAGCGGAGCATGTGGCTTAATTCGACGCAACGCGAAGAACCTTACCAAGGCTTGACATACACCGGAAACATCCAGAGATGGGTGCCCCCTTGTGGTCGGTGTACAGGTGGTGCATGGCTGTCGTCAGCTCGTGTCGTGAGATGTTGGGTTAAGTCCCGCAACGAGCGCAACCCTTGTTCTGTGTTGCCAGCATGCCCTTCGGGGTGATGGGGACTCACAGGAGACTGCCGGGGTCAACTCGGAGGAAGGTGGGGACGACGTCAAGTCATCATGCCCCTTATGTCTTGGGCTGCACACGTGCTACAATGGCCGGTACAATGAGCTGCGATGCCGTGAGGCGGAGCGAATCTCAAAAAGCCGGTCTCAGTTCGGATTGGGGTCTGCAACTCGACCCCATGAAGTCGGAGTTGCTAGTAATCGCAGATCAGCATTGCTGCGGTGAATACGTTCCCGGGCCTTGTACACACCGCCCGTCACGTCACGAAAGTCGGTAACACCCGAAGCCGGTGGCCCAACCCCTTACGGGGAGGGAGCTGTCGAAGGTGGGACTGGCGATTGGGACGAAGTCGTAACAAGGTAGCCGTACCGGAAGGTGCGGCTGGATCACCTCCTTTCTAAGGAGCATCTAGGCCGCCAAGCAAGCTTGGTGGTCCAGGGCCATTACGTCGGCATACGTCCGGCGGTGGTTGCTCATGGGTGGAACGTTGATTATTCGGCACCTCAGTCATCTCAGGCTGTGAGTACTGTCCTTCGGGGCGTGGAAAGCTGATCTGAGTGGTAAGGGGTGTCGGGCACGCTGTTGGGTGTCTGAGGGTATGGCCGTGAGGTTGTGTCTTCAGTGCCGGCCCCAGTGAACTCGCCCCTTAGGGGTGGGGTGGTGGGTGGTTGGTCGTTGTTTGAGAACTGCACAGTGGACGCGAGCATCTGTGGCCAAGTTTTTAAGGGCGCACGGTGGATGCCTTGGCACCAGGAACCGATGAAGGACGTGGGAGGCCACGATAGTCCCCGGGGAGTCGTCAACCAGGCTTTGATCCGGGGGTTTCCGAATGGGGAAACCCGGCAGTCGTCATGGGCTGTCACCCACATCTGAACACATAGGGTGTGTGGAGGGAACGCGGGGAAGTGAAACATCTCAGTACCCGCAGGAAGAGAAAACAACCGTGATTCCGGGAGTAGTGGCGAGCGAAACCGGATGAGGCCAAACCGTATACGTGTGAGACCCGGCAGGGGTTGCGTATGCGGGGTTGTGGGATCTCTCTTTCACAGTCTGCCGGCTGTGAGGCGAGTCAGAAACCGTTGATGTAGGCGAAGGACATGCGAAAGGTCCGGCGTAGAGGGTAAGACCCCCGTAGTCGAAACATCAACGGCTCGTTTGAGAGACACCCAAGTAGCACGGGGCCCGAGAAATCCCGTGTGAATCTGGCGGGACCACCCGTTAAGCCTAAATATTCCCTGGTGACCGATAGCGGATAGTACCGTGAGGGAATGGTGAAAAGTACCGCGGGAGCGGAGTGAAATAGTACCTGAAACCGTGTGCCTACAAGCCGTGGGAGCGTCGCTCACAGAGTTTACTCTGTGGGTCGTGACTGCGTGCCTTTTGAAGAATGAGCCTGCGAGTTTGCGGTGTGTTGCGAGGTTAACCCGTGTGGGGAAGCCGTAGCGAAAGCGAGTCCGAATAGGGCGATTTAGTAGCGCGCTCAAGACCCGAAGCGGAGTGATCTAGCCATGGGCAGGTTGAAGCGGAGGTAAGACTTCGTGGAGGACCGAACCCACCAGGGTTGAAAACCTGGGGGATGACCTGTGGTTAGGGGTGAAAGGCCAATCAAACTCCGTGATAGCTGGTTCTCCCCGAAATGCATTTAGGTGCAGCGTCGTGTGTTTCTTGCCGGAGGTAGAGCACTGGATAGGCGATGGGCCCTACCGGGTTACTGACCTTAGCCAAACTCCGAATGCCGGTAAGTGAGAGCACGGCAGTGAGACTGTGGGGGATAAGCTCCATGGTCGAGAGGGAAACAGCCCAGAGCATCGACTAAGGCCCCTAAGCGTACGCTAAGTGGGAAAGGATGTGGAGTCGCACAGACAACCAGGAGGTTGGCTTAGAAGCAGCCACCCTTGAAAGAGTGCGTAATAGCTCACTGGTCTAGTGATTCCGCGCCGACAATGTAGCGGGGCTCAAGCGTACCGCCGAAGTCGTGTCATTCCAGCACATACCCCCAACGGGGGCTGGGATGGGTAGGGGAGCGTCGTGTGCCGGGTGAAGCTGCAGCGGAAGCTAGTGGTGGACGGTTCACGAGTGAGAATGCAGGCATGAGTAGCGATACACACGTGGGAAACGTGTGCGCCGATTGACTAAGGGTTCCTGGGTCAAGCTGATCTGCCCAGGGTAAGTCGGGACCTAAGGCGAGGCCGACAGGCGTAGTCGATGGATAACCGGTTGATATTCCGGTACCCGCTGTGAAGCGTCAAACATTGAACCAGGCGATGCTAAGTCCGTGAAGCCGCCCCGGAGCCTTCGGGCAAGGGGGAGTGGTGGAGCCGACGGACCAGACCTGCAGTAGGTGAGTGATGGGGTGACGCAGGAAGGTAGTCCATCCCGGGCGGTGGTTGTCCCGGGGTAAGGGTGTAGGCCGTGCGATAGGCAAATCCGTCGCACATTAAGGCTGAGACCTGATGCCGAGCCGATTGTGGTGAAGTGGATGATCCTATGCTGTCGAGAAAAGCCTCTAGCGAGTTTCATGGCGGCCCGTACCCTAAACCGACTCAGGTGGTCAGGTAGAGAATACCGAGGCGTTCGGGTGAACTATGGTTAAGGAACTCGGCAAAATGCCCCCGTAACTTCGGGAGAAGGGGGGCCATCACTGGTGAGGAGATTTACTCTCCGAGCTGGGGGTGGCCGCAGAGACCAGCGAGAAGCGACTGTTTACTAAAAACACAGGTCCGTGCGAAGCCGTAAGGCGATGTATACGGACTGACGCCTGCCCGGTGCTGGAACGTTAAGGGGACCGGTTAGTCCAACTTCGGTTGGGCGAAGCTGAGAACTTAAGCGCCAGTAAACGGCGGTGGTAACTATAACCATCCTAAGGTAGCGAAATTCCTTGTCGGGTAAGTTCCGACCTGCACGAATGGCGTAACGACTTCTCGACTGTCTCAACCATAGGCCCGGTGAAATTGCACTACGAGTAAAGATGCTCGTTTCGCGCAGCAGGACGGAAAGACCCCGGGACCTTTACTATAGTTTGATATTGGTGTTCGGTTCGGCTTGTGTAGGATAGCTGGGAGACTTTGAAGCGGGCACGCCAGTGTTTGTGGAGTCGTCGTTGAAATACCAGTCTGGTCGTGCTGGATGTCTAACCTGGGTCCGTGATCCGGATCAGGGACAGTGTCTGATGGGTAGTTTAACTGGGGCGGTTGCCTCCTAAAGAGTAACGGAGGCGCCCAAAGGTTCCCTCAGCCTGGTTGGCAATCAGGTGTTGAGTGTAAGTGCACAAGGGAGCTTGACTGTGAGACCGACGGGTCGAGCAGGGACGAAAGTCGGGACTAGTGATCCGGCGGTGGCTTGTGGAAGCGCCGTCGCTCAACGGATAAAAGGTACCCCGGGGATAACAGGCTGATCTTCCCCAAGAGTCCATATCGACGGGATGGTTTGGCACCTCGATGTCGGCTCGTCGCATCCTGGGGCTGGAGTCGGTCCCAAGGGTTGGGCTGTTCGCCCATTAAAGCGGTACGCGAGCTGGGTTTAGAACGTCGTGAGACAGTTCGGTCCCTATCCGCTGCGCGCGCAGGAACATTGAGAAGGGCTGTCCCTAGTACGAGAGGACCGGGACGGACGAACCTCTGGTGTGCCAGTTGTCCTGCCAAGGGCATGGCTGGTTGGCTACGTTCGGGAGGGATAACCGCTGAAAGCATCTAAGCGGGAAGCCTGCTTCAAGATGAGTGTTCCCACCCACTAGATGGGGTAAGGCTCCCAGTAGACGACTGGGTTGATAGGCCAGATCTGGAAGCCCGGTAACGGGTGGAGGTGACTGGTACTAATAGGCCGAGGGCTTGTCCTCAGTTGCTCGCGTCCACTGTGTTAGTTCTGAAACCACGAACAACCCCGCCCAAGGTCACGGGTGGTGCGGTTGATATGTGTTTCACCGTGTTTCGGTGGTCATAGCGTGAGGGAAACGCCCGGTTACATTCCGAACCCGGAAGCTAAGCCTCACAGCGCCGATGGTACTGCAGGGGGGACCCTGTGGGAGAGTAGGACACCGCCGAACTCCTTTTAAAGCTCCGGCTCTTGGGCGTACCGCCCGAGGGTCGGAGCTTTTTTGCGTTGAGGTAAGGTCAGGGGGCATCGTTGGCTCATTTCCCACAGGAGGCCCCCGGGTGGAGGTCCAGGAGACCCGCGTCCAGACAGACCGGGTCCTCACCATCCCGAACATCCTCAGCATGGCGCGCCTTGTCGGCGTCCCCGTCTTTCTCTGGCTGATCCTTCGGCCTGAGTTCGGTGGTCCGAAGAGCGACACCTGGGCACTCCTGGTGCTGATGCTGAGCGGGATCAGTGACTATCTGGACGGCAAGCTCGCGAGGCGCTGGAACCAGATCAGCAGCCTTGGCCGGCTTCTCGATCCCGCAGCCGACAGGCTATACATTCTCTCGACTTTGGTCGGGCTGACCTGGCGCGAGATTCTGCCAATCTGGTTGACCGCCGCACTGCTGGCGCGAGAGCTGGTTCTGCTGGTGATGGTGGGCATCCTCAGGCGTCATGGGTACCCGCCGCCGCAGGTGAACTTCCTGGGGAAGGCGGCTACCTTCAACTTGATGTACGCCTTCCCGCTACTTCTGCTCAGTGACGGAAGTGGATGGATCTCGTCACTCGCTGCTATTTTCGGATGGGCGTTCGCAGGATGGGGTACAACCCTGTACTGGTGGGCAGGAGTCCTCTACGTGGTACAAGTCCGCCGGCTGGTCCGTGCGGACGCCATGGCCGATTGAGCTCGCCGATTGGGCGACTGTAGTGGCTCGATGGCCCGCGTCGTAAATGTGCGGGACAATCAGGACGGGTGAAGTCGGCTAGACCGTTTCTTCAAGGAGGACGCTTCCGACATGAAGGCCGTCGTGATGGCCGGAGGCGAAGGCACACGCCTTCGCCCAATGACCTCAAGCATGCCCAAGCCGCTCCTGCCGGTGGCCAACCGGCCGATCATGGAGCACGTGCTGCGGCTGCTCAAAAGGCATGGGCTCAACGAGACAGTCGTTACTGTCCAGTTCCTGGCATCGCTCGTCAAGAACTACTTCGGTGACGGCGAAGAGCTCGGGATGGAGCTCACGTATGCCAATGAGGAGAAGCCACTCGGTACTGCCGGAAGCGTCAAGAACGCCGAAGACGCGTTGAAGGACGACACTTTCCTCGTCATCTCCGGTGATGCCCTGACCGACTTCGACCTCACCGAGCTCATCAATTTCCACAAGGAAAAAGGTGCGCTCGTCACTGTCTGCTTGACGAGAGTGCCGAATCCACTGGAATTCGGCATCACCATCGTCGACGAGGAAGGCAAGGTCGAGCGCTTCCTCGAGAAGCCGACCTGGGGTCAGGTCTTCTCCGACACCGTGAACACGGGCATCTACGTCATGGAGCCCGAGGTCTTCGACTACGTCGAGGCCGATACTTCCGTCGACTGGTCCGGTGACGTCTTCCCTCAGCTGATGAAGGAAGGGCGGCTGGTCTACGGCTACATCGCCGAGGGGTACTGGGAAGACGTCGGTACGCACGAGAGCTACGTAAAGGCACAGGCCGATGTCCTTGAGGGCAAGGTCGATGTCGAGCTCGACGGGTTCGAGATCTCGCCCGGTGTGTGGGTCGCGGAGGGTGCCGAGGTACATCCCGATGCCGTGCTCCGAGGGCCTCTCTACATCGGGGACTACGCCAAGGTCGAGGCAGGTGTGGAAATTCGTGAACACACCGTTGTCGGCTCGAACGTCGTCGTGAAGAGCGGAGCGTTCCTGCACCGGGCCGTGGTGCACGACAACGTGTACATCGGCCAGCACAGCAATCTGCGCGGCTGCGTGGTCGGGAAGAACACCGACATCATGCGCGCGGCGCGGATCGAGGACGGAGCGGTCATCGGCGACGAGTGTCTCGTCGGTGAAGAATCGATCATTCAGGGGAACGTGCGCGTTTACCCGTTCAAGACGATCGAGGCCGGCGCCTTCGTCAACACCTCGGTGATCTGGGAGTCGAGGGGGCAGGCGCATCTCTTCGGTGCCCGTGGGGTGTCCGGAATCCTGAATGTGGAGATCACGCCGGAGTTGGCGGTGCGGCTGGCCGGCGCCTATGCGACCACCTTGAAAAAGGGGTCCACCGTCACCACTGCCCGCGACCACTCCCGCGGCGCTCGCGCGCTGAAGCGGGCGGTCATCTCCGCCTTGCAGACCAGCGCCATCGACGTACGAGACCTGGAAAACGTACCGCTGCCGGTGGCGCGGCAGCAGACCGCTCGGGGGAGTGCCGGGGGGATCATGATCCGGACGACGCCCGGGGTGCCTGATTCCGTCGACATCATGTTCTTCGACGGGCAGGGGGCCGACCTCTCGCAGGCAAGTCAGCGGAAGCTGGACCGGGTGTTCGCGCGGCAGGAGTACCGGCGGGCGTTCCCGGGAGAGATCGGGGATCTGCATTTCCCGGCCAGTGTCTTCGACTCGTACACGGGGTCGTTGCTGCGGAATGTGGATACGACCGGCATCGCGGATGCCGGGCTCAAGGTTGTGGTGGATGCGTCCAACGGCAGTGCGGGACTTGTGCTGCCCAGTCTGCTCGGGAAACTCGGAGTCGATTCGCTGACCATCAATCCCGGACTGGACGAGTCCAGGCCGACGGAGACCGCTGATACGCGGCGGTCCGGGATGGTGCGGCTCGGCGAGATCGTGGCGTCGGCAGGTGCCGCGTTCGGCGTGCGCTTCGATCCGGTGGGTGAGCGGCTTTCACTCGTCGACGAGAAGGGGCGGATCATCGAGGATGACCGAGCTCTGCTCGTCATGCTTGATCTGGTGGCCGCCGAACGGCGCAGTGGGCGAGTGGCGTTGCCGGTGACGACTACGCGCATCGCCGAGCAGGTCGCCGCCTATCACGGCACGCAGGTGGAGTGGACCACCACCTCGCCCGACGATCTCACCCGGGTCGGGCGTGACGAGGCGACCATCTTCGGTGGAGACGGGCGCGGTGGGTTCATCGTGCCCGAGTTCAGCAGCGTGTTCGACGGTTCGGCGGCCTTCGTGCGGCTTATCGGACTGGTCGCGCGGACGCAGCTCACGCTCAGCCAGATCGACGCCAGGATTCCGCGGGCACACGTCCTGAAACGGGATCTGGCGACTCCGTGGGCCGTCAAGGGACTCGTCATGCGTCGGGTTGTGGAGGAGGCCGGAGAGAGGTTCGTCGACACGACTGACGGGGTGCGAGTGGTCGAGACCGACGGGCGGTGGGTGATGGTGCTGCCCGACCCGGCGGAGGCCGTCACGCATCTGTGGGCCGAAGGGCCCGACGACGCTTCCGCTCAGGCGCTGCTCGACGAGTGGTCAGCCGTGGTGGACGGCGCCGGTCGCTGAATCGACGTACACGCGCGCGTGCCGGACAGGAAACCCCCAATGGGGTCTGTCCGGCGCGTGGGTGGGGCCGTTCGGAGGCACTGGTCGCGACGTGGGACGATGTGCGGCATGCCGCAGCAGCCCCCCGTTCGGAGCATCCCCACGAGTCGTTCCCGTCCGGACGCGTCCATGTCGCTGCTCACCAACGTCATGGACCACAGCCTCGACGAGGGGTATGCCGAGGCTGCCGCACGTCGGAAAGCCACGGGTGACGCCGGGCTGTCGAGGCCGCTGAGAGCGAGGCTCGGTCTTGCCGCCGGCCTGGTGCTGGCCGCTCTCGTGGTGACCGTGGGGGCGGCTCAAGCACGGATTGCGGCACCCGGGGTCGCCAAGGAGCGCGAGGAGCTGATCGACCGCATCGACGGCGAGACCGAGGCGGCCGACAAGCTGGAGGAAGCGGTCGACCGACTGCGTGACAACGTGAGCGCGCGTCAGCGTGCGGCGCTGAAGTCGGAGGGCGGCAGTAAACAGGCCGACCTGGTGGGCATCCTGTCGGGTGCGACCGAGGTGCACGGGCCGGGTGTCAAGCTCGTCGTGGACGACGCGAAGGAAGCGAGCACCGGTGCCGGTGGGGATGCCCGGGAGACCTCCGGATTCTCCGACACCGGGCGGGTACGTGACCGGGACATGCAGCGAGTCGTGAACGGGCTGTGGCAGTCCGGCGCCGAGGCCATCGCGATCAACGGGCAGCGGCTGACGGCGCTGTCGGCGATCCGGGCCGCGGGAGACGCGATACTGGTCGACAACAAGCCGCTGGTGCCGCCGTACACGGTGCTCGCGGTAGGGGACGGCAAGCGGCTGAGCACCAGGTTCCAGGACAGCGCCGACGGACTGTATCTGCACGCGCTGCAGGAGAACTTCGACATCCGGACCGGCATCTCCGTGGAGAGCGACCTCCGGCTGCCCGCCGCACCGAGCGTGATCGTACGTACAGCACAGCCGAGAACAGAGAAGGGCACATCGTGATCGCGGTACTGGGCCTCGTCGTGGGCGTCGTGGCTGGGTTGTTGGTCCGGCCCGAGGTTCCGGCGGTTGTCGAGCCTTATCTACCCATCGCCGTCGTCGCGGCCCTGGACGCCGTGTTCGGCGGTCTGCGGGCCATGCTCGACGGCATCTTCGTCGACAAGGTCTTCGTGGTGTCGTTCCTGTCGAACGTCGTCGTGGCCGCGCTGATCGTCTTCCTGGGTGACAAGCTGGGCGTGGGTGCTCAGTTGTCCACCGGTGTCGTCGTGGTCCTCGGTATCCGTATCTTCTCGAATGCCGCGGCGATCCGTCGGCACGTCTTCCGGGCCTGACGCCGATGAGTGACAACCACAAGAACGACAAGAACGACGCGGTCGACAAGCATCCAGAGGCGGGCGAGAGGCGATTGCGCGAGGAACTGCCCGAGGAGATCTCTGCCACTCCTGCGGACGCTCCGGACGCGCACACTGTGGACGCGGCGGCCGACGAGGAGAGCGCACCGTCTCTGACCGGCCGTCAGCGGCTGGTGAAGGGGCTGTGGCCGCCACGGGTGACCAGGGCGCAACTGATCGTCGCCCTCTTGCTGTTCGGGCTCGGATTCGGGCTTGCGGTGCAGGTCGCGTCCACCAGTGACAGCGACGGTGCGCTGCGTGGAGCGCGTCAGGAAGATCTCGTGCGCATCCTCGATGAACTGGATGACCGTACGCAGCGTCTTGAGGACGAGAAGCAAGGTCTCGAAGATCAGCGGACCGAGTTGGAGAACAGCTCGGACCAAGCTGAGGAGGCCCGTAAGCAGACGGTTGAGAAGGAACGGCAACTGGGCATCCTCGCGGGCACGGTGGCCGCGCAGGGGCCCGGGATCACGCTGACCATCGAGGACACGAAGGGAACGGTCGAAGCCGACATGCTGCTCGACGCGATCCAGGAGTTGCGTGCCGCCGGTGCCGAGGCGATCCAGGTGAACGGTGTACGGGTCGTCGCGGGGACCTTTCTGGCGGATGAGGACGGTGGGGGAGTGAGTGTCGACGGGAACAAGATCGACGCTCCCTATCGTTTCAAGGTCATCGGGAAGCCGCAGGACCTCGAACCGGCGCTCAACATCCCCGGAGGTGTCGTGCAGACCCTGGAGAAGGAGCAGGCCACCGTTACCGTGGAGCGGGCGGGCAAGATCGTCGTGGACGCCTTGCGAGCCGCGAAGCAGCCTGACTACGCTCGGTCGTCCTCCTAGTGAACCGGGGGTGCATGGGGGTTGTCCGCGGAGGGCATGAGGTTGCGGGGGGTCGGCGCACCGAATGGGTGGTGCGTGGTGGAAACTGTCAGGTGGCGGCGGACGTTGTGAGGATGTCCGGGTCGACCGGTAAGCGCAGTCAGGGTTCGTCCTGCCCCACGGGCGGGTCTGTTTCGGTCAAGGGGAATCGCCCGTGAAGTTGTTTGCGAAGTTGTTCGGCAAGAGCGCGCGAGAGGGCAACAGCGACAACGCGACCGCCCGCCATCGCGCACAGCCCGACGCGGACGGTCAGCGTCCGTTGTTCCGGGACCAGGTCGGCGGTCCGGGCGGTGACGTTCCGGGAGGTCAGGGCGCGCCGTCTGTTGACCCTGCCCAGTCCGGGCGCATAGGTTTCGGGGAACCGTCAACCTCAAGTACGGGTGGAGAGTTTTCCTCCGGTCCGTATGCGTCCAATGCCCCGGCGGGGCAGCCGCGGCAGGAGGATCCGTCGATGTCGGCCCTGGTGTGTACGAGGTGCGGTAACCGCAACGCGGAGAACAGCCGCTTCTGCTCCAACTGTGGCGCGCCGCTACGGGCCGGGGTCACTCCCGAGCGTCCGTCGGAGACGACGTCCACGATCTCGATCTCCGGCATCGAGGCGTACGACGCCGAGATCACCGGTCAGACGCAGATGCCGATGCTCTCGCCCGAGGCGCAGGCCGCGGTGGACGCTCTGCCGCTCGGGTCGGCGCTCCTGGTGGTGCGCCGTGGCCCGAACTCCGGCAGCCGCTTCCTCCTGGACGGCGAGCTGACCACGGCCGGGCGTCACCCGCAGAGCGACATCTTCCTGGACGACGTGACCGTGTCGCGTCGGCATGTGGAGTTCCGCCGCGGCCAGGACGGCATGTTCACGGTCGCTGATGTGGGCAGCCTCAACGGCACGTACGTCAACCGCGAGCGGATCGACCAGGTCGACCTGTCGAACGGTGACGAGGTGCAGATCGGCAAGTACCGGCTGGTGTTCTACGCGAGCCAGCGGGGCTACTGACCTCCTCCGGACCGAGTCCGGGGAGACCCTCAGGGAAGGTCCATGCTTCAAACACCGAGCGGCGGTGCCGGGCACGGTACCGCCGCCGCGGACAGTGGGCTGATGAGCATCGGCACAGTGCTGAACGCGCTGCGCGACGAGTTCCCCGAAGTCACCATCTCCAAGATTCGTTTCCTGGAGTCGGAGGGGCTCATCGAGCCGCAGCGGACTCCCTCGGGGTACCGCAAGTTCAGTCCGAGGGACGTCGAGCGCCTCGGCCATGTGCTGAGAATGCAGCGGGATCACTACCTGCCTCTCAAGGTGATCAGGGAGTACCTGGACGCCATGGAGCGTGGGGAGGTGGCCCCGCCCCCCACCGTCGGCCGGCAGCGGGACGGTGAGCCGGTTCTGGAGCCCGGGGGGCCCACCGCCGTCAGGATCGGCCGCGCCGAGCTGCTCGCAGCCGCCGAGATCGGCGACGAGGAACTCGAGGAGTGGCAGTCGTACGGGCTGATCGCGCCACTGCCCGACGGCGCGTACGACGCGGAGTCGGTCACTGTCGCCGCGCTCGTCGCCGAGCTGGGGCGGTTCGGGATCGAGCCGCGGCATCTGCGAGTGATGAAGGCCGCCGCCGACCGTGAGGCCGGCCTGGTCGACCAGGTCGTGGCCCCACTGAAGCGCCACCGCAATCCGCAGACCAGGGCGCTCGCGGAGGCCCGTAGCAAGGAGCTGGCGGGGCTCACGGTGAAGCTGCACGGGGCCCTGGTGCGGATCGCTCTGGGAGTGCGGCAGCCCTGAGCGGGGAGGGTCGGCGGAGGGCGGATCGGTCACCCGTTCCGTGCCCGACTACCCAAACGTCCCGGGCACGGCCTAGGGTTGCTGTGTGAACGAGCTCGATGTCGTAGGTGTCCGGGTCGAAATGCCCTCCAACCAACCGATCGTGCTCCTGCGTGAAGTGGGAGGCGACCGCTACCTTCCCATCTGGATCGGACCGGGGGAGGCGACGGCGATCGCCTTCGCCCAGCAGGGCATGGCCCCCGCACGACCGCTGACCCACGACCTGTTCAAGGACGTGCTGGAGGCCGTCGGCCAGGAACTCACCGAAGTGCGCATCACGGACCTGCGCGAGGGTGTTTTCTACGCGGAGTTGGTGTTCGCGAGCGGAGTCGAAGTGAGCGCCCGTCCGTCCGACGCCATAGCGCTGGCGCTGCGTACCGGTACGCCGATCTACGGCAGCGACGGGGTACTCGACGACGCCGGGATCGCGATCCCGGACGAGCAGGAGGACGAGGTGGAGAAGTTCCGCGAGTTCCTCGACCAGATCTCCCCCGAGGACTTCGGGACCAACAGCCAGTGAGCCACGCCGGTGTCGCCTGACGAGGCTCGGCCGCCCCACGGACCCAGTGGTCGGTGGGGCCTGCCTTTTGCCCGGAGGCGTCACGGATGATGGCAATTGCCAGCGGCGTGTGAGAGCGTCGTGCGGCCCTGACGGAGCGCATTCGGCTAGCCTTTCCCCGCGGTGGGGTACGGGAAACCACTCCTAGGGTGATTATCACTCGGCGTGCCGAGTGTGGCGATCGTTGACGCACCCCTGGTGACTGCCTACCGTCGAGAAGGCAGGTCAAGGACGGAGGTCGGCGTGAGAAGCAGCGGCGACGGTACGGCTGGGGGTGCCCCTGGACGCGGTCTGGGGGAGAGCGGCCCGTACCCGCTTCACGGCAGCGCGGCCGATCACGTTCCGCGGCGGCCGACGGCTGTAGCAGGCAGCGGAGGGGCGACATCCATGGCGTCCGAGGAGATCGGCTACCGCGGCCCCACGGCGTGCGCGGCGGCGGGCATCACCTACCGGCAGTTGGACTACTGGGCACGCACCGGTTTGGTCGAGCCGAGTGTGCGGCCCGCGCACGGGTCGGGGACGCAACGGCTCTACAGTTTTCGGGACGTTGTGGTCCTGAAGATCGTCAAGCGCTTTCTGGACACCGGCGTCTCGCTGCAGAACATCCGCACGGCGGTTCAGCATCTCCGGGCGTGTGAACTCCACGATCTGGAACGCCTGACGCTGATGAGCGACGGTGCGACCGTCTACGAGTGCACTTCTCCCGATGAGGTGCACGCGCTGCTCCAGGGCGGGCAGGGCATTTTCGGTATCGCCGTCGGCGTGGTGTGGCGAGATGTAGAAAGCGCTCTCTCGCAGTTGCACGGGGAGCGTGTCGACACCGGGGAGACCCTCGTGGGCCACAACCCCACGGACGAACTGGCGCGGCGGCGCAACCGGGCGGTCTGACCGGCTCCCCCGCGTTCCAGGGCTTTGTCAGTGGCGTAGGGCAGCATCGGTGATGTGAGAAACGCGCCCACGATCCTGCATCTCGACATGGACGCCTTCTTCGCCTCGGCGGAGCAGGCGTCCAAGCCGAGTCTGCGTGGGAAGGCCGTGGTGGTAGGGGGGCTCGGGCCGCGAGGGGTGGTGGCCACCGCGTCGTACGAGGCCCGGGTTTTCGGGGTGCACTCCGCGATGCCGATGGCGCAGGCCCGCAGGCTCGCACCGAACGCCGCGTATCTCGTGCCCAGGGGCGGCTTCTACCGGTCGATCAGCGAGCAGGTCATGGAGCTTCTGCACGAGCTGTCGCCCCTGGTGGAGCCGTTGAGCCTGGACGAGGCGTTCGTGGACCTGGAAGCCGGTGACACGGCCTGGGACGAGGCGTCGGCGCGGCTGGCAGGGATCAGACTGCGCGCGGACATACGGGCCGTCACGGGCCTCACGGGATCGGTGGGGCTGGCCGCCTCCAAGATGCTCGCGAAGATCGCCTCGGAGCAGGCCAAGCCGGACGGGCTGGTGGTGATCGAGCCCGGGACGGAGCGGGCGCTGCTCGCCCCGATGTCGGTGCGGACCCTGCCGGGGGTCGGCCCGGCTACCGGGGACCATCTGCGGCGGGCCGGGATGAGCACGGTCGACGACCTGGCGGAGGCGGGCGAGGACGAGCTCGTACGGCTGCTGGGAAAGGCCCACGGGCACGCGCTGTACGCGATGGCGCTGGCGCGCGACGAGCGGCCCGTGGTGTCCGACCGGGAGACGAAGTCCGTGTCGGTCGAGGACACGTACGACGTGGACATCCATGACCGGGGCCGGGTGGGGACAGAGGTGCAGCGGCTGGCGGACCGGTGTGTACGGCGGTTGCGCGGTGCCGGGCTGTCCGGGCGGACCATCGTCCTCAAGGTGCGGCGGTACGACTTCTCCACGCTGACCCGGTCCGAGACGCTCCGGGGGCCCACTGACGACCCCGCCGTGGTGCGTGAGGCGGCGGCCCGGCTCCTGGAGGCGGTGGACACCACCGGGGGTGTCCGGCTGCTCGGGGTCGGGGTGAGCGGCCTCGCCGACTACACGCAGGAGGACCTGTTCGCCCAGGCCGCCGGGGAGCTGGCGGCACTGGAGCCGCTGGAGGAGGCGGAGCGCGAGGCCGTCGAGGAGCGGGAGGCGCCCGCCGAGCGGCACTGGACCACCGGGCACGACGTACGGCACGCCGACTTCGGGCACGGGTGGGTGCAGGGGAGCGGGCTGGGACGGGTGACCGTCCGGTTCGAGACGCCGTACTCGGAGCATCCTGGGCGGGTGCGTACGTTCCGGACGGAGGACCCCGCGCTGGAGCCGGCGGATCCGCTGCCGCTGGTGGCCGCCCCGCCGCGAAGACCCGGTCGTCCGGAGGAAGGATCGGTGGATCAGGTGTCGTCCGTGCCCGCCAGCCTGCCGAAGTCGTGGTCGGGGAACGGGGGAGGGGGAGCCACGTCGAGGCCGTAGTGGTGGTAGAGCTGGAGTTCCTGCTCCGGGGAGAGATGGCGGCCCACGCCGAAGTCGGGTGCGTCCTTGATCAGGGCTCGCTCGAAGGGGATGCGCAGGGTGCCGTCGATCAGTTCGCTGGGCTCCAGCGGCACGAAGGCGTCCCTGCTGAACAGCCCAGTTCTTATGGCCGCCCACTCCGGCACGCCCGTCGCGTCGTCGAGGTAGATCTCGTCGATCGTGCCGATCTTGGTGCCGTTGCGGTCGAAGGCCTTGCGGCCGATCAGGTTGCGCGGATCGATGTCGGTCTGCACGGCGCCTCCGTATGGTCGCAACTCATCCGTAAACACCACAAAAGAGCACATCCGCTGAGGCGGCCACTCGAAGGTGTGTGCGTGGAGCCCGCTGGTAGGCTGGCCAATGGCTGCTGATCCCGTGCGGGAGAGTCCTCCGGAACCTCGGAGGGCGCCGAAGGAGCAAATCCTCCCCGGAATCTCTCAGGCCCCTGTACCGCACGGACGAGGTCACTCTGGAAAGAAGAGCGGATGTCGACGGCTTCCGCTCTCACCGACGGTGAAAGCCGGGACGTCAGTGTGTTGGCGGCCCGGTGAAGCTCTCAGGTCGAGATGACAGAGGGGGAGGCCGTTCGGGCACCCGTGTCGTGGTGCCCCTCGAAGGTCGCGACGACCAGGAGGCCTCCGTAATGACCGCCCACCGCACTCCGCTCGCCGTACTCGAACAGGGAACGCCCTTCGAGCGACGTCATATCGGGCCGGACCTCGAGGACCGGGCCAAGATGCTCGCGCAGGTCGGCTACGGCTCGCTCGACGAGCTGACGGCCGCCGCCGTCCCGGATGTGATCAGGAACGCCGACGCCCTCGATCTGCCGGGCGCCCGCACCGAGGCCGAAGTGCTGGCCGAGCTGCGGTCGCTGGCCGATCAGAACCAGGTTCTCGGATCCATGATCGGGCTCGGGTACTACGGCACCTTCACCCCGCCGGTCATCCTGCGGAACGTGATGGAGAGCCCGGCCTGGTACACCGCGTACACGCCGTACCAGCCCGAGATCTCGCAGGGGCGCCTCGAAGCCCTGCTGAACTTCCAGACCATGGTCGCCGACCTCACCGGGCTGCCCACCTCGGGTGCCTCGCTGCTCGACGAGGGCACCGCGGCCGCCGAGGCGATGTCGCTGTCGCGGCGTATGGGCAAGAACAAGAAGGGGCTCTTCCTCGTCGACGCGGACGCCCTGCCGCAGACCGTCGCCGTGATCGAGACGCGGGCCGAGCCCACCGGCGTCGAGGTCGTCGTCGCCGACCTGAGCGCGGGCATTCCCGACGACATCGCGGCCCGCGAGATCAACGGGGTGCTTCTTCAGTACCCGGGCGCCTCCGGTGTCGTGCGCGACCTGAAGCCGGTCGTCGAGCAGGCGCACGGGCTCGGTGCCGTGGTCACCGTGGCCGCCGATCTGCTGGCCCTGACGCTGCTCACCTCGCCCGGTGAGCTCGGCGCGGACATCGCGGTCGGGACGACCCAGCGGTTCGGTGTGCCGATGGGCTTCGGCGGGCCGCACGCCGGATACATGGCCGTGCGCGAGCAGTTCGCGCGCAGCCTGCCCGGGCGGCTCGTGGGTGTCTCCGTGGACGCGGACGGGCACAAGGCGTACCGGCTCGCCCTACAGACGCGGGAGCAGCACATCCGCCGCGAGAAGGCGACCAGCAACATCTGCACGGCGCAGGTCCTGCTGGCCGTGATGGCCGGCATGTACGCCGTCTATCACGGGCCCAAGGGGCTGCGGATCATCGCCCGGCGCACCCACCGGTACGCCACGATCCTCGCCGCGGGACTGACGGCGGGCGGCGTCGAGGTCGTCCACGGCGCCTACTTCGACACGCTCACCGTGCGGGTGCCCGGGAAGGCCGGCGAGGTCGCCGCCGCCGCGCGCGAGCACGGGGTCAATGTGCACCTTGTCGACGCCGACCGACTCTCGGTCTCCTGCGACGAGACCACCACCCGGGACCAACTGGGCGCCGTCTGGGCTGCGTTCGGAGTCGACGGCGACATCGACGCGCTCGACGCCGAGGCCGGGGACACGCTGCCGGAGGCGCTGCTGCGCACCGACGAGATCCTCACGCACCCCGTCTTCCACCAGTACCACTCCGAGACCGCGATGCTGCGCTACCTGCGCCGGCTCGCCGACCGGGACTACGCGCTCGACCGTGGCATGATCCCGCTGGGCTCCTGCACCATGAAGCTCAACGCGACCACCGAGATGGAGCCGGTCACCTGGCCAGAGTTCGGCCAGCTGCACCCCTTCGCGCCCGCCGAGCAGGCGCAGGGCTATCTGACGCTCATCCGTGAGCTGGAGGAACGTCTCGCCGAGGTCACCGGCTACGACAAGGTGTCGTTGCAGCCGAACGCCGGTTCGCAGGGCGAGCTGGCCGGGCTGCTCGCCGTACGCGGATACCACCGGGCCAACGGTGACGACCAGCGGACCGTCTGTCTGATTCCGTCGTCCGCGCACGGGACCAACGCGGCCAGCGCCGTCATGGCCGGGATGAAGGTCGTCGTGGTGAAGACCGCCGGCGACGGTGAGATCGACGTCGAGGATCTGCGGGCGAAGATCGAGCAGTACCGGGACGAGTTGTCGGTCCTGATGATCACGTACCCGTCCACGCACGGTGTGTTCGAGGAGCATGTCGCCGACATCTGTGCCCAGGTGCACGAGGCCGGCGGCCAGGTGTACGTCGACGGGGCCAACCTCAACGCGCTGGTGGGGCTGGCCAAGCCGGGCCACTTCGGCGGGGACGTCTCGCATCTGAATCTGCACAAGACGTTCTGCATCCCGCACGGGGGCGGCGGTCCGGGGGTCGGCCCGGTGGGAGTGCGCGAGCACCTCGCGCCCTATCTGCCCAACCACCCGTTGCAGCCCGCGGCCGGGCCCGAGACGGGTGTGGGGCCGATCTCGGCGGCGCCCTGGGGATCGGCGGGCATTCTGCCCATCTCGTGGGCGTACGTGCGGCTGATGGGCGGCGAGGGGCTCAAGCGGGCCACGCAGGTGGCGGTGCTGAGCGCCAACTACATCGCCAGGCGGCTCGAGCCGCACTTCCCGGTCCTCTACACCGGGCCCGGCGGGCTGGTCGCGCACGAGTGCATCATCGATCTGCGGCCGATCAGCAAGACGACGGGCGTGAGCGTCGACGACATCGCCAAGCGGCTGATCGACTACGGCTTCCACGCGCCGACGATGTCGTTCCCGGTGGCCGGGACGCTGATGATCGAGCCGACCGAGTCCGAGGACCTGGGGGAGCTGGACCGCTTCTGCGAGGCGATGATCGCCATTCGCGGCGAGATCGAGAAGGTCGGTGCGGGCGAGTGGCCGGCCGACGACAACCCGCTGCGGAACGCGCCGCACACCGCCGCCGCGCTCGGCGGGGAGTGGACGCACGCCTACACGCGCGAGGAGGCGGTCTTCCCGGCCGGGGTCTCGGCGGCCGACAAGTACTGGCCGCCGGTGCGCCGGATCGACCAGGCCTTCGGCGACCGGAACCTGGTCTGTTCCTGCCCGCCGTTGGACGCTTACCAGGAGTAGTCGCCCTCGGGCATGCGTCGGGGCCGGTTCGCAGCAGATGTCTGCGGGCCGGCCCCTCTTCGTGTGTTCAGCTGTCCGGGCAGTCGCTCCTGACGTACGGAGGCTGCCCTTCGTCCGTGCGAGCGGGCCGTCAGGCGGCTGTCATCACGCGGTGCGGGGCGATGATCTGGCCGTCGGGCAGGAGCTCACCCGTGTCCTCGAAGAGGAGGACGCCGTTGCACAGCAGGCTCCAGCCCTGTTCCGGGTGGTGCGCCATGAGGCGGGCGGACTCCCGGTCGGTGGAGTGAGCTGTCGGGCACGGTGGCTGGTGCTGGCACATTGGTGGGATCTTTCGCTCTGTCGTGGAGTGTGAGATGGCTGTGGTGTCCGTCTTGCGGCTCGAAGCACTGTTCATGGCCGCCCCCCGTTGTGATAAATCGGTTTGAACCCAGTGTTGCCCCACGGGCGTCAATCCGCAGGTATTTGGCCGCACCGCTTCTCACAGGTTCAAGACGCATCACCCGGGCGGACGGTTCAGCCCAACTGGGCTGTCCCTTTGGGTGGTTCTTGGGGGCCGGATAGGGCTAGTCCGGACGGTCGCAAGCCCAAGTGGCTCGTACGAGCGTAATGCCGCGCGAAAGAGCGACATGCCCCGCCGTCGGGAATTCGACGGCGGGGCACAAGTGAATACGGAGTGTGTCGTGCCGTGCGCGGTCAGGCGGAGGGACTCAGAAGCCGGGCCGGAGTCACCCGATGGGTCAGGACGGGAAGCAGTTCGGCGACCCGGTGCGGACGATGGGCGGCGATACCGGGCGGGGCGGGCGCCAGCGGGACGAGCAGGTCGGTCGCGGCCGGGTGGCCCTCGGCTCCGTCGGCGGTGATGTCGCCGTGCAGCCAGAGCGTGAGCATGTACAGCTCGGGAACGGACAGCAGGCGCGCCTGGTAGGGCTGTTTCATCGCCTCGGCCTGACGCAGGGCGCGCTCGGTGGAGGCGATGTAGGGCCCTTCGAAGAAGTGCGAGAAGGCCCAGCCGTCGGGCGTCAGCATGGTCTCGGCGGCGGCCACAGCGCGGTCGCCGCTGCGGATCAGGAAGCGCCACCCGGTCAGCCGGGTGGCGGACGCGCCCGCGGGGGTGATGTGGTCCAGGACGTGCACAGGCAGCGGGAGTTCGGGGGTGGTGGGCCCCTGGGCGGTACGGAGGGACGGGGTGCGTGCCTCGCGGACGGCGGTGGGGGAACCGAGTGCCGTGAGGACGGTGCGCAGTGCGGGTGCGGGAGCCGGGGGGACATGCAGGGGCATGGTGGAACGCCTCTCGTTCGACAGGCAGGGTGGCGCGAGGGCGGGGGCGGACGGCGCTGTCAGCTCTCGAAGTCTGTCGGGGGCGAAGAGGCGGGGCCGGGTGCGCCGGCGTGGGTGCGGCCTGCCGTACGACACCTGGATGGCAGGACACCAGGACCTGGGCGCCGACTCTCTTCCCTTGTTCGCGGAGTTTATACGACACGTGTTCTGACTATGTTTCGTCTAACTGTTTTCCGCGTGAAGAGCAAGGGCCTGTTCGGTCGGCGTTGCGTGGTGTTTCTACCGATTCCCGGCCGGTCGCACGGCGATGACCTCGGTGGACGCGCCGGAGGCGGTCGGCCAATTATCGTCGGCGTTTTTCACGAGTTCGCAAGTGCGCGAAACTGTCCGGTCACCCGGGTTGAACCGGCTGTGGCGCCATGCCGGGCGAATGTGCCGCGGGTCACCCTGGGACAGCGTAGCGGGTGACGAGAACCCGTGGGACGTTATCGATCGCGTTTGGTGGGCATCATCCCACGTGACCCGGGACGTCAGCGGCCGATCTTCGGCCTGCCCATTCGAGGAGGAGGGACGCTTCCGATGGGGGAGAAGGTCGTGGCGGGGCCGTTCGACCTGTCCGCTCGCCAGCGCTACCGCACCAAGCTCCGACAGTGTCTGACGGGGCTGGAGCGACTGCTGGCCGAGAAGCGGTTCGACCGCCCGAAGAATCTCCTGGGCCTGGAGATCGAGTTGAATCTCGTCGGGCCCGACGGGATGCCGAAAATGATGAATGGGCAAGTACTCGAAAGGATCGCGAGCCGAGATTTCCAAACAGAACTCGCCATGTTCAATCTGGAAGTCAACATCGCTCCACACCGTCTTGCCGGGCGGGTATTCGACCGGCTTGCCGAAGAGCTCCGTACGTCACTGGCATATGCCCACCGGAAAGCGAACGAGGTCGACGCGGGAATCATGATGATCGGCATTCTGCCGACGCTCGACCGTGACGACCTGGTTTCCTCCAACCTTTCCGACGTCGACCGCTACACCCTGCTGAACGATCAGATCGTGGCGGCCCGCGGTGAGGACTTCACTCTCGACATCGAGGGCGTGGAGCGCCTCTCGTGCACGTCGAGGTCGATCGCTCCGGAGGCGGCCTGTACGTCCGTGCAACTGCATCTCCAGGTCACTCCGGCGCGGTTCGCCGATGTGTGGAACGCGGCGCAGGCGATCGCCGCCGTACAGGTCGCGGTCGGGGCCAACTCACCGTTCCTGTTCGGCCGTGAGCTGTGGCGCGAGTCGCGGCCCCCGCTGTTCACCCAGTCCACGGACACGCGTCCGCCCGAACTCCAGGCGCAGGGCGTACGGCCGCGCACCTGGTTCGGGGAGCGGTGGATCTCGTCGGCCTACGACCTCTTCGAGGAGAACCTGCGCTACTACCCGGCGCTGCTGCCGATCTGTGACGACGAGGACCCGCTGAGCGTCCTCGACGCCGGAGGCGTGCCGATGCTCGGTGAGCTCGTGCTGCACAACGGCACGGTGTACCGCTGGAACCGACCTGTCTACGGGATCGCGGACGGCGTTCCCCATCTGCGCGTCGAGAACAGGGTGCTGCCCGCCGGACCCACCGTCACGGACGTCATCGCCAACGCGGCCTTCTACTACGGGGTCGTCCGGGCACTCGCCGAGGAGTCGCGGCCCGTGTGGAACCGGCTGCCCTTC
This sequence comes from Streptomyces sp. B21-083, assembly GCF_036898825.1. Classification (GTDB taxonomy): domain Bacteria; phylum Actinomycetota; class Actinomycetes; order Streptomycetales; family Streptomycetaceae; genus Streptomyces. Next base: position 1,527,160 of record NZ_JARUND010000002.1, on the reverse strand, counting down.
GAGGCCGCCGCCGCCAACTTCGACGCCGCCTGCCGGCACGGCATCGACGCGCGGCTCCAGTGGCCCCGGGGCGGCCGGTTCGGCGGCACGGCGGAGGTCGACGCGGTGCGGCTCGTACGGGACGAGCTGCTGCCGCTCGCCGAGGCCGGCCTCGACGCGTGGGGGGTCGAACCCGCCGACCGGGACCTGTACCTCGGGGTGATCGAGGAACGGTGCCGGCTGCGGACCAACGGCGCGTCCTGGCAGGCGGCCACCTTCCACCGGGCGCTGGAGAAGGGGCTGTCGCGGGAGGCCGCGCTGGCCGCGACCACCCGGCGCTACAGCGAGCTGATGCACCTCGGGGAGCCGGTACACACCTGGCCGGTGGGGCTGCCGGAAGCGGTGCCCCTGGGGTGAGCCCTGAGGCCCGGTGAGGGGCTCGGGGACTCCCCGGTGGGCGATCCGGGGTGCTGGGTTGCGCTTCGCGCGGTGGCTGGCGTAGCTGCGGTGGTGGCGAGACCGAGGGTCGTGACGATGGTGACCGTGCGGCGCCGGGCGCGTGCGCGGGGGTCGGTCGCGCTCTTCTCAGGTGGATCGGGCAAACTGCGATGGCCCATGACGGTCGTATCCCTCGCCGCTGGGCGAACGCGCGGCGAAACAGTCGTATGAGGTGAATCGGCCGCAGTAGCCGTAAGGCAGGGAGCAGGAGGGAACAGGGGAGACGCGCCGGAAGCGGCCCGCCCCCTGGCGGCCTGTCGCGCACGATTTTCGCGGTGTCCCAGGACTTCGGTGGGGCGAGGGCAGGGATGCGGCGGGATGACACAACTGGAGGCAGGAGTGCAGGTGGAGGCGGGCGCTGTGGCTGGCGATTTTCCTGAGGGGCGGCCCGAGCGGCGGACTCTCCGGGACGAGACGCTGTTGGTCCTGGGGCTTTCGCTCGGCGCGAGTGGTGTCTCCGCCTTGATCAGCTTTGTCGGGTCGGTCACGAAGCCGGGCGGTCTCAAGGATCAGGCGGCCACTCTCAACGCCTCGGCGGCGCCGGGCCGGCCATGGCTGGATCTCGCCTGGCAGCTCTTCGGCATCACGACGGCGCTGGTACCGGTCGCCCTGGTCGCGCACTTCCTGCTGCGCGAGGGGAAGGGACTGCGGACACTGGGCTTCGACCGCACCAGGCCATGGCCCGACCTGGGTCGTGGGGCCGCCGTCGCGGCGGTGATCGGCAGCACCGGAATCGCCTTCTACCTGGCGGCCCGAGGCCTCGGCTTCAACCTCACGGTGGTGCCGGAGGCGCTGCCCGACGTGTGGTGGAAGTACCCGGTGCTCATCCTCTCGGCGGTGCAGAACGCCGTACTGGAGGAAGTGATCGTCGTCGCGTATCTGCTGCGCCGGCTGGGCCAGTTGGGGTGGACGCCGGGGACGGCACTGGTGGCCAGTGCTGTCCTGCGCGGGTCGTACCACCTGTACCAGGGCATCGGCGGGTTCATCGGCAACATGGTGATGGGGGTGGTGTTCGTGTACCTCTACCGGCGCTGGGGGCGGGTGGGTCCCCTGGTCGTGGCGCATTCGCTGCTCGACATCGGGGCGTTCGTGGGTTACGCCCTGCTGGCGGGAAAGGTCGGGTGGCTGCCCACCGCCTGAGGGTTGCGGGGCATGGGGGTGAGGGGCGTGCGAGGGTTTCGTACGCCCCTTCCGTGTGCCCTCAGGCGAGTAGCTCGCCGTCGATGGTGGTGACCGCTCGGCCGGTCAGCAGGGTGCGGTCGCCGCGGAGTTCCGTACGCACCAGGCCGCTGCGGGCGGAAGCCTGGAGGCCGGTGAGGTCGGTGCGGCCGAGACGCTCGGCCCAGTAGGGGGCGAGGGCGGTGTGGGCGCTGCCGGTGACCGGGTCCTCGTCGATGCCGATCCGTGGGAAGAAGCAACGCGAGACGAAGTCGTAGTCCCCGGCGGGGTCGTCGGCGCGGGCGGTGGCGATGACCCCGCGTTCCGAGTGGGCGGCGAGGGCCTTGAGGTCGGGGGCGAGAGCAAGGACCGTCTTCTCGTCGGCGACCTCGATCAGCAGGTCATCGATGTTCGGGCCGGTGTCGAAGGTCGCGAGCGGTTCGGCGCCCAGGGCCTCGGCGACCCCGGCCGGGGGTTCGACGCGGGTGAGTGGGGCGGTCGGGAAGTCGAGGGTGATGGAGCCGTCCGCTCGGGGTGTCGCGGTGAGGACGCCGCTGAGGGTGGCGAATCGTACGGGTCCCGTGTGGACGCCTGTGGTGTGCAGGACGTGGGCCGTGGCGAGCGTGGCGTGGCCGCACATCGCGACCTCGGCGGCCGGGGTGAACCAGCGCAGCGCCCAGTCGGCCTCGCCGCCGTCGGGCAGCGGGTGCGCGAACGCCGTCTCGGCGTGGTTGACCTCCAGGGCGATCCGCTGGAGGCGGGTGTCGTCCGGGAAGGCGTCGAGAAGCATGACGCCGGCCGGGTTGCCGGCGAAGGGTCGGTCGGTGAAGGCGTCGACGATTCGAATGCGCATGGGGATGACGCTAGAGGGTCGGCGGGGAGACGGGCCAAGGCCAATTTCCGGGTGCTGGACCTCGTTCGGCGGGCGCGGCGGCCGGTGGACTTGTGCGGAGGGGCGGAGCGTCAGGCCGCCGCCGGTCGGACGAGGCCGGACTCGTAGGCGAAGACCACCGCCTGCACGCGCGCGCGTGCGCCGATCTTGGCGAGGATACGGCTGACGTGGGACTTGACCGTGGTCGGTGAGATGGACAGCCGGGTGGCGATCTCGGTGTTGGACCAGCCGGCGGCGACCGCGGTGAGGACGTCGCGTTCGCGACTGGTGAGCGCGTCGAGCTCGGTCACCCGTTCCCGCGAGCCGAAGGCGCGCTCGTGCCGGACGGTGTCGATGAGCGCACGGGTGAGGCTGGGGGTGGTGACGGCGTCTCCGGCGGCCACGATACGGACGGCCGCGGTCAGTTCCTCGGGGGTGGCGTCCTGGGGGAGGAACCCGCCGGCTCCGGCGCGCAGGGCCGCGTAGGCGTGCCGCTCGTGGCCGGTGGGCGTCAGGACCAGCACGCGCGGGCCGTGTTCTGCCGCTCTCGAGGGCGCGGCGGCCGGCAGCGGCGTGGGGGGCCGGCTGACACGACGGATGACATCGACGCCGTCCGTGTCGATCACCAGGCTGTCCATCAGAACGACGTCGGGTCCGAGCGCGGCGCTCATGCGAACGGCCTCGGCGCCGCTTGTCGCCTCGCCGACGACGGTCAGGTCGGGCTGGGCCGCCAGGAGCATACGCAGTCCGAGACGCTGCAGGGACTGGCGATGTACGACGAGCACGGAGGCCATGGGGGGCACTCTCCTTGTACGAAACCGTTTCGTTCACTTCGATGTTGTCAGCCTAGCTTCCGCCGCTATCGAAACGTCATCGTTTCTACTGTGGCCTGGGTCACTTCTTGGTGGGGGTTGTCGTTCGCGCTATTCCGATATATCGTTGACGCATCGCGACAGATCAACGACAAGACAACGAATGGAGTGGTTGCGATGCGTTCCCATGGAGAGGAATTCGGTCCGGGCTTCGGTCCCGGGCACGCACACGGTCATGGCGGCCCCCGAGCCTTCGGGCGGGGCGGCTTCGAGGGGCGGCGAGCCGCCTTCGGGCCCTTCGGTCCCGGTTTCGGCGGTCCCGGCGGTCCTGGTGGACCCGGCTTCGGCCCGGGGCCCTGGGGCGGGCGCGGCGGCCGGGGCGGACCGCGGGGCAGGGCGCGGCGCGGTGACGTCCGCGCGTCGATCCTGGCTCTGCTGAAGGACCGGCCCATGCACGGCTACGAGATGATCCAGGAGATCGCCGAGCGCAGCGGAGGGGCGTGGAAGCCCAGCCCCGGCTCGGTCTACCCCACCCTTCAGTTGCTGGAGGACGAGGGCCTGATCGTCAGCGAGAGCGACGGCGGCAAGAAGCTGTTCGCGCTCACCGAGTCCGGCCGCACGGCCGCCGACGAGGGCCCCGAAGCGCCCTGGGAAGAGGCCGGGCGCGGCGTCGACTGGGAGGCGCTGAACGACATCCGCCAGGCCGGCGTCGGTCTGATGGAGGCCTTCGGCCAGGTCTGGAAGACGGGCAGCAAGGAGCAGCGCGAGAAGGCGCTCACGGTGATAAACGAAGCGCGCAAGAAGCTGTACCTGATCCTCGCCGACGAGGACTGATGGGTCGCCCTCGGAGACGTGACCGCTCCCGGCGGCGTGTCCCCCAGTGCGCACAGGCGCCCCGCGGAAGTGTCCGCGGGGCGCCTGCGTGCTGTCTGTCGTACGGTCATGACGGCCGGGCTCAGCTCACCAGGCCGGACAGCTTGCGCAGGGACTCGTTGAGGGCGGCCGTCCCCGAGTCCTTCAGCTTTCCGGCCATCAGGGAGACGGCCGCGCCGGTGAACTCGCCGTCGATACGGACCGTCGTGGCGTCGCCGTCGGGGGTGAGGGTGTAACGCGTGGCGACGGTCACGGCCATCGGGCCCTTGCCCCGGATGGCCAGCGTGCGGGCGGGCTCCAACTCCGCGATGGTCCATTCGACCTCGGCCGGGAAGCCCATCAGCTTCATGTTCTCCTCGAAGGTGCCGCCGACCTCCAGGGCGGAGGGGCCGCCCTTCGGGAAGCTCGTGTGGGTCGCGTTCCACGCTCCGTACGCCGACCAGTCCGTCAGCTGCGCCCAGATCTTCTCCGCCGGTGCCTGGATCTGTGCCTCCGCGCTTATTTCGGCCATGCGACCACCTCTGTGTCTCGGGCTGCGGTGTCGCGGAACGTAGTCGCAAGGGCCGGAACATTCAATACTGACGAGTCGTCAGAAAAAGTCGCGGCGAGCCGACGGACGGGACCGGCTCACCCGACCCGCCGTATCACGGCCGCGTCGAACAGGTCCCACGCGCGCGGGAAGGGGCTTTCGTCGTGACAGTGCCATGCCTCCCAGAACAGGTCGGCGAGCAGCGCGTCCTCCGGGGCGTACACCCGGTACACGTACTGCCTCCCGTCCGTGGCCGGCAGCGCCACCAGCCAGCACCTCTCCATGTTGGTGTGGGACGTGGGAGGGGGTGCTCCGGTTGCGCCCAGGGCGTGCGGAATGAGCGTGCGCGCCCCTTGCGTCGACTTCGTGCGGAGCGGCGTGATGTCCTCCGTAAGGAGGAGATCACGCCGTCGGTGCACACCCTCCGTGGGACAAGGAAATGGTGCGTCGCGAGGATGACCGCGAGTGCGGGGACTGATGGGGTGGGGGTGTGCAATCCCGTATTCCCCGGCAGTCGACCACCGAGCACGGCGCGAACCGCTTGGACAACGATGCCAGGCTCACTTCCGAGCTGGCAGCGGTGGTCTCCGGCGCGCGCAGACGGGCGCTGCGGGACGGAGACCGGCAGATCGACACGGCCCATCTGCTGCACACGCTCCTCGAGTCCGATCCCGAGGTGCGCGCGGTGTTCGAGGGCGGCGACCCGCAGGTCGCACGGCTGCTCGGCTATCTCGTGCAGCGCAGCATCGGCTACGGGTTGCGCTGGCAGGGCTCGGTCGAGGATTCCGGGGCGCTGCCCGTGCTGCCGGGGGCGGCGAGAACGACTGGCTGGTCGCCGGTCGCGGCGAGCGCGTTGGAGGAGGCGTGCGAACGGGCCGCGCGACGCGGTGACGCACCGGCCCGCGGCGTCGATCTGCTCGCGGCGATCATCGGAGATCCCCAGTCCAGGGCCGTCGAGGTGCTGCGACGGGGCGGAGTCGACGCACGGGAGCTGCCGGAACGGCTGAGGCAGGCCGAGCTGAAGGCGGCCGGGTGCGAGGAGTACGCCGAGGGGCTCGACGGTTACCGCTGAGGCGTGAGCCCCTGCGGCCCCTGCGGCCCCTGCGGGCCTGGTCGCCAGGCCTCCGTGGGACGGTCCAGTCGGTGAGACAGGTGTCATCGGGAGTGACGCTCATGTCGTCGCCTGCCATCATGGTGCCGGTGCGTACGTCAGGGAGTGGTGAGGTCGGTCGGGGCAAGGGCGTGGGGCTCGGGCTCGCGCTGGTGTCGGCGGTCGCTTTCGGCGGGTCCGGGGTCGCGGCCAAGCCGTTGATCGAGGCGGGCCTCGATCCGTTGCACGTCGTGTGGCTGCGGGTGACGGGTGCGGCCCTGGTGATGCTGCCCCTGGCCGTGCGGCACCGTGCGCTGGTGCGCCGGCGGCCCGCGCTGCTCGCCGGGTTCGGACTGCTCGCCGTGGCCGGGGTCCAGGCCTGTTACTTCGCCGCGATCTCCCGGATCCCGGTCGGGGTCGCCCTGCTCGTCGAGTACCTCGCACCCGCCCTGGTGCTGGGTTGGGTGCGGTTCGTGCAGCGGCGGCCCGTGACCCGTGCCGCCGCGCTCGGTGTCGTCCTCGCGGTCGGCGGCCTCGCCAGTGTCGTCGAGATCTGGTCCGGGCTCGGCTTCGACGCCGTGGGGCTGTTGCTCGCGGTCGCCGCCGCCTGCTGCCAGGTCGGCTACTTCGTCCTGTCCGATCAGGGCAGCGACGCGGGCGACGAGGCGCCGGACCCGCTCGGTGTCATCGCGTACGGCCTGCTGGTCGGCGCCCTTGTGCTGACCGTCGTGGCGCGACCGTGGCGCATGGACTGGTCGGTGCTCGCGGGCACCGCGCACATGAACGGCACACCCGTCGCGGCCGAGCTGCTGCTGGGCTGGATCGTGCTGGTCGCGACGGTCGTCGCCTACGTCACCGGCGTCCTCGCCGTGCGGCGGCTCTCGCCGCAGGTCGCCGGGGTGGTGGCGTGTCTGGAGGCGGTCATCGCGACCGTACTGGCCTGGGTGCTGCTGGGCGAACATCTTTCGGCTCCCCAGATCGCGGGGGGTGCGGTGGTGCTTATGGGGGCGTTCATCGCACAGTCGTCGGCGCCTGCCAAGGGGTCGGCGGAGCCGGTCGCCCGAGGATCCGAAAAGGATGTGGCGGCCGGTCGTACCGCCGCATAGGGTCGCGATCATGCACGCGCGCGCACTCGTCCTTCCGCCTCCGGCCGCCTGAGGCGGGCTCTCCCGAGAACATGCCCGACGTATCGCCGTCGGGCTGAACGGTGCTGCCCGCAGACGAAGCCAGAGGACCCCGTAAAGCCCTGAGGGTTCGGGTCCTTTCGTCAACTTCCGCGCGGCGGCCGGCCTTCGGACGGTCTTCGCGCGTCTGCGGAGACTCTCGTGTCGAATGCTGTTTCCGGTCTGCCCGTCGGGCGAGGCCTGCTCTTCCTGACCGTCGCAGGTGCCGCGTGGGGCACTGCGGGCGCCGTCGCCTCCCTTGTCTACCGGGTGAGCGATCTGGGCCCTGTCGCCCTCTCCTTCTGGCGCTGCGCGGGCGGCTTCGTGCTGCTGCTCATCGCCCGGTCACTGCGTCGCAGTCCGGCTGCCAGCAGTCCGGCTGTCGGGCCCGAGCCGTGGCGCCGAAAGGCCCTGCGGGCCGGGGTCACCGGGTTCCTGCTGGCCGTGTTCCAGACCGCGTACTTCGCGTCCGTCCAGGCCACCGGCCTCGCGGTCGCCACCGTCGTGACTCTCGGCGCCGGGCCCGTCCTCATCGCGCTCGGCGCCCGGCTGACCCTGGGCGAACGGCTGGGGGCGGGCGGAACCGTCGCCGTCGCCGGGGCGCTCGCCGGGCTCACGGTGCTGGTGCTGGGCAGCGACGGCGCTCAGGTGCGGCCGTCGGGTGTCGTATGGGCCCTGGTGTCGGCGGCCGGGTACGCGGCGATGACCCTCCTCACCCGGTGGTGGGGGCGGGACGGCGGTACGGACGCGTTCGCCACGTCCGTCAGGGTCTTCGGCGTCACGACGCTCTGCCTGCTGCCGCTGGGGCTCGCCGAGGGGCTGCTGCCGCACACCGGCGACGGCCTGCAGTTCGCCGGGCTTCTGGTGTACATCGCCGCCGTGCCGACCGCGCTGGCGTACGGGTTGTACTTCGCCGGAGCGGCCGTCGTCCGGTCGGCGACCGTTTCCGTGGTCATGCTCCTGGAGCCGGTGAGCGCGGCGGTTCTCGCCGTCACTCTGCTCGGTGAACGGCTGACGGCGGCGACGGTCGTGGGCACCCTGATGATGCTGGGCGCGGTGGCCGGGCTCGCGGTGGCGGAGACGCGGGGCGCGAGTGGGTCGAGGTGCTCGTCGATTTGCTCGTCGACGTGACAGGGGGAGGTCCGCTTCGTCACAGCCCCCGCCTGCGCCGCTGAACCGTCAGTGCTTCCGCGTCCCCTGGGCCGCCCCGCGCCGCGAGCCCGGCCGCGATACGGTCCTGGACCTCCGTCGGCTTCTTCTCGGCGTACTTGAACTTCGCCCGTACGTCCGTCACTTCGAGCCTGATGCCACGGATACCGGCGAGCATCCGCCCGAACGGTTCCTCGCCCACCGCCACTCGCGCCGAGCCGCCTTCCGGCTGGAAGTGGCCCACCTGGCGGTTGAGCAGGGCGGCCTTCTCCGCCGGGTCGTCCACGACGTGGGCGGTGCAGCGGAGTTGGACCGCCGAGTAGAAGCTCGTCGGCGTCCCGTGCTCGGACGGACCGTCCGGCGCGGCCTGCCAGGGTCCGGGGACGAACGTGTAGTCGTCGACCACACTGAGCAAAACGACCGGGTTCCTCTCCAGCGCGGGCCAGAGAGGGTTCGGGCGAGCCAGATGGGTGACGGCCTCGGCGCGATCGGCGTCGTACGCGAAGTGCAGCGGCTGGACGTACGGCGCCTCGCCCGGCAGACCGTTGACGGAGAGCTGGCCGAAGTCGTGCGCGGACAGCCACTGTTGCCATTCCGCGTCGTCGCGCGGCGCGTCCCAGGGGTGGATCAGCATCTGGATCAGCGAGCCGCGAGGTAGGCCGGGAGCCGGGTGTCGGGGGCCAACTCCGGGTCGGCGACCGGGGTTTCGTAGCCCTTGCGCAGTGGGACCACGCCGGCCCAGTGGGGGAGCGCGAGGTCCTCCGGCTCGTCGTTCACCCCGCCCGTGCGCACCTTGGCGGAGACCTCGGCGAGGTCGACGCGGATCACGGAGGTGGCGGCCAGCTCCTTGGCGTTGGCGGGCCGCGAGTCCGCGGAGCGGCCTGCCACGACGTGGTCGACCAGGGCGTCCAGGGCCATGCGCTTCTCGTCGGGGTCCGTCACCTGGTGGGCGATGCCGTGGACCACCACCGAGCGGTAGTTGATCGAGTGGTGGAAGGCGGACCGGGCCAGGATCAGCGCGTCCACGTGCGTGACCGTCAGGCACACCGGAAGGCCCGGGTCGGCCTGGCCCGTCATCCGCAACGGGCGCGAACCCGTCGACCCGTGCACGTAGAGGCGCTCACCGACCCGCCCGTACAACGTCGGCAGGACGACCGGCGCGCCGTCCCGGACGAACCCGAGGTGGCAGACGTACCCCTCGTCGAGGATCGCGTGCACCGCCTCCTTGTCGTACGACGCCCGGCCGGGGGAGCGGGTGGGGACCGTGCGGTCGGTCGAGGTGTAGGTGTCGGCGGAGGGTAGCGGGGAGGACTGATCAACTCCCCGCGGTGTCGCTGCCTGAATGGCGTCCTGCGCGTCCTGCGCGTCCTGCGTGCCCGCTGCGTCCCGTGCGTCCTGTGTGGTCCCCGACATGATGGTCTCCTTGCGGGCTAGATTGCACTAGTGCATAATCTGTGTTGTGCTAGGAGAATATCCGATCAAAGGTCGAGGTGCGGCAGAGATTTCCGCGAGCGTCGAAGGCGCGGTGGGTGCCGGCGAGCTGGAACCCGGGCAACTGCTGCCCCCCATGCGGGAGTTGGCGGAGCGGCTCGGCGTGAATCCGAACACCGTCGCCGCCGCCTATCGGACACTGCGTGAACGCGGGGTCATCGAGACCCATGGGCGGCGCGGCAGCCGGGTGCGCTCCAAACCGGCCACCACCGGGCGCGAGTACATCCGGGTGGAGGTGCCGACCGGTGTGCGGGACGTGGCGCACGGCAACCCCGATCCGGCGCTGCTGCCGTCACTGGCGGCGGCGTTCGCGGCGGCGGGTGAGCAGGGTGACCGGGCGCCGGTGCTCTACGGAGACGCCATCGTGGAGCCGGAGCTGGCCCGGATCGCCCGCGCCGACCTCGACACCGACGGCGTGCCGGACGGTCCCCTCGCCGTCACCTCCAGCGCGCTGGACGGCATCGAGCGCGTCCTCGCCGTACACCTCAAACCCGGTGACACGGTGGCCGTCGAGGATCCGGGGTGGGGCGGGCTGCTGGACCTCGTGCCAGCGCTCGGGCTGCGCATGGTCCCGGTGGGCGTCGACGACCAGGGCCCGATCGCCGAGGACGTACGGCGGGCGCTGGCGGCCGGGGCACGGGCGCTGATCGTCACCGACCGGGCGCAGAACCCGACCGGGGCCGTGGTGAGCGCCACGCGCGCGCGTGCCCTGCGTTCCGTGCTCCGGGAGCACCCGGAGACCCTGCTCGTCGAGGACGACCACGGCTACCGGATCGTCGACCAGCCCCTCCACCCGCTGGCCGGGGTCACCCGGCACTGGGCGTTCGTCCGCTCGGTCGCCAAGGCGTACGGCCCTGATCTGCGTCTCGCCGTGCTCACCGGGGACCCCGTCACCGTCGACCGGGTCCTGGGGCGGCAGCGACTCGGGCCGGGCTGGGTGAGCCGGCTGCTGCAACGGGCCGTCGTGCGGCTGTGGGCGGATGGCGCGCTGGACGCGCGCGCGGTGGCCTCGGCGTACGGGCGGCGCCGGGACGCGCTGATCGACGCGCTGGCGCGGCGCGGGGTCGCGGCCCATGGGCGCAGTGGACTCAACGTGTGGATTCCCGTGCCGGACGAGACCGGCGCGGTCGCCCGGCTGCTGCACGCCGGCTGGGCCGTAGCCCCCGGCGCGCGCTTCCGGATGAACGCCCCTTCCGGTATCCGGGTGACCGTCGCGACACTGACCCCGCAGGAGACGGGCCCGCTGGCGGACGCCATCGCCGAAGCTGTGCGACCGGCGCAGGCGCGGACCTACGTCTGAGCGGGTCCGGTCGGCGCTGTGCTAGGCGGGGACTTGTGGCTGGGGCTCAGCTCGACGCCGGCGGCGACGGCCGGGGCTGGCCTGGGTGAGTGCCGCCCCGGCCAGGACCACCACCGCGCCCACCGGTGTCGACCAGGCCAGGGTCTCGCCGAGCAGCGTGACGCCCGCGACCGTGGCGATGACCGGGATGAAGTACGTGACCATCTGGGCGGTCGTCGGCCCCGTCTCGGCGACCAGGCCGTACTGGAGCAGCATCGCGAACCCTGTGCCCAGCGCGCCGAGGGCGACGATCGCGAGCAGCGGCCCGAGCGCGACGCGGTCGGGTATCTCGGTGAACAGCGGTGTCACCAAGGCCAGTTGAAGGGTGGCCAGCAACAGCTGGGCGCCGCTGAGTGACAGATGGGAGTGACTTGACCCCGCCAGCGTACGGCGGACGTAGATCCAGCCGATCGGATAGCTGAGCGAGGCCAGGAGTGCCAGTGCCGTGCCCGTCGCGTCCAGGCCGTGGAAGCCCTGCCAGGCGCCCAGAACGGTCAGCACGCCCAGGAAGCCCAGGCCTAGACCGGCCACCCGCACCCGCGTCGGCCGGTCTTCCGAGAGTGCGACCAGCGACAGGGCCATGCCCCACAAGGGTGAAGTCGCGTTGCAGATGCCGGCCAGGGTTGACGGGATCGTCAGCTCCGCGTACGCGAACAGCGAGAACGGCAGCGCGTTCAGCAGGAACGCGGTTACCGCGAGGTGCCCCCATGTGCGTGCGCCGCGCGGCAGCCGCTCCCGCTTCACCGCCAGCGCCGCCGCCAGGACCGCCGTACCGAACAGCAGCCGGCCGAAGGTGACCTGGAACGGTGCGAACCCCTGCGTACCGACCTTGATCAGCAGGAAGCTGAGCCCCAGATCAGGGACAGCACGCCGAAGCGCACGCGCCAGTCGAGGGTGGAGCGGTGGTGGCCCGGGTTGGCGGAGGTGGGCGCGGGCGGTGGCGTAGGGCGGGGCGGGGGCGCCGGTGTCGTGCGCTTCGGGGTGGTGAGGCGGCTCATACAGCCCACGATCCCGGAGTCGATCTCGTAGCGCAAGCGAGTATGTGTTCGGCTTATCTCGTAGAATCGCTTACATGTTGAATCTGGAGCGCCTGCGTACCCTCGACGCCCTCGCCCGGCACGGCTCGGTCAGCGGGGCGGCCGAGGGGCTGCATGTGACGACGTCGGCCGTCTCGCAGCAGATGTCCAAGCTGGAGCGCGAAGTGGGGCAGCAGCTCCTGGCCAAGAACGGGCGGGGTGTGCGCCTCACCGACGCCGGGCGGCTGCTCGCGGACCACGCCGCGCGCATCCTCTCCCAGGTCGAGCTGGCCCAGTCGGACCTGGAGGCACAGCGTGGGCAGGTGGTGGGTGAGCTGCGGCTCTCGGCGTTCCCGACCGCCGCGCGCGGACTGTTCCCGGCCGCGCTCGCGGCCCTGCGCGCGGAGCACCCCGGGTTGCGGCTGCGCTCGTGCGAGCTGGAACCGGAGGCCGGGGTCGCCGGGGTGGTGCGCGGGGACCTCGACCTGGCGGTCGTGCTCGACTGGTACAACAAGCCGATGCCGCTGCCCGACGGTCTGGTGAAGGCGGCGATCCTCGACGACCCGGCGGACGTGGCGATGCCGGTGGGCCATCCGCTCGCCGGTCGCGGCGAGGTGGACCTGGAGGAGTTCGCCGAGGACGAGTGGATCACGTGGGGCGAGGGCGAGTTCTGCCACGAGTGGCTGATGTTCACGCTGCGGTCCAAGGGTGTCGAGCCGTGCATCGGGCACCGTGCGGCGGAGACGCATACGCAGCTGGCGCTGGTCGCGGCGGGGCTCGGGGTGTGCATCGCGCCGCTGCTGGGGCGTCATCCCGTGCCCGCGGGAGTGGTCACCGTTCCGCTGCGGCAGCGGGTGCGGCGGCATGTGTACGTGGTGTGGCGGGCGGATGCGGATCGACGGCCGTCGATCCGGGCGGCGGTGGGCGCGTTGCGGGGGGTGGGGCAGGCGGTGGGGGGTGTGTCGTAGAGGGGTTCGCCCCCGCCGCCCTTACCCTTCCCATCCCGTTCCTGGGGGCTGCGCCCCCAGACCCCCCTGTCGGCCCTGAAGGGGCCTTGTCGTCAATCGCCGGACGGGCTGGGGGTGCGGGCCGGCGCTGGAGGGGTGCCGCCCCGTGTTGAGCACGCCCTGAAGAAAGCCCGCTACTGCGGGGGCAGTTTGCTGAAGTCCCAGGAGATCGTTTTTTCCGGGGTCAGGCGGATCCACGCGTGTCTGCCGTCGTGGGGCATCTCGTCCAGGCGGAAGTTCTTGCGGGCGAACAGCGTTTCGGGGACGTCCAGTTCGGCGCGCAGTTCCCCGGTGCGCGGCGACTCGCCGACGAACTCGACGGTGCCGGACAGTTCGACGCCGCGAAGTTCGTCGTACTCCTCGCCCGTGTCGACGACGATCGCGACCTTCGGGTTCCGGGACAGGTCGGTCCAGCGCTTGCTGCGGACCACCGAGTACAGCCACATCGAGATGCCGTCCCAGGCGAACCACAGCGTGCTCACATGCGGCGCGCCGGTGGCCGACACGGTGGCGACCCGGCAGGTGCGCTGGGTCGTGAGGAACTCGTCCAGCTCGCCCGGCGTCATCATGATCTTCCGGCCTCGGCGCTGAGCCACGGTCATGTGATCCCCCTCTTGCTCGTGTTGTCTCGCGTCGTTTCGCGTCGTTTCGGGTCAGAAAAGTGAATCGGGCTGTCTTCCGCCCGTACGCGGTGGGCGTTAGTCTCCCCCGCCCGTCCATACGGTCCGCGACCAGGGAGCGCCATGCCGTCGTACGAACAGCTCAGCGAACTCCTCGACCCCGCGACCACGGTCCTGCTCACCGTCGAGTGCCAGCAGGGCGTAGTCGGCCCGGACAGCGCCCTGCCCGAACTCGCCGGGGAGGCACGGTCGTCGGGGGCGCTCGGCCAGGTCGCCAGACTGGTCGAGGCCGCCCACGAGACCGGTGTCCAGGTCATCCACGCCATCGCCGAACGGCGTTCGGACGGCCGGGGCGCCAACCACAACGCCCGGCTGTTCCGCGCCGCCGAGCGGCTCCCCGTCCAGCAGCTCTCGGGCACCACCGCGGTACGCGTCGCACCGCCGATCGAGGTCGCCGACGAGGACTTCGTCGTACGGCGGCTGCATGGCCTGTCGCCGATCCAGGGCACCGACGTCGACGCCCTGCTACGCAACCTGGGCTGCCGCACGCTGATCGTGACCGGCGTCTCGGCCAACGTCGCGATTCCCAACGCCGTGTTCGACGCCGTGAACCGTGGATACACCGTCGTCGTGCCCAGGGACGCCATCGCGGGGGTGCCCTCCGACTACACCCCCGCGATGATCCGCAACACCCTCGCGCTGGTCGCCACGGTCGCGACCACCGACGAGGTGCTGGCCTGTCTCAAGCGGCCTCGCCGCGCCGGGCGAGGGTGATGGTCAGGCGAGTGTGATGGAGTCCCCGGACACGGTGATCGACTCGGCGGCCAGCGCCGTGGTCGCCGGGCCCTTCTTCACGCTGCCGTCCGCGACCGAGAACTCGCTGTTGTGGCACGGGCAGGTGATGACGCCGTTGGTGATGCCCGTCACCGCACAGCCCGCGTGCGTGCACTTCGACGAGAACGCCTTATAAGTGCCCGCCGTCGGCTGGGTGACCACCACACCCTGGTCCTTGAATATCTTGCCGCCACCCTCCGGGATGTCGGAGGTCTTGGCGAGGGCGGTGCCGGCGGCGGCGCCCTGCTCGGTGGCGGAGGCCGACGAGTCGTCCTCCGACCCGCACGCGGTCAGCGCGACGGCGAGCCCCGCCGCGCCGGCCGCCGCCATGACCGTACGACGACCCGGTCCCGATACGGGCTGAAGCGAGGCGCTGCTCATGCTGACGTTCCTTCCGGAGGCGATTGCTGATGCGTACGAAGATACGAACCCTGCGCGCGCGCCGTTCAGGCGGCCCGGGCACAAGGCCGCGAACGTGCCTCAGTCGTCCAACCGCTCGGCCCGCCCGGCCAGTGCCCCCTCTGATCAGAAGACACGCCCCGTAACGATGCGGTCGCGCGACCGGCGGTCCGCATTTGTCTGCGCCGGTGTGCGCGTCAGACAAGGAGATCCCGTCATGTCGATCATCCGGCTCACCGTCCCGTCAGGCTCCCTCAGTGAGAAGGGACGCGAGACCGTCCAACGGGACCTGGCCGGCGCCCTGCTGCGCTGGGAGGGAGCGCCGGACACGCCGTTCTTCCGGGCCCAGCTGTGGAGTTACCTCGTCGAACTGCCCGCAGGAGCGCAGACCACCGCCGAGGACGACGCACCCCGCTTCCTCATCGACGTGACGGTCCCTCGGGGCGCGCTCTCGGAGGACGGGAAGGCCGGCCTGGTCCGGGACGCCACGACGACCGTGCTCTCGGCTGCGGGGCTCACCGAGGCCGACGCGTCGCGGGTGTGGGTGCTGGCGCACGAGCAGCCCGACGGGACCTGGGGCGCGGGCGGGTCCGTCATCCGCTACGCCGACCTCGTAGCCATCGCCCGAGGGCAGCGCGCCGAGGACTGAACAGGCTGCTCCAACGGCAGCTGTCAGTCGCGCCGCCCGGCGACTACTCGCCTCGTCCGCCATCACCCTTGGTCACTATGCTCGCTTCATGCCGGAGGCCGGCCAGGGCTGTTGACGGACTGTTCCCGCCAGGGCGTCTCTCCGGCAGTGTTCGCGGAAATCAAGGTTGAAGAGATGGGTGGCCTGGGAAAATGCTGAAAGAGGTCACCGCGACCCGCTTCATCACGCCCCTGCGGGAGGGCGGTTCACTGCCGGGACTCGTCGAGGGCGACGATCTCGGGACGTACGTCATCAAGTTCACCGGCGCGGGACAGGGTCGCAAGACACTCGTCGCCGAGGTCGTCTGTGGTGAGCTGGCCCGGCGGCTGGGGCTGCGGGTGCCCGGGCTGGTGACGGTCGCCCTCGACCCGGTGCTGGGCCTCGGCGAGCCCGACCAGGAGGTGCAGGGGCTCCTCAGGTCGAGCGGTGGCACCAACCTCGGCATGGACTTCCTGTCGGGGGCGCTCGGCTTCGACCCCCTCGCCTTCGAGGTGAGTGCCGAGGACGCCGGGCGGGTGGTGTGGTTCGACGCGCTCGTCAACAACGTCGACCGGTCCTGGCGCAACCCCAACCTGCTGATGTGGCACGGCGACCTGTGGCTCATCGACCACGGCGCCACGATGATCTGGCACCACAACTGGCCCGGCGTACAGGCGTCCGCCGCCAAGCCGTACGACGTCTCCGAGCACGCACTCGCCCGGTTCGGCCCGGACATCGCCTCGGCCGCCGCCGAACTGGCGCCGCTGGTCACCGAGGAGCTGCTCGCCGAGGTGACCGCGGAGATCCCCGACACGTGGCTCGCGGACGAACCCGGGTTCGACTCGCCGGACGCGCTCCGGCGGGCCTACGCGGAGCCGCTCCTCGCGCGCGCCGCCGTCATCCACGAGCGACTCAAGGGCGTTACGGGCTTCGAGGGGGAGAAGTGAGCGAGCGGGACGTCTTCGAGTACGCGCTGCTGCGGGTCGTACCGCGGATCGAGCGCGGTGAGTGCTTCAACGTCGGCGTCCTGGTGTACTGCCGTGCCAGGTCCTTTGTCGCGGCGCGTACGCATCTGGACGAGGGCAAGCTGCGGGCGCTGGACCCCGAGGCCGACGTGGCCGGTGTGCGGGCGTCGCTGCATGCCGTGGAAGGGGTCTGCGCGGGAGGGGAAGCAGCGGGTCAGGCCGGGTTGGACGATGCCGGTCGGCGGTTTCGCTGGCTGATCGCGCCGCGCTCGACGGTGGTCCAGCCTGGGCCCGTGCACACGGGGCTCACGGCGGATCCGATGGCCGAGACGGAGCGACTGCTGGCTCTGCTGGTCAGGTAATGGCTCACACCGGAGTGACATGGCGTTGACACCGGGTGCCAGGACTTCTAGCGTCACGGGTACTGAAGGTACTAAGCGGTCGCTCACCTGAGGGCGTACCGTGGACCGCAGGCTTTTCAAGGGCGAGGAGAACCAGCAATGTCCACCACTGAGCAGCGGGTCGCCGTGGTCACCGGCGGTGCGCGCGGCATCGGCGCCGCGACCGCCGTACGACTGGCGGCGGAGGGCCGCGCCGTCGCGGTGATCGACCTCGACGAGGCCGCCTGCAAGGACACCGTCGAGAAGATCACCGCAGCCGGTGGCAAGGCGATCGCCGTCGGCTGCGACGTCTCTGACGAGGCGCAGGTCGCGGCCGCGGTCACGCGCATCGCCGAGGAACTGGGCGGACCCACGATCCTCGTCAACAACGCGGGCGTCCTGCGCGACAACCTGCTCTTCAAGATGAGCGTGTCCGACTGGGACACGGTCATGAACGTGCACCTGCGCGGAGCCTTCCTGATGTCGAGGGCGTGTCAGAAATACATGGTGGACGCCAAGTTCGGCCGGATCGTCAACCTGTCCTCCTCCTCCGCCCAGGGCAACCGGGGCCAGGTCAACTACTCGTCCGCCAAGGCCGGTCTCCAGGGCTTCACCAAGACCCTCGCCCTCGAACTCGGCAAGTTCGGCGTCACCGCGAACGCCGTCGCCCCCGGGTTCATCGCCACCGACATGACCGCCGCCACCGCCGAGCGCGTCGGCATGGGCTTCGAGGACTTCAAGGCCGCCGCCGCGACCCAGATCCCCGTGCAGCGCGTGGGCACTCCGGACGACATCTCCAACGCGATCGCCTTCTTCACGGACGAGGCCGCCGGATTCGTCTCCGGCCAGGTGCTGTACGTCGCCGGCGGACCGCTCGACTAGGGCCGGGGAACAAGAACATGACCACAGTGGAACTCTCGGGCAAGGTCGCCCTCATCACGGGCGCCAGCCGGGGCATCGGCTACGGCATCGCGGAGGCGCTCCTCGCGCGCGGTGACCGGGTGTGCGTCACCGGACGCAACGAGGACGCGCTCAAGGAGGCCGTCGAGGCACTCGGTGCGGACCGGGTCATCGGCGTGGCGGGCAAGGCCCACGACGAGGCCCACCAGGCCGTCGCCGTCGAGCGCACCCTTGAGGCGTTCGGGCGCGTCGACTTCCTCGTCAACAACGCCGGTACGAACCCGGTGTTCGGGCCGATCGCCGACCTCGACCTCAACGTGGCGCGCAAGGTCTTCGAGACCAACGTCGTCTCGGCGCTCGGCTTCGCCCAGAAGACCTGGCACGCCTGGCAGAAGGAGAACGGCGGGGCGATCGTCAACATCACGTCCGTCGCGGGTCTCTCGGCCTCGCCGTTCATCGGCGCCTACGGCATCAGCAAGGCCGCGATGGACAACCTGACACTGCAGCTGGCGCACGAGTACGCGCCCGGGGTGCGGGTCAACTCGATCGCGCCGGCCGTCGTGAAGACGAAGTTCGCGCAGGCGCTCTACGAGGGCCGCGAAGAGGAGGCGGCCGCCGCCTACCCGCTCGGCCGGCTCGGCGTACCTTCCGACATCGGGGGTGCCGCCGCGTTCCTGACCTCGTCCCAGGCCGACTGGATCACCGGCCAGACGCTCGTGGTCGACGGAGGAATCTTCCTCAAGGCCGGCAACGGCTGACGTACCGGTGCGGAGTGGGGCGGGCGCTCGTCGGAAGACGGGCGCCCGCGTCCGTACTCGGAGTTACTCGGGGGTAATCGGGCGGCGAATTTTGACGTCCGCTTTGCCATTTACCGGAAGATGCGTGGCGAAAAGCCTGTATGTCGGCCGCTGCAAACTTATGCGTGTCACCTGACAGAAAAAGCTCCGGTGTCGACGTCCGAGGTCACACCGTCCGAGGGCGGTGTCGCGCGATACGCGCTGATCAAGTGGCCTTCCAAGAAGCTGGACCACCCGGTGGGGCACTGCGGTATGGTCTGCCGACCGTTGGCTTGGTATGGCAGATCGAGGAGCGTGCACGTGTTCAACCGGAACCGGGGCCTGCGGCAGTTGGCGACAGCCGCGTCCATATCCATGGTCGCCGGATGCGGAGTCTTCTCCTCCGATTCCTCCAACGAGGGCAAGCCGATCGTCGTGGGGACGACCAGCGAGCCCAGCACACTGGATCCGGCCGCCTCCTGGGACAACTCGTGGGAGCTGTTCCGCAACGTGCACCAGACGCTGCTCAACTTCGACACCGGCGGGACCGAGCCCGAGCCCGACGCCGCCAAGAGCTGCGAGTTCACCGACAGTTCGAGCACGGTGTACAGCTGTGAGCTGCGCGAGGGCCTGAAGTTCTCCGACGGACACGACCTGGACGCGCGGGCGGTCAAGTACTCCATCGACCGGATCAGGACGATCAACGTCAACGGCGGCCCGGCCGGTCTGCTGACCAGCCTCGACCGGATCGAGCTGAAGGGCGACCGCGGGATCGTCTTCCACCTGAACCAGGCCGACGCGACCTTCCCCTTCGTGCTCTCCACGCCCGCCATGTCGATCGTGGACCCCGAGGAGTACCCCGCGAAGTCCCTCCGCCGGGACGGCAAGGTCGACGGTTCAGGGCCCTACACCCTGGAGTCCTACAACGAGGGCGACAAGGCGGTACTCGTCAGGAACGACCGCTACAAGGGCATCGCGGCCCCCAGGAACGACGCCGTCACCATTCGCTACTTCCAGAAGTCGTCCGAGATGGCCGACGCCCTCCGGGACAAGTCGATCGACGTCGTCTACCGAGGTCTCAGCGCCGACGACATCGTCGACATCGAGGACAACGAGAAGGCGGAGGGCCTCCAGCTCGTCGAGAACGCCACCACCGAGATCAGTTACCTGGTGTTCAACCCCAAGGATCCCTGGTCCAGCAAGCTCTCGGTCCGTAAGGCGATCGCCCAGCTCGTCGACCGCCCGGCGCTCGCCCACAACGTCTACAAGGACACCGTCGAGCCGCTGTACTCCATGATCCCCAAGGGGCTGATCGGCCACACCACGGGCTTCTTCGACAACTTCGGGAATCCCAGTTCCTCCAAGGCCAGGCAGATCCTCCTGGAGGACGGCGTCACCGAGCGGGTGCCGCTCACCCTCTGGTACACGAGCGACCGCTACGGCTCCCAGACCAAGCCGGCCTTCGAGGAACTGAAGCGACAGCTGGAGGACTCCGGCCTGTTCACCGTGACGCTCAAGAGCCGCCCCTGGAAAACCTACGTGGACGGCTACCAGAAGGGCGAGTACCCGGTGTTCGGGCGCGGCTGGTTCCCCGACTTCCCCGACGCCGACAACTTCATCGCCCCGTTCGTGGGTGAGCAGAACGCCCTCGGTACGCCGTACACGTCCCCCGAGATCACCGGTGTCCTGCTGCCCGAGTCCCGCCGCGAGAGCGACCGCGGGGCCGTGGGCGACGAGTTCAAGAAGGCTCAGCAGATCCTCCTGGACGACGCCCGGCTGCTGCCGCTGTGGCAGGGCAAGCAGCATGTGGCGGCGAGCGAGGAGATCGGTGGCGCCGAGGTGTCCATCGACCCGGCGACGATGATGGTGATGTGGCAGCTGTACTGGAAGACCAGCTGGTAGCGGAGCCCGAGGCCGGAGCGCGGCCGGTGCCCGCGCCCGTTGGCGGTGACCCGTTGTCAGTGGGCGCCGGTAGGTTCTTCGATGAGTGGAACACACCGCACATCGGAGGAAGTTCACGTGACCGACATCGCCATGCTGCCCGAGTCCTGGCGCGGCGTCCTGGGTGACGAGCTGCAGCAGCCCTACTTCAAGGAGCTGACCGAGTTCGTCGAGGAGGAGCGGGCGAAGGGTCCTGTCTATCCTCCGCGCGACGAGGTGTTCGCCGCGCTCGCCGCGACGCCGTACGACAAGGTGAAGGTCCTGATCCTCGGTCAGGATCCCTACCACGGCGAGGGGCAGGGCCACGGCCTGTGCTTCTCGGTCCGCCCCGGGGTGAAGACCCCGCCCTCTCTCCGCAACATCTACAAGGAGATGAAGGAGGAGCTGGGCACGCCCGTTCCTGACAACGGCTATCTGATGCCGTGGGCCGAGCAGGGCGTGCTGCTGCTCAACGCGGTGCTCACGGTCCGTTCCGGCGAGGCCAACTCGCACAAGGGGAAGGGCTGGGAGAGGTTCACGGACGCGGTGATCCGGGCCGTGGCCGACCGTCCCGACCCGGCGGTGTTCGTCCTGTGGGGCAACTACGCGCAGAAGAAGCTCCCGCTGATCGACGAGGAGCGGCACGTGGTGGTGAAGGGGGCGCACCCGTCGCCGCTGTCGGCGAAGAAGTTCTTCGGCTCGCGCCCGTTCACCCAGATCAACGAGGCGGTGGCCGGCCAGGGGCACGAGCCGGTCGACTGGACGATTCCCGACCTGGGCTGAACCCGGAGCGGTGAGCCGTGTCGCCGGGCCGGTGCCGTACCGGCCCGCCTGACGGTGATTGTCAGTGCCTGGAGTTAGCGTCGGGAAAGGACAACGGGCACAGCGGACGAGGGTGGAGGGTGCGGTGACGGAGCGGCAGGAACAGGTGGCACCGGATGCCATGATGACCAGGATCGGACAGGCCGTCATGTTGCATCACGGCGGTGACCGCGAGGAGGCCCGGGGGCGTCTCCTGGGGCTGTGGGCGGAGATCGGCGCGGCCGGCGACCCCTTGCACCGCTGCACACTGGCGCACTACATGGCCGACACGCAGGACGACCCCTCGGACGAACTGGCGTGGGATCTCCGGGCGTTGTCGGCGGCGCAGGAGCTGTCGGACGAACGGGTCGCTGAGGTCGTCCGGCACGAGGGGGCGCTGGCGGTGCGCGCCCTGTACCCGTCGCTGCATCTGAACCTCGCCGCCGACTACGTGAAGCTGGACCGCCCCGACGCCGCCCGGACCCACATCCGCCGCGCCCGAGGCGCGGCCGACGCGCTGGGCGACGACAGTTACGGCGACGGGGTCAGGGCAGCCATCGGGCGGCTGGAACTGCGGCTGGGGGAGGGGGACTCCTCCGGGGGAGACTCTTCCGACGGACCGGAAGGGGATTCCTGGGGGCCGCCCAGGCAGCGGCCCTGAGCAATCCCGGACGGCTCCGGGGGATGTCTGCCCGTCAGCAGCCCCGCCCGGACCGCTCGGCCGATCTCCTGACCGATCCCTGCGCGCTCAACGCCCGTACGCCTCCTTGCAGATGACCGTCTGGGGGCTGTCCTTGCCCCAGCCTCCGTACTTCCTGCCGAGGGCGCACACGTCCGTGTTCTCGCGTACCGGGCGGG